>CANNEP010000015.1 GCA_947503655.1 uncultured Microbacterium sp.
GGCCGGCGCGAGCGTGCACTACTCGCGGTGTGGTAAAGTGGGTGGTTGGTGTTTATTTTTCCAAAAATCACCACCCCCCACGACAATCGCCTCCTGCCGTGTCGTGGTTCCGGAACCACGCGCACAGCCCCAGCAGGTGGTTCCGGGACCACGGGCACAAGCGACCGAGATCAGCCCGACAACGCAAAAACCCCGCCGAAGCGGGGTTTTGCATTTGGCGGAGACGGAGGGATTTGAACCCTCGGTCCCCTTGCGAGGACTCCACCTTAGCAGGGTGGTGCACTAGGCCTGACTATGCGACGTCTCCGTGGCTTCACCGGTGAGGTGAAGGCACTCAGCAATACTAACGGGTTCCGGAGCGTGATTCGAACCAAAGCGGCCGAAAGCGCGATTCCTCGACAAAATTGCGCGCAAATTCTGCGCAATTCCGCGATTATTCGTTGCTGACGGTTCCGTCAGAGCAGACATTTTGCGAAGCGTTGGTGCCCGTGACCGACGGCGGCAGTGCGCCGGGCACCTCAGTGCCCGGGTCTGTCGGCTCCGGCGTCGGCTCGATGATCTCGGTCGGCATTGGCTCGCCGGTTTCGTCGTCGAGGCCATCGCCGTCGCCGTCGTACATCTTCTCGGCTTCGAGCGCCGCGATATCTTCTTCGGTCAGCGAGCCACCGGTTCCGCCGGTCACCGTCAACGACTGGCCCGAGGCGATAGCCGCCCACAGCGCGTCAGCGTCTTCGTAGATCGGAATCACGCGGTTCGGGTCGGCGGGGTCATCCTGCACCGGGTACTGCACAAACACGAAGTCTTGGAACGGCACGTCCTTGACGGCCATCGCGATCTGCATCAGCTTGTACGGGTCTGCCATGCTCGTCGACGGGTCGATCGATTCGACAGCAACCTTCGCGAGGCGCAGCAGCGTGCCGGGGTTCGACAGCACCTGCTCGCTCATCAGCTTCTTGACGAGGTTCGACATGTACTGCTGCTGGTTGGAGATACGACCGAGGTCGGAACCATTGCCAACGCCGTGGCGGGTGCGCAAGAACTGCAGGGCTTCAAGACCCGAGATCGTGCGGGGGCCGGCCTTCCAGTCGATGCCGGTGTGGCGGTCATACATATCCGCACCGATGCAGACATCGACGCCACCGATGGCGTTCGTCATCTCGATGACGCCACCCCAGTTGATCGACGCCGCGAACTGAATCGGCTGGCCGGTCAGCTCGCGAACCGTCGCCACGGTGCATGCGAGGCCACCGAGGCCAAAGGCCGAGTTGATCATGGCCTTTGACTGTTCCCAGGTGGGGTTGCCGTTGGCATCGGTGCACTCGGGGATCGGAACCACGAGGTCACGCGGGAAGGAGATGACCGTCACTTTGCGCGGTGCGGCCGAGATGTTCAGCAGCATCAGCACGTCGCTGCGAACGCCGTCTTCGGCATCAGAGCACCGTTCTTGGAAGAGTTCGGCGTACTCCGGCTCACACACGTCGGTACCGGCCATGAGAATCTGGACGGGGCCGTCGTAGGCAGCGATGTCGGGCGGCGGCGCCTCACCACCGATGTCCACCATGTCGGCGCTCAGCGACGACGTCAGGTCGGTTGCAATGAACGCAGCGACACCAACACCGGCAACGAGCACCGTGGCAACCGCGACGCTCAGAAAGCGAACGATCGCTCCCCAGGCGCTCGGGGATTTCATCGAGCCATGACGAGCAAGGGTGCGGCGGCGGTCGCGCTCCGACCGGGTCGTTTCACTCACTCGATTGTGCTCCTACGCTTTTCAGACTTGCCGCGCAGTATGTGCGGAAGGTGTGGGATTCGAACCCACGAGACATTGCTGCCCACTGGTTTTCAAGACCAGCTCCATCGGCCACTCGGACAACCTTCCCGAACGAGCGCACTCGTTCGCGTGAATGAGTCTAGCCGACTCTCCATTGTGCAAAATGCGCCTGAGCGGCTCCTGATGAATTTATGGCGGCGGGCTGAGTGCCGCGCGCTACCCAATGCGGCCGCAACCGCCCTGATACGCCAGCAAATTTCTACAGCGGCGTCGTGGTTCCGCCAATGTGTCCGTGCCCCGGCTGATCGTTGCGGAATCCCGGCACGCCACGCGCACTTGCCACCTCCGGTGCCATCGTGAGACCAAGCTCCGCCACCGGGGCCGTCTTGGCGCGCAGCGCCACATCGCGCTGGATGATCTGCCGCACCTCCAGAACATCGATGGCCGCCGAAATATCGTTGCGAATCGCCTGTTTCGTCGCGAGCGGCAGGGTGCGCACTTGCTCCTCCAGGTAGCCCACAAAGGTCTGCGGTGCACGCTTGGTCGGCGCACCGAAGAGACCTGCGATCATGAGCCCAAGTGGCAGAATCGCCATGGCCGCGAACGGAATCACCGCCCACACGACGTCTTCAGTCCACCGGCCATCGTCGACACGCGACTAAATCAGCCACGCGGCGACGCCCGACGGAACCGACACGAAAACTGCCAACGCGAGCATGCCGACGATGTGCGCCAGCCGACCCCTGAAGCGGTCGATGAGCTCGATCATCGACACCAACGCACAGCCGACGGTGACCGCGATGGCGAACGGAACCAGCTGCGGGCAGTCATGCGCACGACGCTATCGCATCGCCGCCCGTGGCGGCACGCGGCTTCCCCAGGCGTAGCCGGTCAGCGCGCGGGCTGCAGGCCCCGCAATACTTCGGTCACGCCGCCTTCTTGCACGCGGCGGGTGATGTAGCTCGCGGCGTCCTTCACTTCTTCCGGAGCCTGACCCATCGCCACGGCGGTTCCGCCGTTCTCCTGCGCCCATGCGAACATGCCGAGATCGTTGCGGCCGTCACCGATCACGACGGTGTTGGCGCGATCGTGGCCGAGCCATGCGCACACCAGGTCGAGCCCGGAGCCCTTATCGACGCCCTGCGGGGCGATGTCGAGCCACGCTGTCCAGCCGACGGCGTACGACACCTGGTTGAGGCCAATCGTCGAGACGAGTTCAGCGAAATCCTTTTCGTCGTGCTCGGGCGACACCACAACAATGCGCGACACCGGCTGAGCCTTGAGCTCTTCAAACGTCACCTGGTGGGCGAGGTTGAGGCTCCAGTCGTGCATTTCGTCGGTGTACAGGCGCGTGCCGTCGCCGTGCTCGACCATGTAGTGCGCGTCAGGCAAGTGTTGCTCGAGAATGTCGAGCGCCGGCGACGGATCAAACAGTTCGGTGTGAAAGCGCTCATACTCGCCGTCATCGCCGCGCTTGTAGATCGCGGCACCGTTCGCACACACGGCGTACTCGGGCGCAATGCCGAGCATCGTCATGATGCGACCGGTGGCGGCCCAGCTACGGCCCGTCGCGAGCATGACCTCGTGGCCATCCCTCACCGCTTCGGCCACAGCATCAAGCACGCCGGGGCTCGGCGACTCATCTTCCAGCACCACGGTGCCGTCAACGTCGAGCGCGATCAGCAAGCGCTGACCCGAGGCGTTGTCGGTCACGAAAGCGGCTCCAGCTTTTCCAGGCCACCGAGGTACGGACGAAGGACTTCCGGAACCAGTACCGAGCCGTCTGCCTGCTGGTGCGTCTCGAGAAGCGCAACAATCCAGCGGGTCGTTGCCAAGGTTCCGTTCAGCGTTGCCACCGGCGTCGTCTTGCCGCCGTCGGGGCGGTAGCGAATGTCGAGGCGGCGCGACTGGTAGGTCGTGCAGTTCGAGGTCGACGTGAGCTCACGGAATGCGTCTTGCGTCGGCACCCACGCTTCGATGTCGTACTTGCGGGCGGCAGACGAGCCGAGGTCGCCAGCGGCAACGTCGATCACGCGGTAGGCGAGGCCGAGCGACTGCAGCATTTCTTCCTGCCACTGCACGAGGCGCAAGTGCTCAGCTTCGGCTTCTTCCGGCGTCGTGTAGACGAACATCTCGAGCTTGTTGAACTGGTGCACGCGGATGATGCCGCGGGTGTCTTTACCGTGCGAACCGGCCTCACGGCGGTAGCAGGTTGACCAGCCGGCGTAGCGCATGGGGCCGCCCGACAGGTCAAGAATTTCGTCTTTGTGGTAGCCCGCGAGCGCGACCTCGCTCGTCCCGACAAGGTAGAGGTCGTCGTCTTCGAGGTGGTAGATCTCGTCGGCGTGCTCGCCGAGGAATCCGGTGCCCTGCATGATGTCGGGGCGTACCAGCGTGGGCGTGATGAGCGGCACGAAGCCGTACTTGAGTGCCGTGTTGAGCGCGTGGGTCATCAGCGCGATCTCTAGGCGCGCGCCGACGCCCTTCAGGAAGTAGAAGCGAGCGCCCGAAACCTTGGCACCGCGTTCCATGTCGATCGCGCCGAGCATTTCGCCGAGCTCAAGGTGGTCACGTGCTTCAAAGTCGAACGTCGGAACCTCGCCGACGTGACGGAGAACCACGAAGTCTTTCTCGCCACCGGCAGGAACACCGTCGATGACGATGTTCTCAATGCGACGGAAGGCCTTGTCGGCGACCTCTTCGGCGGCACCGGCAGCAGCCTGTGCCTCCTTCACGCCCTCGGCGAGGCCCTTTGCCTGTGCGACGAGCTCGGCCTTCTCCTCCTTGGGAGCAGAAGCAACCTTCTTGCCGAACGCGTTCTGCTCGGCACGCAGCTCTTCGTAGCGACTGATGGCAGCGCGACGAGACTTGTCAGCCTCGATGGCGTCGTCGACCGTGTCGGCCGAGTGGCCGCGAGCGATCTGCGACTGGCGAATGACATCAGGGTTATCACGAAGGAGTGCGGGATCAATCACACAAGAAGTCTATCCGCCCGCCGCTACCCGTATGCTTGCCCCATGTCAGACGCCCAGGCGCCCGGCTCGAAGCGGGCCGCCTTGATCTACAACCCGATCAAGGTTGATTTCTCTGTGCTCTCCGAAGAACTGCTCGAGCAGTCGGCGAAAGCCCGCTGGGCGACGCCGCTTTTCTTGGAGACCACGGTCGAAGATTTGGGCCAGCAGGTCACCGCTGAAGCCCTGGAGCTCGGGGCGACGCACATTCTGGTTGCTGGCGGCGACGGAACCGTGCGTGCCGTCATGGAGGCACTGGCCGACACCGATGTTCCGCTCACGATCATTCCCAGCGGCACCGGCAATCTCCTGGCTCGTAACCTGCACCTTCCCCTTAACCGTCCGCATGAGGCGATTGCCGCGACTTTCGGCGACACGGCGACACCGGTCGATGTTGGCTTTGCCGAGGTTGACCGCCCCGCCGGGCACACCGAGCGCCACGCGTTCGTCGTGATGGCGGGCATGGGGCTCGACGCCGCGATGATTCAAAACACGAGCGCCAAGATGAAGAAGCGGGTGGGCTGGATCGCCTACGTCAGTGGCGCAGCACGTTCGTTGAAAGACGCAAAGCCGTTTAAGGCGACATATCAACTGGCCGGTCACCGCGAGCACACCGGTCGGGTGCACAGCATTCTGTTCGCGAACTGCGGGCAGCTGCCCGGAGGCATTGCGCTCCTCCCCGACGCCTCAATCACCGATGGCCTGCTCGACGTCGCGGTGTTTAAGCCGACGGGTTTCTTCGGCTGGGTTTTCGTGTGGCGCGCGGTGTGGTGGGATCACTCGGTACTCAGCCGCTTCAGCGCCGGCCGCACGCTCGCTAAGCGCCGGGCAGGCAAATCATCACACGTGCACTTTTTGCAGGGACGGTGGCTTGAAGCTGCAACGACGGAACCACAACCGATTGAGCTGGACGGCGATGAGTTTGGTGAGGCGCTGCGGTTGCGCTGCTCCGTGGAACCTGGGGCTGTCACCGTCATGATTCCTGCCGCGCATAAGAACGGCTCGTAGCGTCGCGCGAGAACGAAAAACCGCCGCTCCGATAACTCGGAGCGGCGGTTCTTGCCGTTTCAGAAGGAGCCTGCCAAGACGTTGACCGACGTCTCGGTTCCAGCGTCGACCACGGTGAGGGTCTTCACACCGGCGTCGGCGTGAATCGTCGTGACGCGCGGTGCCAGGTCTGACGTGCAGGGCTGGTTGGCATCGGGCGTCGCGAAGGTCACGACGAGGTTCGAGGCATCGTCGCCGGGCTCGGCCGACTCAACGGAAGGAACGCACGTGGACGATCCGTACGTGACGAGGCCGATCGTGTTGGGGCCGACATAGCCGGCAGCCGGCGCCATCTCCATCGGGTCGGCAGCAGGTGCCGGAGCCGCCTCCAGGTCAATCGTGGTCGTGTTGTCGTTATAGGCAACACCGAGGGTCACGGGCTTGGTTACGTCAATGCCTTCGGGAATGCCAACGCCGGTGATACGGGGCTGCAGGTCGCGGGTGCAGGGCGTCGAGGCGTCCGGGTCTTTCAGCGTGACCGAGAGCGTGTCGCCCTCGGCGAGCACGGCGTCAACAACCGGCACGCACGTGCTGCTGCCAATCGTGACAATGCCAATCATGGTTCCGGACGATACCCAGCCAGCCGTGACATCGGCTGCGGGAGCCGTAGTCTCTTCGGGTGCTTCAGAAGGTGCCGTCGTTGCTTCGGGCGAGTTCGTCGGTGAGGTTGCTGCCGTGGTCGCGCACCCGCTGACGAGTGCGGCCAGGCCGAGAACAGACGCTGTGAGGATCAATCGAGTGCGCATGTACTGACGGTATCGATAAAAGGGCCGTCGCACCCCATGCCGGGTGCCAGAAAAATCCGCATCGTTCAGCGGTTCTTTTGGGTATTTCCGAGAGAATTCTCGGGGGTTGAGACGATTACTGCAGAGCGGACGTAAGGCGTGCCAGGTTATCCAGAACCGTCGAACGGAGCGGTTGCTTCGCCCACTCTTCGGCAGTGAGTTGGCGACTCAGGCGGCGGTACTCGCTAGCGACCTCATCGAGCTCGCGAATGAACTCCTCACCGCGCACGAGCAACGAGATTTCGAGGTTCAGACCGAAAGAGCGCATGTCCATGTTGCTCGATCCGATCACCGCGACCTCGTCGTCGATCGTAAGGCCCTTGGTGTGCAGAATGTACGGCTTTTGGTACATCCAGATCGTGATACCCGCACGCAACAGCGCCTCGTAGTAGCTGCGCTGTGCGTGATAGACGAGAGCTTGATCGCCTTCTTCCGATACGAAGAGCTCAACATCGACACCGCGCGCGGTGGCGGATGTGATGGCATCGAGCACCGCACCATCGGGTACGAAGTAGGGGCTAATAATGGTGATGCGCTTCTGAGCCGCGTGCAACAGCTCGACGAACATGCGCTTGTTGTTCTCGAACTCGAAGCCAGGGCCGGACGGAACCACCTGGCAATCCAGGTCTCCCGTTGCACTGGGCGCGGCGACTTCTGTCGCGTCGTCGGGCACGGTGTCAGTCTCGGAGTACCAGTCGGAGAGGAATACCGCGAGCACGCTCGTGACAACAGGACCCTCGAGACGAACCATGAGGTCGACCCAGTGCAGGCCGCGCTTGATGTTCTTCGGCAGGTTGTAGGTCGAATCGGTGACGTTTTGTGAGCCGAGGTAGGCCACGAGTCCGTCGACTACAAGCAACTTGCGGTGGTTGCGCAGGTCCGGGCGTTGCGTGTTGCCCTTGAGCGGCTGCACCGGCAACATCAGGTGCCAGTCGGCGCCCATCGCGTCGAGGCGGCGGAGCGTCGCCTTGTAGAACGGCTTCCAGCGGTTGGCCCAGTGGTCAAGCAGCACGCGCACCGTCACGCCGCGAGCGCACGCTTCTTCCATCGCGCGGAAGAAGTTGTCTGTCGCCGCATCCGACTGGAAAATATAAAATTCAACATAGACAAACTTCTCGGCGCGACGAATTTCGTCGGCCATCGCATCCAGGCTCTCCTGGTAGTCGGAGATGAGGTGCGCTTCGTTGTCACCGACCAGCGGTAGAGCGCCCAGTGTCGAGTTCATGCGCACAACCGAGGGGAACCACGGCGGCGGGTTGGGGCGAAGCGTGCCCTGGTCGATTTGAGCCGCGGCCTCGCGGGCATACTCGTTAATGCGCTCCTGTTTGCGGCGGCGGGCACGCGGTAGCCGAGGGTTGCCAATCAGCAGGTACAGAAAGACGCCGATAAACGGAATGAAGTAGATGGCAAGGAGCCATGCCATCGCGGCGGTCGGCCTGCGGTTGCGCGGAACCACGATGATGGCCGTAATACGAATGGCCAGGTCGATGATGAAGAGGACAACGACCCACCACGAGATGTCCATACGCCGCCTTCCACTTACGCCTAAGCGTAGTGGTCAGAAGGGTAAACCCTGGTTAGCTGGCCTTCGGCGGCAATCCGCGCGCCGCGCGCTCTTGTGCTTCGATGTCAGCGTAGGTCGAGCGCTCCTTGCGGTCCATGCGCACAATCGATCGCATGATGAAGAAGAAAACCACGCAGACCACGATGGTCGGCAATATCGACCAGACGACGGCTGACCAGTAGGGATCCATATCCTCAGTCTACCGTCGTTCCCTGAGTGCAATGCTGGGCAAAGGCTCCTCCCCAGGTGACCTTCTCGGGCCTCTTCTCCCCCATCAGCCTGCTTCTTGGTTGCGGCCCCCGCGCGAAGCGCACGCTGGGGCGCATGACAACTACTTTTCGAGCACATTCCGCCGCCGACCTCTTGTCGGCCATTCCGACGATGGCGGGCTACAACCCGGCTGATTCTGTCGTGGTTCTCCCCTTTGCCGGCAGTACGTCGGTCGGACTATTTCGCTTTGATCTGCCGGTGATGCAGCCGCAACAGTTTGCGGCCTCCGCGCTCGGTATCGTGTGCCGGCTGGAGGAGACGACCGGCATGATCGTCGTCATATATGCCGGTAACACGGTGGCGACGCCACTGTCGAACCCGTTTGCGCCGGTGGCCGACGCTCTTCGCGTCACCGCTGACGCGTGCGGCATTGAGCTGGGCGATGTGATCACGGTCGCCCAGAATGGCTGGTTCAGCGAGGCTGACGACGAGGTTCATGCGCACAGCGAGATTGGCGATGGTCCCGACGTCGGTGCGCCGAAGCCCAAGGCGAATCAGTCCAGCGGGACCAGGCTGCCGCGGGTCGATGCGGGTCGCATGCGTGAGATGCGTGCTGAGCTGGCACGTTTGGATGAGGCGTCGGGCGTCGAAGCACCGCGTGAGGTGGCCGAGCGCCTGGTACGCATGAACGACGTGTTTGAAGCGGCTGTTGAGGCGCAGCGCGGCAGCGTCGCGGGTGACGCTCTGCTGCTGTGGTTGCTGAGTCGGCCATCGTTTCGTGACGTGGCGCTCGCACAGTGGTGTTACGACGCCGACACCGCCGAAGAGGTGCTGGAGTTTCAACTCGATTTTCTCGACGGCGAGCCAGAGCCACCGGAGGCACTGTTCTTGATGGGTGAGGGACCGGCACCCGATGCTGACCGATTACGTGCCGCGTTACGTCGTATGCGGCAGCTGGCCGCGTGCGCGTCGGGTCGCGACCGAGCCGCTCCCCTGGCGTGCGCCGCGTGGCTCAGCTGGGCGCTCGGCATGTCAACGCACGCCGCGTCCTACGCGCAGAAGGCGCTGCGCGCGCAACCGAGTTATGGTCTCGCCCAGATTGTCGCGACTCTGTGCGCGAACGGGCATTTGCCGCTGTGGGCCTTCCCCGCTGAGAACCGACGACGGTGAGGAGTGCGGTGTGGGTGAGAGCTCGGGAGCTTGGCCAGAGTGGGCCCAGTGGCATCGGTGGCTAAAAACGACACTGGCGCACCGGCCGAAGCCAGTGCGCCAGTGCGATGAAAGAATCGCTACTTCACGAGGGGGAAGAGAATCGTTTCGCGAATGCCGAGGCCGGTGATGGCCATCAGCAGGCGGTCGATGCCCATGCCCATGCCACCCGTCGGCGGCATGGCGTGCTCGAGAGCGCGCAAGAATTCTTCATCGACGCGCATCGCTTCATCGTCACCGCGGGCGGCAAGCTTGGCCTGCTCGACGAAGCGCTCGCGCTGGATGACGGGGTCGATGAGTTCGGAGTAGCCGGTGGCCAGCTCGAAGCCGCGAACGTAGAGGTCCCACTTCTCGACAACGCCCGGAATGCTGCGGTGCTCACGCACGAGCGGGCTGGTGTCGACGGGGAAGTCCATGACGAACGTGGGGCGCTCGAGGCCGCCCTTCACGAAGTGCTCCCAGAGCTCTTCCACGTACTTGCCGTGGGTCGCGACCTTCTCCGGAACGTCGACGCCCTCCTTGTCGGCGAGAGCCTTGAGGTCTGCGAGCGACGTCTCCGGCGTGATCGTCACGCCAGCGGCAGCCGACAGCGAGTCGTACATCGAGATGCGGTCCCACTGACCACCGAGGTCAAACTCGGTGCCGTCTGCCCAAGTCACCGTTGTCGATCCGGAAACAGCGATCGCTGCTTCCTGGATGAGCTCCTGCGTGAGGTCGGCAATGCCGTTGTAGTCGGTGTACGACTGGTAGGCCTCGAGCATGGCGAACTCGGGGCTGTGCGTGGAGTCAGCGCCCTCGTTGCGGAAGTTGCGGTTGATCTCGAACACGCGGTCCAGGCCACCGACAACGGCACGCTTGAGGTACAGCTCGGGAGCGATGCGCAGGTAGAGGTCGGTGTCGAACGCGTTTGAGTTCGTGATGAACGGACGAGCCGAAGCGCCACCGTGCTGCACCTGGAGCATCGGGGTCTCGATCTCAAGGAAGTCGCGCTTTGCAAACGTGGCGCGCAGCGACGCGTTGGTCTTGGCACGGGCGACAGCGTTGGCACGAGCCTGGTCGCGCACGATCAGGTCAAGGAAGCGGCTACGAACGCGGGTCTCTTCGCTCAGCTCGGAGTACATGTTCGGCAGCGGCAGAATCGCCTTCGATGCGATCTGCCACTCGTTCACCATGATCGACAGTTCACCACGGCGGGAGGAGATGACCTCGCCCGAGACGAAGACGTGGTCGCCGAGGTCAACGAGCTCCTTGTACGCCGCGAGGGATTCTTCGCCGACGTTTGCGAGCGAGATCATGGCCTGAATGCGCGAGCCGTCGCCGGCCTGCAGCGTGGCGAAGCACAGCTTGCCGGTGTTGCGGCTGAAGACGACGCGGCCAGCAACGCCAGCGGTCACGCCGGTAGCGGTGTCAGCCTCAAGCTCGCCGTACTCGGCGCGCAGCGCACCGATCGTCGTGGTGACCGGAACGGTGACGGGGTACGCGCCACCGGCGAGGCTGTCTCGCTGCTCGATCAGCTTCGCGCGCTTTGCCAGACGAACGGCCTTCTGCTCGAAGATGTCTTCTTCGGTGGGTTCGGTGGGCTCAGCGGACTGCTGGTCAGACATGGGATCTCCTCAAAAAGTCAACCCCTAGTCTATCGAGCCGAACCTGTGCGCCCGACCGGTGACCGGCGTGCGTCAGTTGTCGTCGTCGGGGCCGTCAGGAAGCTCGGCCCAGTCGTCACCGAGAAAGTCGTCAAGCTCGGTGACGGCGAGGTCGCGAGGCGTTGCTTCGCTCAGCGCCCGGTCGACCGTGGAGCGAATCAGCGCCGACAGATACCCACCCGGGTTCTCGACGCCAATGCCCCGCAACAGGTCGGATGCCTGATGCACAATGGCGCTCGAGAACGTCGTCGCGGTCTGGATGGCCTCGGCGTATGCGGGGCGATCTGCTTCATCGACAACGATCGGCTCACACCCCATCTCCACCGCGAGCGCCTGCGCAATCGGCAGCACCGGGCCGGGTGCGGTGACTGCGGCCCACGCGGACTGCAACTGTGTCAGGTCAATGCGGGAGCCGGTGAAGCTGATGGCAGGGTGAACGGCGAGCGGAATCGCACCCTTTTCGGCTGCGGGCCGCAGCACCTCAACCCCGTATGCGGCGTCAACGTGCATCACGAGCTGGCCCATTTGCCAGGCGCCCACCTGAGCAAGGCCAGTCACGAGCGCGGGTAACTCGTCGTGAGGCACAGCGAGCACGACGAGTTCGCTGCGCCGGAGAATCTCTCCGGCTTCCAGCAGCGGAACGTGAGGAAGCATCGCGCTGACGCGGTCGTCTTCACTCCCCCGCGTGATTCCGGTGAGGGCGTGGCCAGCGCCCGCGAGTGCGGCGGCGATCACCGGCCCGACGGTTCCGGCACCAATAACACCAACGCCGAGTCTGCCTTCTCGGGTCATACCGTCTCCCCCGTCTGCGGAGCCGACGGCGCACTCGAAGCCGCAACTACTGGTTCCGCCTCCGCGCTCGCACCCCAACGGTGGGTGTGGTCTTCGTTTCCGGCGGCAAGAATTCCCACCTCGGCCTGCGCCCACACAGCGAGGAGCGCGTCACGGTCGATGGCCCCCAGGTTTCCGGTGAAGGAGCCCATCACCGTGTGCACCTGCAGGGTGCCAACACTGAGCAGGCGATCGAGCGGGCCCTGCGTCATCGCGACGCTCTGCACGCGCGCGAGCGGGAAGATCGCGAGCGAACGCCAGATCTGGCCGCGGCGCAGCATGATGGCGCGCGGGTGCATCAGGAATCCGTTGCGTCGGAACGACAGCGGACGAATGAACCAGGCGCGCTTCGGCGTCACGGTGAACGGGTCGTTCTTGGGGAGCCGTGCGGCACCGTGCTCAAACGCGTACGCCCAGTCGCTCGCGGCAACATCGGGCATGAGCAACGCGAGAACCTTTTCGACATCGGCGCGCTCACCGACGGGCAGTACCACCTGGAACTGGTCGACCTGCCCCTGGTTGATGTTCTTTCCGCTGAGGCGGATGAGGCGAATGCGGTACCAGCCGAATGGCCGCCACATGAGCGATTGTGTGACGGCGAGAGCGTGCACGCGACCCGGCGGCAGAATCTCGGTGATCGTCGTGGTGAGACCAAACACCACGCGCACACCATCCGGCGTTGGCGCAATCGAGTACCGCAGCGACTTGAATAGTTGGCTGATGTTCACACCCGCGATCGCCAAGAAGGCGGGCACGAGGGAGAACAGAATCCACGGCTGGTCGGTCACGTTAACCATGACGATGATCAACGCGGCCATCGCGATGAGCCCGATGGTGCTGGTGCTGATCAGAGTCGAGGCGATCAGGCGTTCGGTCGGAATCGACACGACGCTCGCGGGCTCACCCACCGGGGTCTCGGCACCGCTGACGAGCCCAGTAACGCCCGCACCAAACGTGTCGAGAATGTGGGCACGCTGTGCGGCCGACGGGTTGCCGGTGCGCTCGGCACGTGCGATCCGGGCGCCCGATGCGAGGCGCAGAATGTCGCTGCGCACCAGTTCTGCGTTGCGCGTCGTGAGGTACTCCAACGGTACGTTCGCGTCGTTACCCGCGCCCACAACTTCAAGCTTGGCGAGACCAATCAGGCGCGCAACAAACGGACGCGTGAGGTTGACACCCTGCACCCGGTCAAGCGGTGCGCGGCGGTGCTTGCGAAACAGAATGCCCTGCGTGACCTCAACGTCGGCTTCGCTAATGCGGAACTTGTGGAACCGCCACGACAGATAAAAGCCACCGATGAACAGCACGAGCGCGCCGGCAGTCACGCCGAGCGCGGCAAGCCACAGGTTGTTCGCGAGTACCCAGTCGATGGGGTCACCGTTGAACTCATCCATGTATTCGTTGAGCTCATCGGCCGGGAAGAAGATGCTGACGATGCGCCCCTGCAGGTTGCTGAGGACGATACCGAACAGCACAATCAGCACGATGCCGCCCTGCAACAGCGGCGTCAACGGGTGCAGGCGGTGCCATTCGCCGTCGCTCAGATCGCTCTGCAGAACGGGGCCGGCGGAACCATGGGGTTGCGCGGGTGCGTACGAGCCGGGATGCGCAGGCGCCCCGTCGACGGGGTCGGCGGGGATCCGCGGCGGGTAGAGGTTGCCGCTCACAGTCCGGTCCGTCGCGTTTCTGCGACGTCGATCAGGGTGTCGCGAAGAACCTCTGCGGCCTCCTGCGTGAGGCCGGGAATCGTGACGCCCGTCGTTGCCGCAGCGGTCACCATTTTGAGCTGTGCGAGGCCGAAGCCACGGTCCATCGGGCCGTGCGAAATGTCGACGAGCTGCATGCGACCGTACGGCACGGCAACAATGCGTTGCCACAGAATGCCCTTGCGAAATACCAGGTCGTCATCGCGCAAGCGGTACCCGATGGCACGCGCCTGACGCGGCGTGATGATCATCGTGACCAGCAGAAGCGCGGTTCCGGCACCGAGTACGATCCAGATCCACCCGTTGTTCGGAATGATGTCCACCAGCATGGCAACCACGACGGCGGCCGGAAGAAGCAGCAGCAGAGCGCTGGCGATGAGCTGCTCCCGCACATACTTCGGCGAAATCTGGTGCCACGTGCCGTCCAGCTCCAGCCGCTTTTCCGAGCGCGCCGTCTTCAACCCTGTGAAGGTTCCGCTATCCAGTACCGGGTGCGGCCCATTCGACGGCACCGCGGCCGGCTGCATGGACTCGACGAGCGGAACCTGCGGCTGAGCGGGTGTGACCTGCGGCTGAGCTGGAGGCAACGGCGGCTGCACCGGAACGACAGGCTCAGAGTTCGGTTGCATGGGGGTCGTCATCATCATCCTTCGGCAGCACGCAAAAACTTTCAGCTACCAGGGCGGCGATAACAAGCAAAACAGCGACGCCAACGGTCACCCCAATAACCGTGACTGAGCCTACCGGGGGTTGCACCGGCCGGGTCAACAGAAAGCCGAGGAGTCCCAGCCCGAACCCAGCCGACACGGCACCGACGAGGCTCGCAGAGCGCGCGAGGGTCACCGTGCGGAAGGCCCGAATCGCGTCAACCGAACCGGGCTTCGCGCCCTTCAATTGGCGGCGCACCGGCCACGCGAAGTACAGGCACGCGATCGCCAGCAGTGCCAGGACGATCGGCAACGACCACGCGGGCGTGAACGTCGGCTGGCGCATCCAGGTCAGAACCTGGTCGGTGAGGAACCCGGCGACGAGACCTGCGCCGGCAGCAATGGAGAGCGCACGTGCGCCAGTGCGCTTCATGCTTCACCCCGCAGCCCGGCCAGCAGATCAGCGACGCGGCCGTAGCCGACGAGCTCGGCGTCAGCGTCGAGCGTCAGCCACGGTGCGAGAACGAAGTCGCGTTCAGCGGCACGCGGGTGCGGCAACAGCAGGTGCGGATCATCGCTCTGCACGTCACCGTACGCGATGAGGTCGAGGTCGAGCGTGCGATCACCCCAGCGCACAATGCGCTCCCGACCGTGCTCCTTTTCAATGCCGTGCAGGTGCGCGAGCAACATGCTCGGCGCGAGCGTCGTGGTGACGAGCGCGACGGTGTTGAGGTACGAGGGCTTCGAGTCGTCGAGCCCCTCAAGCGTGAGAGCAACGGATTCGATCGGCTCGGCCATCGTCACGTCGGTCGTGAGCGGCAGCTTCGCGAGTGCGTCACGCGCGTCAGCAACGATCTGCGCGCGGTCACCGAGGTTGGATCCGAGTGCGACGACAGCGCGCACCGGTGCGCGGCGGGCGCTGGGTGGCGGCGGCGTGATCGGGCCCGGACGCCTCATGTGGCGTCTGCTTCCGTCGACGGAACCACGGTGCGAGCCGCAGCATCCGTGGCGGCTACAGCACTGGTTCCGCTCGTCTGCTCCCGCTCAACCGTCACTGAAACGTCCGCGAAGGTTTGCTCGATCGGAGCCTGCGGCTTGTGCACCGTGATGCGGCACCACTGCACGCGGGCATCTCGCAGAGTCTCGGTGGCGAGGCGCTCGGCGAGGGTTTCGATGAGGTTGACAGGTTCGCCTGCGACGATCGCGGCGAGCGCATCGGCGAGCTCGCCGTAGTGCACGGTGTCGAGTACATCGTCGGAAGCTGCGGCGACCGCGAGGTCGAGGCGCAGTGTGACGTCGATGACGAACTCCTGGCCGTTCTCGCGCTCAAAATCGAAGACACCGTGGCGGCCGAAAACGCGCAGCCCGGTGAGGGTGATGAGATCAGTCATTCGTGACTCCTTGCCAGGCTGCAGCGACGGCGAGAGCATCGCGGTTGACGGCGACGTTGTGTACGCGCACGGCCCATGCTCCGGCCTGTGCGGCGAGCACCGAGGTGACGGCCGTCGCGACGTCGCGCTGCTCTTCGGTGGCGTCATCGCCGAGCGCAGTTGTGAAGAAGCGCTTGCGTGACGTTCCGATCAGCACGCGGTGGCCGAGGGCGCTGACGTGGTCGAGCTCACGCAGCAGAGTCCAGTTGTGCTCGGCCGTCTTCGCGAAGCCCACGCCGGGGTCAACGACGATGCGCTCGGGGGCGATACCCGCGGCGAGAGCACCGGCGAGTCGCTCGGTGATTTCGGCTGCGACCTCGGCACCGACGTTTGTGTAGTTCGCCAGGGCATACATGTCGCTCGACGGGCCGCGCCAGTGACCGAGCACGTAGTCGGCGCCGCTTTCGGCGGCCGCGGCGTACATGTCGGGGTCAGCCAAGCCACCCGCAACATCATTGATGTATCTGGCCCCGGCGCGTACTGCGGCGGCCGCGGTTGACGCATTCATGGTGTCGATGCTGATGACGGCACCCGCCTCAGCTAGCGCTTCAATTACCCGAATCACGCGCTGCTGCTCGACCTCGACCGGCACGCGCTGTGAACCAGGGCGCGTGGATTCGCCACCGATGTCAAGCACGTGAGCGCCGGCGGCCAGCAGCTCGTGACCGTGCGCGATCGCAGCGTCCACCGAGGCGTAACGCCCACCGTCGGAGAAAGAATCAGGTGTGACGTTGACGATGCCCCACAGCTGGGTCATGCGCCGCGGCCAATCAAAGCGATCAGTTCTGCACGTGCTGCGGGCTCGGCAAGCTCGCCGCGGGCCGCGATCGTCACGGTGCTCGCGTCGACCTGCTTGCCGCCGCGGGCGGTGACGCACTGGTGCTGGGCGTCGAGAATCACGAGGGATCCGCGCGCGTTGAGCTTCGTTGCAATCGTCTCGGCGATCTGCTCCCCCAGCCGCTCCTGCACCTGCGGGCGGGCGGCGAGAATCTCGACGACCTTCGGCAGCGCGCCGAGCCCCACGACATCGTCGCCGGGAAGGTACGCAATGTGCGCCCGCCCGAGGAAGGGCAGCAGGTGATGCTCGCACATCGATCGGAAGTGCACGTCACGCAAAATCACCGCGCCCGACGGCACCGTCTCTGGTGCCGGGCCGTGCGAAACGCTGATCGTGTGCGAGAGTGGTTCACTCTCATCCATGCCAACGCCGCTGAAAAACTCAGCCCACGTCGTCGCCACCCGCTCCGGGGTTCCGCTCAGCCCTGGACGCTCCGGGTCTTCACCGATCGCAACGATCAGTTCGCGAACGAGCTCCGCAATGCGAGCGCGATCAACGGCCATGTCACTTCTTCGGTTCGTCGGGAAGCTCGGGGCGCGGCGGAACCACGGGGGCGTCTGGCAGCGTCGGCACCGGGGGCGCCTCAACAACCGTAGGCTCCGCGGCAGTCTCTGCTGGTTCCGCTACCTGCTCAGCCGGTGCTTCTGCTTCGGCGAGAGCCTCGGCAACCTCGGTGACGGCCTCAGCGTTCTCGCCATCTTCGTCAACGTGGGTCGGCTCAGCCTCTGCCATTTCGGCGGCAGACTCGACCGGAACCACCTTCGTGGGCACCTCAACCGGCGGCAATGTCGAAACCGGGCGTTCGTCGCTCGAGAGCCACTGTTCACGCACCGGAAGCTTGCGTACGTTTTTGAAGATCTCTTCAAGCTGCAGGTGGTCGAGCGTCTCCTTGTCGAGCAGCTCAGCGGCCAGCAGGTCAAGAATGTCGCGGTTGTCGTTGAGCACCGCGTACGCCTCGTCGTGGGCACGCTCAATGAGTGCGCGCACCTCAACGTCGACGCGCTCGGCGACGCGCTCGGAGTATTCGCGGCCGTGACCCATGTCGCGACCCATGAAGACCTCGCCGCTCGCCGAGCCCAGCTTGACCGGGCCGACCTCGGTGGTCATGCCGTACTCGGTGACCATCTTGCGGGCGATGTTCGTGGCCTTTTCGATGTCGTTTGACGCACCTGTGGTGGGGTCGTGGAAGACGATCTCTTCAGCAACACGGCCACCCATCGCGTAGGTGAGCTGGTCTTGCAGCTCGTTGCGGGTGACGGAGTACTTGTCGTCGACCGGCAACACCATCGTGTAACCGAGGGCCTTACCGCGCGGCAGAATCGTGACCTTCGTGACCGGGTCGGTGAAGTTCATCGCGGCAGCAGCGAGGGCGTGACCACCCTCGTGGTAGGCGGTGATGAGCTTTTCGCGGTCTTTCATAACGCGGCTGCGGCGCTGCGGGCCGGCAATGCCACGGTCGATCGCCTCGTCGAGAGCGCGGTTGTCGATCAGCTGCGCGTTGGAGCGCGCCGTCAGCAGAGCGGCCTCGTTGAGCACGTTGGCGAGGTCAGCGCCGGTGAAGCCGGGCGTCTTGCGCGCAACGACCTCGAGGTCAACGCTGTCGGCAAGCGGCTTGCCGCGGCCGTGCACCTGAAGAATGCGCAGGCGGCCCTTCAGGTCAGGCGCGTCGACGCCAATCTGACGGTCGAAGCGGCCCGGGCGCAGCAGTGCCGGGTCAAGAATGTCGGGGCGGTTCGTTGCCGCGATGACGATGACGTTCTGCTTCGGGTCGAAGCCGTCCATCTCGACGAGCATCTGGTTGAGCGTCTGCTCGCGCTCGTCGTGACCGCCACCCATACCGGCGCCACGGTGGCGACCGACGGCGTCAATCTCATCGATGAAGATGATGGCCGGCGAGTTCTCCTTCGCCTGTGTGAAGAGGTCACGCACACGGCTGGCACCGACACCGACGAACATTTCGACAAAGTCGGAACCAGAAATCGAGTAGAACGGAACGCCCGCTTCGCCAGCAACGGCGCGTGCAAGGAGCGTCTTACCTGTTCCGGGAGGGCCGTACAGCAGCACGCCCTTCGGAATCTTGGCGCCAACGGCCTGGAACTTGGCCGGGTCTTGCAAGAAGTCTTTAATCTCGTCGAGCTCTTCGATCGCCTCGTCTGCACCGGCGACGTCATCGAACGTGACGGTCGGTGACTCCTTCGAGACGAGCTTCGCGCGCGACTTGCCGAACTGCATGATCTTGCCGCCGCCGCCCTGAGCGCTAGACATCAGGAACCAGAACAGCAGACCCAGCAGCAGGATCGGGATCATGAGCGAGAGCAGGCCATCAAGGAAGCTCGGGCGCGGCACAACGTCGTTGAAGCCGTCCTTCGGGTCGCTGTCGTTGATCGCTGAGATCACGTCGTCAGCACGAGCCGAGTTGTAGTAGAACTGGACGTCTTTCGCGCCCTCGAACTCCTTCGACAGCTTCATGTCAACGCGCTGGTCACCATCGGTCGTGGTGACCTCGACGACGCTGTCGCCCTTGAGCAGCTCGAGACCCTCCTGGGTCGAGATCTGCTTCGGCGCCGCGAGCGACGAGAACAGGCTGAACCCGACAATCAGCGCCAGGCCGATCAACAGCACAACCGTCACCGGGTTCTTGATGAGCTTTTTCACGTTCATGGTGCGGGGCTACGCCCCCGGGCCCTTCTCTCGCGTGCGCGCCAAAAGCGCTGTTGTCCAGGCTATCGCGCGGGCCCTATGCCGCGCCTGATGATTCGCCCAAGGCGTACGCCCGAAACTCGTGCCCTCTTTGCAACGGCACTCATGGTTCCGTCTCCCCGTGGGTGCGGAACCAGCAGATGGTTTAGCTGTAGACGTGCGGTGCGAGCACGGCAACGTCGCGCAGGTTGCGGTAGCGCTCGTCGTAATCGAGGCCGTAGCCGACGACGAAGTCGCTCGGAATGTCGAAGCCAACGTAGCGGCTGTCGATCTCCACCTTCATAGCGTCGGGCTTGCGCAGCAGGGCGAGCACCTCAATCGAGGCAGCCCCGCGAGACTCGAAGTTCTCCAGCAGCCAGGCGAGGGTCAGACCCGAGTCAATGATGTCTTCAACGATCAGCACGTGCTTGCCATTGAGGTCAATGTCAAGGTCTTTACGAATCTGTACAACACCGCTCGACTTCGTGCTGGCACCGTACGACGAGACGGCCATCCAGTCCATCGTGACGTGCTTCGGCAGCGCACGCATGAAGTCAGCCATCACCATGACCGCACCCTTCAGCACGCCCACGAGCACAAGCTCTTTACCTTCGTAATCCTTCGCGACCTGCTGGCCCAGTTCGGCCAGGCGAGCATAAATCTGCTCTTCAGTCACAAGAACGGTGGTCAGGTCATCTGCAATATCTGCCGCACGCATGAACACAATTCTAGGCACGCGAGAGCGCATGTGCGGAGGCCGCGCTCGTGTGCGCGCCCGGTGTCGATTCGTGCAGGCTACTTGTGCGTCGCGCGGTCGTGCGTCACAGTGGCGGTAGGTTGTCGATGAATCTCATGCGTCGACAGCGCAATTTTTGAACGAAGGGGATCCCATGACGGGTCTGAGCGACATTCTCAAGATGCTTCCGATTGACGACATTGCCAAGCAGTTCGGCGTGGACTCGGCGGTCGCTTCGCAGGCAGTGGAAGAAGGATCGGCGACGATTCTGAGCGGTCTGGCGAAGAACGCCCAGACCAGCGAAGGCGCTTCCGCGATCGAAAAGGCCCTCGGCAAGCACAGCGGCCAGGGCGACACGGTTGACGTGAAGTCAGTTGACGCGGTTGACGGCGGCAAGATCTTGAACCATATCTTCGGCGACAAGAAGGAGACGGTCGAGAAGGAGCTCACCAAGAGCGACAAGACCGCCGGCATTGACTTCGGTCAGCTGTTGCCGATGCTCGCACCGATCATTATGGGCATGCTTTCGAAGAACAAGACGCAGTCGGCTGAGGCTGGCGGCGGTGGCGGCGGTATCATGGACGTCATCGGCGGCTTGCTCGGCGGTGGCGGCAGCAACGCCGGGACCGGTGGCATCGGCGACCTCCTGAGCGGCGTGCTCGGTGGCGGCGACGACAAGAAAGACGGCGGCCCCCTCGGCGGCATCACCGACCTGCTCGGCGGCCTCTTCGGCGGCAAGAAGTAAGACTTCTGCTTGGGGCCATTGAGCCCTGACTTTTGGGTGGCGCATTCTTCGGGGTGCGCCACCTTTTTGCTTGCATTCGCCGTGATTCCGTCGCTTGGCGTTGGCGCTAGGCGCGGGCTGAGATGACGATCTTGCCGGCTTCGCGGCGGGCTTCGCAGCCGGGCAGGTCGATCGGGCCCTGGCCGCGCCAGTCGGTCGCGAGACGCGCAACTTCAAGGGTCTGCACGCGCGTCAAACTGACGTGAAACTCACTCGCCACGACGTACCGAATGATGCGGTTTCGCAGGGCTGCCGGGTTGGCGGCGAGGGCCGATACCGAGATCGCGATGCCAGCTTCGGCGGGCTCGACGATGTCTTCAATGGTCTCGTCGATCATCTCCTGAAACGCGTCGTGGTCTTCGCGGAGCTGCTCTGCCGTACGAGCGAGCGCTTCTGCGATGCCCGGGCCGAGCTCGGCCTCGAGCGTCGGCAGCACCGTCGTGCGAACGCGCACGCGGGCGTAGCTCGGGTCAACGTTGTGCGGGTCGTGCCACGGTTCAAGATTCTCGGCCGCGCACGCCGCCTGCGTGGTTTCTCGTGAAACATCGAGCAGTGGGCGCACGCGAAGCCCCGATGACGGCGCCATTCCCATGAGGCTGGCGGCGCCGGAACCACGGGCAAGGCCGAGCAGGACGGTTTCGGCTTGGTCGTCACGAGTGTGACCGAGCAAGATTGCGGTCGCGCCCAGGTCGGCGGCTACCCGCTCCAGCTCGGCGTAGCGCGCTTCGCGTGCCGCGGCCTCCGGGCCGTCTTCGTGGTTCCGCTCCACCGTCGCTGTCACGACAATCGCATCGACAGCCAGCGCGCGGGCCTGTGCGGCGGCGCGTTCGGCGATATCAGCCGAACCGTCTTGCAAGCCGTGATCAACGGTGACGGTCGTGACGCTGACACCAGCCTTCGCCGCTTCGTGCGCTGTCGCCGCCGTGAGCGCGAGCGAATCAGCGCCGCCAGAGAGGGCAACGATGACCCGCTCCCCCGCCCGATCGGCAAGAACGGGGCGCACGGCGCGACGAATTTCAGCAACAGCAGGACTCAACGAAGGCACCTCTCAACGGTACCGTTCGCACGCCTCGCCAGCTGATGGTTCCGCCCGCCATCTGCCCTTTGTGTGACCCCTCCGGGCTTTCGGCGGTGGGAGGTCTCAGCTATGGCAAGTAGTCTTATGTGATCCCTTCCACTTCTTTGAGGAGAAAACGCATGGGCGCGTACGACGCCGTTATTGAGATTCCGCGCGGCAGCCGCGTGAAGTACGAGGTTGACCACGGTACCGGTCGCGTGTTCCTGGACCGCGTGTTGTACACGGTTTTTGGTTACCCCACCGACTACGGATTCTTTGAGAACACCCTCGGTGAAGACGGCGACCCGCTCGACGTCATGCTTCTGCTTGACCAGCAGCTGTTCCCGGGTGTCATGGCTTCGGTTCGCCCCGTTGGCGTGCTCAAGATGAGCGACGAGGCTGGCGGCGACGACAAGGTTGTTGCTGTGCTGGCTGGCGACCCGCGTTGGGACCACATCCAGGATGTCAACGACATTCCGGAGTACACGAAGAAGGAAATCTCGCACTTCTTCGAGCACTACAAGGACCTCGAGCCCAACAAGTGGGTCAAGGTTGACGACTGGGCTGACGCTGCTGAGGCAGAGCGCCTGGTGAAGGAAGCTTACGAGCGCTTCGAAGAGCACGAGGGTCAGACCAAGACCCAGGGCTCGGGCGAGGCTCCCTCGACCCTCTAAGGGTTTATGTCAGAACGGCCGTCCTTCGGGGCGGCCGTTCTGCGTTTTGGGTGTTGTGGTTTAGCGCTCGCGCTTAGGCTTCGGCGAGGGCGGCGAGAAGTTGAGCTGCGCGCTCGCGATCCCAGTCGAGAACCTCTTCGTTGGGGTACGCTTCCATGTTCTCAACGGCTGCTTCGAGCACGGCCTGAGCCGCATCCGGGTCAGTAAACGTCAGCAGTTCACCGTATGAGACAGACGCCTGGCAACCGATCATCGACTTCGGGTCGATCTCGACAATCTCGCGGAACAGCACCTCTGCTTTGTCGTACGCCTTGCGCTCGACAAGCATGTGAGCTCGTTGAAACTTAACCTTTTGCTGGGGTGTTCCGATGTTGGCAGTCACAGCCCTAGTGTCGCAGGTTCCATGCGGATTGCGCACATCGGATTGATGCCTGGATTAGACCCAAATGCCGCGTGCGGCCATGAAGTCGATGGGGTTAATGGTGCTGCCCCAAATGTAGACCTCGAAGTGAACGTGGCAGCCGAACGAGTTTCCGGTGTTGCCCTCAAGCGCGATGAGGTCGCCAGCATTGACCCACTGGCCGTAGTTGACCAGAATTCCGCCTGACTGGATGTGTGCGTACCCGGTGCTCGTACCACCACCGTGGTCGACGCGCACGTAGTTGCCGTAGCCACCGTTGTAGCCGGCGTACGTCACGGTTCCGGATTGTGCGGCGTAAATGCCGGAGCCACAACCAGACGCCAGGTCGACGCCCTGGTGGAAGCTCGACATGCAGTAGCTCGGGCCACACTGCGAATAGCGCGGTCCGTACCCGGAGGTGCGGCTACCGTAGCTCGGGCGAACCCAGCCGCCGGTTCCGGCGGAGCTACCGCCACCGCCACCGCCGCCACCAGCCGCGGGCGGCTGGGGAGTCGTGGCCGGCGGGTTCTTCGCGGCTTCTTCTTCCGCTCGGCGACGCGCCTCTTCGGCAGCCGCAATGCGCGCTGCCTCCTCTGCTGCGAGTCGCTGACGCTCGGCCTCAACGCCAGCTTCGTACTGCGTCGTGACGTTCGTCGTTTCGTCTTGCAGGGCGAGGAGCTGAGCCTGCAGCGTCATCAGGTTTGACTGTTGCGCGGCGAGCGCATCGGCTGCGGCCTGAGCAGCAGCCTGGGCGGTGACCCACGCGTCTTCAGCAATCTTCTGCAGGCGGTCACGTTCGTCGCGAGCGACCTTTGCTTGATCGCTCAACGACTGTGCGGAGTTGGTAGCAAGCACGGCGTCGTCATAGACGGTCTGATTGCGCTCCATCAGCTTGTCCATCTGACCGAGCTGGTTAAGCAGCTGATCGGCGTCGGTGCTGTCTTCAGAGAACAGCAGCTTCAGCGCGGTGTCGTCGCCACCTGAGCGATAGAGCTGGGATGCGACCTGACCAACCTTGGTCTCGGCATCGGTTGCCGCTGCCGCCTCGGCGTCAGCCTGGGTCTGCAGTTCGGTTGCACGGTATTCCTGCATGAGGTATTCCTGCTGCGCCGCGTAGTACGCGTCGCCAGCGGCAACGGACGCAGCCTGCGTCACCTCGACATTTGTCTGCAGGGTTGAAATCAGGGCCTGAATGTTGGCGATCTCGGTCGCCTTCAGAGACTCGTTGTTCTTGGCGTTCTGCACGTCTTCCCACGTGGGGTAGCCGGCAGCGACGTTGGCCGCATCGGCAGAAGGCGCAGCGAAGCCGGAGAGCCCGGTCGCGAGAAGTGCAGCGACGGCAAGAGTGGAGAAAAGTGCGCGACGAGCGACGACACCAACGCGGCGCGAACGACGCTTTTTCACGGTTCCGCTCTCTTCTGTTTCGTCATCAGTATGTGTCATCGGCACAAGAAACTCCCTTGACTGCGGGCCAGTCACCTCATCCACACTAACAACACCAGTCACATTTGTAACGGGGGTACTTTGCATTGTGGTGCGGACGACGACGGAACCAGCGTGTCGCTCTGCAGATCAGTGTGAAACTTTTTGCATTTGACTAATTGGCTGTTGATCAGGAATTTTCAACCATATTCCGAGCGCGCCACGCGCGAGATGCACGCTCGAATTGGTTTTGGGGCAAAAATCCCCTTATGCTTGGGTGTCGGCAAGGAGCAACTACCTCGGTAGCCTGCCACTCCGGCCCCATCGTTTAGTGGCCTAGGACGCTGCCCTTTCACGGCAGTAGCACGGGTTCGAATCCCGTTGGGGTCACACTACAACTTAATATCTCATGGCCCTGTAGCGCAGTTGGTTAGCGTGCCGCCCTGTCACGGCGGAGGTCGCGGGTTCAAGTCCCGTCAGGGTCGCTCTGAAGCGATGGGCCCTTTCATAGAGAGGGCCTTTCGCATATCAGATCACGACACTTGTGCCGTGAGGCTCTGTAGCTCAGTTGGTAGAGCGTTCGACTGAAAATCGAAAGGTCACCGGATCGATGCCGGTCGGAGCCACAAGAACCGTCATTACAACGGTTCCAGAAACCCTCGTCTAGCTTCTACATGACGGGGGTTTTGCTTTACCCTCCCGCGGTTGAACTCCTCCCGCGAGCGCTTCCCCGCATCCCGCCGGGCGGTTGAGCCCGTCCCGGCAGACGCCCCGCGGTTGAGCGCGTTCCGCTCCCCCGGCCGCCACTTCCCGCTGCGTCAACGACCGTTACGCACGACTCAAAACGGTACGCACGCAGAAAGTGCCTCATCAGTCACTCTGGTCACTCCAGCCACCCCCCGTCGTGCATAACGGTTGTTGGCGGGTTGCTCGTGACCGTTCTGCAGGATCGAGAACGATCTGCAGGAAAAACAAGCCCCATATCACGGGTTTCGGCGACCAAATCATGCAGAACGGTCACGCGGGCGGTCGCCGGGCTGTGAACTCGTTGCAGAGCGGAACCAGGGTGCCGTCGGCAGAGCGGAACCAGGGTGAGGTCGGCAGGGCGGAACCAGGGTGAGGTCGTCGAAGCGGAACCAGGGTGCGGTTGCCGAGGCGGGGTGCCGCCGGCGGTGGGACTAGATGCGGGGCGGTTGCACGAGGTTGGCTTGCGACGGGTCAGCCACAGGGGCACGGGCGGGGCCGGCGCCGTAGGCCTCGGCGGAGCGCACGAAGACCAGGAGCCAGGCGAAGAGCAGGCCAGCGGCAATCAGTTCCATGCCGGTGAGGTTGTAGTACCCGATCGGCACCCACAACAGCACCGAGACAATGATGCCGATCACCACGACAGTCGTGAAGGCGATCAGGTCTTTCGGAAGATCCGGGATGTACCGCAGCGCATAAAACGCGAAGATGCCAAACAGCACGACCATGCCCGACGCCGACCCCACGTGAATCACAAAACTCACCGCGTCAGGCACGAATCCCACCATCGCCATGCACAGACCGATCGCCACGAACAACCCGGCGAGAACGCGCGGGCGACGCCCCGGTTCTTCGCCCCGATGACGCAATCCGCTCGCGAACGCCTGCCCGACGTATCCCGCGAGCACCGTGATGACGAAGCCCGTGATGATCAGGGCGAGGTTGAAGCGGTACCCGGTGACGCCGCTCGTGTTGCCGAGCTGGGAGAAGTGTAGCTGCCACCACGACTCGTCTGACGACCCCACCATGCTCGCGATGGTTCCGGTGAAGAGTACCGAGATCGCGAGCGATGCAATCGACGATCCCGACACCTGTGCCCCCGCAAGTGACGCAACATAGGCCAGTGATGCTGCGGCGAAGCCGACGAGAACCGCCCCGCCGATCGGGTCGACTTCCAGGCCGCGGAAGCCCATCTGGAACACGGCGGCTACCGCCATAACGACGAGATAGTTGAACATCGCCGTGGCGAGGGTCAGCGCGATCAGGTCGATGATGCGCTTCGCGAGCGGAACCTCGTGGCGCCATGCGAGCGACGGCTGGCTGGACCCACCGCCGGAGAGCAGGTACGCACCCGCGAAGGCGACACCGCTCAAGCCGCCAGCGATCCACCCGGCCATTGACCCGAGAGAATCTGTGCCACCGAGTGGCAGATACCGCCCGCCGGCAAAGAACAGTGCCAGGATTGCGCCGACGATGAAGGCGGCAACGGCGAAGCGGGTCGCCCGAACTTCGCGCAGCGTTGATGACTTGCTCTGATTGGCCTCCACAAAAGGGATCATCTCACCTCGTACCCCCGCGCGCCGGAATTGCGCGCCCTACTTGTCGCCACTCCGTTTCGGGCGGCCCTCTCCTATCGGGTATCGCCTGCGCCCTGGGCCGAGTACATCCATGACACGCGTAAAGACCCGCCCGCGGTCTGACGAGATCTCAACGTTCGCCCCGCTCATCAGCCCGGCTACGCAGATCGCTTCCATGGCCCGCACGACGTGCACAGGCGGAACCATCGTGTCGATGGGAATGCGGATGCCGCCATGCGTGCCAATCACCTCGAAGAGCGCACGAAGATCGCGCGGTGCCGCGTCGCGGAGAGATCTGACGCCCCGCACCGAAAGCGCGAACTCCGCTTGCATGACACCCGCATACTGTTCGACGCCAACGGCAAAGGCACGGTAGGCCGGCTGCACTTCGTTGCGCGCGTCGACACCGATTCCGCCGCCCACCACCGACCACGGCACGGTGACGTGCCCGGCCACACGCAGCCCCTCCGCTGAAACGACGAGGTACTCCGCTGTCGACGCGCGCGCAATGCGCATACGCCGGTGCGTCAGATAGAACCGCACGAAGATGAAGCTGAACGCGACCGCCAACAGCCCGCATATCCACGCATACGCCGGGGCAACGAACCCGGTCGTAAGAATCACGACGGTCAACGTCATCCACGCCGCAATAACCACAGCACAGCCGACCATCACGACAACGGACCCGCGCAATCGACGAAGCGCCGCAGCACGATCGAACGGAACCACCCACGACTGCCCCGATGCAAAGAGCTCACGCCACGCGCTGGCGCCGGGATCACTCGGGTGCGGAACCACGGCTTCCGTCACGACGTCTCGCCCCAGGGAGCGCGGGCCCGTTCAACGGTCACGCGACACGCGGGCGCCTGTGCCACATTCGCCCCCCCCTTGTCGTGCCCAGCGTAGGGCCGGCAACGTCTACGCCTCGGGCAAGAGGGCGCTGACGCGCTCGAACGAAAAGAAGTCGGGTTGCGTCTTCATGAACACCTCTCCCAAAGCGTCGGAGCCGCGCTCGGCCGCGAAGGCCGCCTCGTCGTCAGTGATGGGCACGAGCTGCAACCACGTGATGTACGCGTCATCCCCCTCAATACTTTCGAACTCGTTCGCCCACACGAATGGCGGCACCGAAAAGAGATGAGGGGTCGTGATTGCCGGGTGAATCGGCGACACGACATCGCGATAGATCGTGCCCGGGCCGACGCGCACGTCTGCACCCAGCGCGAACGCGCAGGCCGATACGGAGACGGCAAAGTTCTCGAGACGGGCATCAACTGCGGCGACAAACTCCACTCGGATCGGCGGGTCGTCTTGTCGGCGTACCGGAGTTTCAAAGGTGCTCGCGCCGATCGTTGCCCAGGTTGTGATACCCCGCTGTGGGCAGTCGGGCACGGCGAGAATTCCGACGCTTCGCGACTCATCGCGCGTCGAATACTTCATTGGTGGCTCCGTCGGCTCTGCGCCAACGGCCGTAAGAATCCGGTCGAGAACCTCAAACTGATCAATCATGTGCCGCCCCTTACGTCACGTAGTAACAACGTCGTCCCTCAGCCAGTCTTGACCGCGCTTCGGACATTCTCACGGGCGCGCTCCGATTCGCACGGTTCTCCCAGGCTCTCCGTTTGACTTTCGGCATACCCCCCGGGGTACCCTAGATATACCCCCAGGGGTACCCATCAATCTTTAAAGGAGCCCTCCCTCATGTGCCGTGCCGTAACCTGCAAGACCTGCTCAAAGACGACTTGGGCTGGTTGCGGCCAGCACGTTTCGATGGTGAAGGCCGGCGTTCCGTCGTCGCAGTGGTGCAACGGCAAGCACACCGCCGCCGAAATCGCTGCCGCCAAGTCCGAAAAGGGCGGCTTCTTCCAGCGCCTCTTCTCGCGCTAAGTCGGGGCCAGAGATATGCGTCGCGCAATCACCCTGATCGTCGCCAGCCTTGCCCTGACCCTCGGCCTCACCGCGTGCGCACCCGCCGCGTCTGCGCCTGTTGATGTCGGTGCCAACACCATCATTCTCGACGTCCGCACGGCCTCCGAGTTCGCTGCGGGCCACCTCGATGGCGCCAACCTGCTCGACATGAACGCGGGCGAGGTCGCGGCGGCGATCCCCTCGCTCGACCCCGACGCCGAGTATGTCGTGTACTGCAAGTCGGGCAACCGCGCGGGCCAAGCCGTCAAGCTCATGCAAGATGCTGGTTTCAGCAACGTGACCAACCTTGGCTCCCTCAGCCAGGCTGCTGGCGCGACCGGAATCGCCGTCGTCAAGTAGCCCCATCACCCCCTCTATCGGCCCACCGCCCCCGCGGTGGGCCGATTTTTCGCCTCGATGTCTGAGGCAGAAGGTATGGTCAAAGACAAGACCAGGGGGTTTGTTATGACCGATCAGCCGTACACGCTCGTTTCGTCAAGCCGCGAGGCTCTCCTCGCCGAGCCGGTCGCATCGAACGATCGTCCGCAAATGAAGCGCATCTTCCAGGGCCCAGGCACCACGATCGTTCGCTTAACGCTCGCCGAGGGCCAGGTCATGCGCGAGCACTCCACGAACTCGCCGCTGACGGTACAGGTTCTCGAGGGGCTCATCAAGTTCAGCATCGCCGACGATGAGGTCACGATGCCCGCTGGCGCCATCATCCACGTTGCTGCGGGCGTCAAACATGAGCTCGAAGCCGTCGCCGAATCGCACATGACGCTGCTCCTCGTAACGGCGCTATAAGCCCATCTGCTAAACTGAGGAGTTCACGCGGGCTCGCACCCGCCCCTGACTCCACGACGCATCAGCCAATGGCGGCCCCGCGTCACTTCATGTTCCGGTTCCGGAACCATTGATTTAGCGTGCGCATTGGCGCGCGTAAGAAGGTTGTAAATTTTGTCTGCTGTTAGCGGCATCGATGCCGCACACCACTCTTTGCGTTGGCTTCAAGCCGACAATGACGTCTACGTGGCTACCCACGAAGGCGAGTACGCCGGGTTCATCGCCGTCGCTCCCGCCGCGGGATATTTTGCCCACGGCGCCCGTGGCGAACGCCTCGGACGCTTCCGTACGCGTGCCCTCGCACAGGATGCTGTGCAGCACGCGCGCAAAAAAACTCGGCCAACTTTGCGTGCAAAAGCCCGCAAAATGGTGAGAGGATGATAGAGACCGCACAAGCGGTCGGCATAACAAAGGAAAGACACGATGGCCACTGGCACCGTGAAATGGTTCAACGGCGAAAAGGGCTACGGCTTCATCGCTCCCGATGACGGATCCGCAGACCTCTTTGCGCACTACAGCGCAATCGCCGGTTCAGGCTTCAAGGAGCTGCGCGAAGGACAGAAGGTCGAATTCGACGCTGAGCAAGGCCCCAAGGGCATGCAGGCTGCGAACATCGTCGCGCTGTAATCCGTAAAACGAAGAACGCTCCGTCAGGCTCAGCCGACGGGGCGTTCTTTTGTTGTCTCGGCGTCAGGCCGTGACGCCGTACTCCTCTTGCATCCACGCCCACAGCTCAGCGCTGCAGCGGGCAACTACTTCGTCCCACAGCTCGGTGGCACCGTCTTCAGCCTTGTCTGACACCACGCGAACGATGCGCAACGGCACACCGTATTCCTGCGCCACCCACGCGAACGCGTAGGACTCCATGTCGATGAGCGACGCCCCCAGGGCCCGCACCGTCGCGACAACCTCGGCGTCATCAACGAAGCTGTCACCGGTCGCGATAGTCAGGCCCTCGCGCCCCAGCTCCACTACGGCGGGAAGCGTCACGTGCTCCCCCACGACACCCTCAAGGTTCTGAACGTCGTGCTGGAGTGCACGCGAAATGTCGTGCACGCCAGCCATCAGCGACTCGTCAACGCACCCCGCGGTTCCGACGACCAGAATCTCGTCGTACGTGCCACGCTCGAGTGCCTGCGTCAGCCGAACGGCAGCGCGCAGCTTGCCGATTCCGGTGACCAGAATCTCGTAGCCGTCAATGTGAGACGGAAACGCCTCCAGCTCGGCTTCGGCGGCAGCAACGAGTAGCTTCATGGGTCCTCCTGGGGTTCAGATACAACGCTAAGCGGTGGGCGCCGGTGTTCGCCAATCGGTGCGAATAGGCGGTTCTCGGTGGAGGCCGTACTCTGGTGCCATGGCACTCACAGATGACGCCATTGCCAAGATCAAGGCGAAAATCGTTTCCGGTGTGTGGGGTCCCGGAGACCGGTTGCCGCCGGAGCACGAACTTGGCGAGCAATTGGGCATCTCTCGAAACTCGCTCCGCGAAGCCGTGAAGGCGCTCGCGTTTCTCGGCGTGCTCGATGTGCGGCACGGCGGGGGCACCTACATCACGAGCCTCGAACCCGACATTCTGCTGACATCGCTCGCGTTTGTGACCGATATGCACGACGACCGCGCGCTGCGCGAGATGTTTCACATTCGTCGCGTGCTCGAGAGCCACGCCGCGGCCGAGGCAGCACGCACGGCGACGCCGGAAGAAATTCAGGCGCTCCGCGACGAGCTTAAGCCTGGCCATGAGCTCACCGATGCCGCGGCCTATCTCGCTCACGGATCCCAGTTTCACCGCGTCCTGTGCGACATTTCTGGCAACCGGTACCTCACGGCCCTCGTCACGAGTTTGATCGCGCGCCCGCTATTTGACCGGGCAACGGCGGAACCATTGGGTGCAGCAACGGTAGAGCGCACGGTGTGCGAGCACGCGGCGATCGTCGACGCGATCGCCAGCGGCGACGCCGTACTCGCCGCGACGCTCATGGAACAGCACGTCGACGAGATCGACTACTGGGTGCGCGACGGTGAAGAAGACCCCGTCGCGACGCGATAGCGCCGGCTCTCGTTAGGCGAACTGCACGGCGCGCTGTAGCCGGGTCCGCACGTCGAAGATCTCGTTGCCACCGATGTCAGGCACGCCCGTCACTCCGCGGCGCAGCATTGTGGTGAGCGTCTGCGGCGACACCACGGCGACCGGCAACGACTTCACGCGGCCGAGCTCAGTAATCGTCTCGGGCAGGTCGTCATCGGGCAGCACCAGCATCGCGCCACCAAACTTCACGCCGGCAACACGACCGAGCGTGCGCGCAGCACCAACGAGCGTCGCGATTGGTGATGACGGCACGCCGTCACCAATGACCTCTGAGCGCTTAAACCGCACGGAGGTTCCGTAGTCTTCTGACGCCACGGCGTACAGGCCGCTCGGGCCCAGCACGATGTGGTCGATGATGAGCGGGTGGCCGCTGCGCGTCGGCACGGCGACCTCGTGCCACAGCGTGTAACCCATGCCAAGCTCACTCAGCACGCGCGCCGTCGTTTCTTCGGCGAGTGCATCAGCAAGAATCTGTTTGAGTTCACGCGGCGCGGAGCGCACGAGCGCCGGGTCATACGGGTCAGTCAGCTGCACACCGCGGCCGGCAAATTCGCGGATGCCGGCGAGATACCGCTCGCGGTTGCGACCACCCGGGTGCCCGTAGCTGCGGGGCCCCGGGCGCGTCGTCGACGGCGCGGCTGGAGCCCGAAAACCGGAGTACTCCGGAACCTGCGGCGCCGTGGTTCCAAAGCCGTGGCCGCGGTCGTAGGCGGCACGTGCCTGCGCGGTCCCCACGAGTTCCCACGCGCGTTGCACCAGCACGAACTGCGCGGCATCGCCCCCGGTGTCGGGGTGTGTTTGGCGCAGTCGCAATCGGTAGGCGCGGCGCAACTCGTCTTGCGTCGCGGTGACGGCAACCTGCAAAACGTCGTAGGCCGAAGCCGACAGCGGACTATCGAACACCGCGCTCAGTTCCAGAGGGGTGTTGCGGCGCGGTGCGCGACGGCGCGGGCACCGAAGTCGGCCGGAACCTCGGCGATCGTTGCCGGGGAGAACTGCGGGTTGCGGTCTTTGTCGACGAGCTGAGCGCGAATGCCCTCGACCATGTCGGTGGATTCGGCCCACAGGAAGTCGGAGAGGTTGAACTCCTGCGCGAGCACGGCGCGCACGCCGTCGAGGTTACGAGCCTCGCGTACCGAGGCGAGGGTGACGGCGAGCGACGTCGGCGACATTTCGCTCAGCAGCTGGCGGGCAGCCGCGGCCGCTTCACCAACCTCAGCGTCACCGCTCAGCTCGTCGAGGCGTGCCGCGATCTCGGCGACGGTGTCACGACCGAAGGCGTCATCAACCCAACCCTGCGCAGCAACCAGCGCCGATGGTTCCGGCGTCTCATCAAACAGCAGGATGAGCTCGGTCACCGTGCTCGGGTCAGCGCGGGTCTCAAGAGCCTCGACGAGCGACGTGATGCGCTCGAACGGCACGAAATAGTCGGCGAAGCCGGCAGCGATCGCATCGGCGGCGTTCATTGTCGCGCCGGTGAGACCGAGGTATTCACCGAGGTGGCCCGGCGCCTGCGCGAGCAGCCACGTGCCGCCGACGTCGGGCGTGAAGCCGATACGGGTCTCCGGCATGGCGAGCTTCGAGGTTTCGGTGACGATGCGGTGCGACGCGTGGCCGGCGATGCCGATACCGCCACCCATCGTGATGCCGTCGGCAATCGCCACAATCGGCTTCGAGTACTCAGCGATGAGGTCGTTCATGACGTACTCGGCGCGGAAGAACTCGGCCGCCTCGGTGAGCTTGCCCGCAATAATCGCTTCGCGCAGCGCGCGCACGTCGCCGCCGGCGCACAAGCCGCGCGGGTCAGCCGAGTCAATGACGACCGTCTCCACGTCGGTGTCGTCACGCCACTCGTTGAGGGCACGCGTAATCGTGAGGATCATGTCGAGCGACAGAGCATTGAGCGCGCGAGAACGATTGAGCGTAATTCGCCCGAGTCCGCCGCGCGCAGACACCAGAACGTGCTCGTCAGTGAGGTTCGTATCGGTCACGAGTCCCAGGCTACCTCTCAAAGATGGAGAGATTTCTGGTGCCAAAGAGACAAACGGGGGCAATTTCCGAGAGGATAGACAGAACAACCCCGGATAGAGAGGCCCACGCATGTCTGATGGCCAGGTGCTGGAATTCTCTGGCGTCACGAAGCAGTACGGAAAAGTCACTGCGGTATCCGACTTTTCGGCTCGCGTTGAGCCTGGTCGCATCACCGGCTTTCTCGGACCAAACGGCGCCGGAAAGACCACGACCCTCCGTATTCTTTTGGGGCTCGTAAACGCCACCAGCGGCACCGCGACCATTGGTGGTTCCGCGTACCGCGATCTGAAGAACCCGCTGCAGACCATCGGTGGCGCTCTCGAGGCGAACACTTTTCACCCCGGCCGCACGGCAGCGAATCACCTCAAGGTGTACGCGGTCGCCGGCCGCGTGGCGCTCAGCCGCATTGATGAGGTGCTCGGCCAGGTGGGTCTCGCCGATGCCGCCGGGCGCAAAGTGGGTGGCTTCTCGCTGGGCATGCGCCAGCGTCTGACCCTCGCGACCGCCCTCCTCGGTGACCCGGGCGTTCTGGTGCTCGATGAGCCGTCCAACGGCCTCGACCCGGAGGGCATCAAGTGGATGCGATCCTTCCTCCGCGACCGCGCACGCGAGGGCCGAACCGTTTTCGTCTCCAGCCACATGCTCAGCGAAGTGCAGCAGATGGCCGACTCGATCATCATCATCGCCCAGGGAAAAAAGGTCTTCGACGGCGACTTCGGCGACCTCATCTCGATCGACGCGACCGACACGGTTGTCGTTGACTCCCCCGATCGTGGTTCGCTCGCTCGCGCCCTGCGCGAGGCGGGCCTGCACGCCGACGTGCTGCGCTCCGGCCTCACGGTGCGCGGCGCGACGACCGCGGAAATCGGCGCGGCGGCCGCTGCGGCTGGCGTCACGCTGTCGGCTCTCGGCAAGCGCGGCCCCTCGATTGAAGAGATCTTTCTCGATCTCGTCAGTGGCGCCCGCGTGCAGGAGACTCCGGTTGCGGAACCAGTGGCTGAGGCTGAGACGGAAGCTGCGGAACCAGTGGCTGCGGTTGCGGCTGACGCTGAGGTTGCGGCTGAGACTGAGACTGGCGCTGACGTCGTGGCGGAGGCCGATGGCGACGAGAACACTGACGCTGGCGCTACAGACGCTGGCGAAGACGTCGCTGACGTCAACGCGGCTGCGGTGGCTGGCGTCGGTGGTGCCCTGGCCGCTGGCGCGCTCGCGGCAGACACCGCCGAGGCTGACGCTGACGGCGTGACCGATGCTGCTGAGGCTGCGGCAGACGATGTCGATGCCCACGATGCCGAGTCGGCAACAGATCAGTCCGAGACGACCGACGGCGACACTTCTGACAACGACCCTGATGACTCCGGCGATGATGCCGACGAGTCCGATGACAACGATGACGCCTCGGATGACGAGTCTGACAACAACGACAACGACTCGGACGACGAGTCTGACAACAACGACAACGACTCGGACGACGAGCCCGAAGACGCGTCGGACAAGGACGAGTCAGACGACGACGAGTCAGACGACGAGGCGGACAACGCCTCCGATTCCGATGACGCAGACGATGACGCAGCCGACGACTCCGACGAAGACGAGTCGAGCGAGGCCGAACCGAACCCAGCATCGGCCTGGGTAGCGGCCGCGGAAGCCATTGACGCTGAGTCCAACACTGCCGCCGAGACCGACGATGCTGACGCGGTCATTGACGAGGCAGACACGTCCGATGAGGTCGCCGCAGAAGCCGAAGAAGCCGAAGCTACTGACCCAGACAGCGATGAGGAGACCACCGAATCGTTCGACGACCTTCTTCAGGGCGACGAGGCAGCGCACGACACGTTCAGCGAGCCGGCACACGCTGCCACCGACGATGACGAAGACGACGAGCCGGTGTCGGCTTGGGCCCCGATTCTGTCGCCGTGGGCTCCGCGCACGGAACCGATCACGGTTGCCGACGCTGAGGCCGTTGCTGAGGCAGAAGATGCGACTGCGGCAGACGCTTCCGACGCTGATGCCGATGCTGACGCCCCGGCAGACGACGTCGTCGAGGCTGCTCCGGTAGACCCGTCGGCGGCTGAGGCGATCGCCGAAGCGATGGATCCGGAGTCGTGGACGACCGAGAACCCGTTCGTCGGTCTGCTCGAGCACGAGGGCGTGACGGAGATTCCGGCGTCGCGCGACCCCGATGAAGACCCGGACGCATTCGTTGACGAGGCTCCGGCTGACACCGTCGCGACCAGCATCATCACGGTGAGCGCCGCCGAGCCACGCACGTTCACCGCGTCGATTCCGGTATTCACGGCCCCCGACGTAGAAGCCGACACCGACACCGATGCACCGGCACCTGAATCTGACGAAGAGGCCGACACCGACCTCCCCGGATTCGACGACCACGGAGCGTGGGAGCGTCGCACCGACCGCACCCCAGCAGACGACGCCGCGGACGAGTTCTTCCGTTCAGTCGGGCTGAACCATGCCCCCAATTCTGAGTCGGCCGAGTCTGACTCCGCCACGTCACAGGAAGGCGGTACCGCGGAATGAGCATCGGTTCTGCGACCCGTTCTGAATTCACCAAGTACTTCACCACCTCCGCATGGTGGGTGCTGACACTCATCACCGTGGCGGCCCTGGCTCTGATGAGCGGCGGCTTCGCCGCGGCGATCGGCCTTGCCCAGTCGGGTGCCCTCGATGAGGTTCCGGATGCGGCGCTCCTCGGCGCTGCCGCACCATCACTCGTCTACGGACTTGCGGTCAACATCGGCTACATCTTCCCGATCCTGCTGGGCGTGCTGCTCGTCACGGGCGAGTTCCGCCACCACACCCTCATTCCGACCTTCTTGGCGACTCCGAAGCGCGGCACCGTGCTCGTCGCCAAGCTCGTCACGGGCGCGATCGTCGGAGCGGCACTCGGCATTGTTGCCGTCGCGGCGACGGTCGGCACGGCCGCTGGTGTCTTCGCCGCAACCGGCCAAGACCCAGAGCTCACGACAACCGACAACCTGGCCATGATGGGCCGTATGGTGCTCGCGTTCGTGCTGTGGACCTGGGTGGGCCTTGGTCTCGGCAGCATCGTGCGCAACCAGGTCGCAGCGATCGTCATCGCGCTGGTATTCACTCAACTGGTTGAGCCCCTCGTACGCACCGCGGCCGCGTTCGCTCCGGCTATTGAACCGGCCGCTCGCTACTTGCCGAGCGCAGCCTCCGACACGCTCGTCGGCTCGAACTTCTACGTCATGCTCGGCGCTTCGGGCGAGGCGCAGGAGTGGTGGGTCGGCGCGGTCATCCTCGCCGTCTACGCCGTCGCACTGACGATCATCGGCGCTGTCACGACCTGGCGCCGCGACGTCGACTGATCGCTAGGCCGTGGCAGGCTTGGCGGCGTGCTGCGGTTTAACCGTCGGAATCGGTGACGTCAGCGTCACGACATCGTTCAACTCGACCTCGCCATCAAGGCGTAGCGCCTTGACCAGCGCGAGTCCGTGCTGGGTCGACAGCACGAGCCGCTGAAACGGCGCATCGTGCGTCAGGTCGATGACGACGCCAGGCTTCTTACGCCCCCGCACGATAACGAAATCTGCCCCGGCAACCGAACGCCAGGTTCCGGCGGCCACAACGCCCGGCATAAACGTGCCCGGGCTGCGCACGCCACGCAACCACGTCCACAGGTCGTCGGTCAGCTGCACCTTGGTGATATCGCTGCGGCGCACCCGCACGTTCTGCTTCTGCAGGCTCACCAGACGCTCCGAGGCTGATAACCCAACCTCAAGGTTCGCAGAATCCAGCAACAGCGTGACCATGGCAACCAGTCTGCCACGCACCGTGGCTCACAAAGTTCACAGCTCGGCAACAATGCCCCGGTGGATTGCCCCTTTCACACGAGCAAAAATGACAGACTGTGAGGCATGACCGCTTCGTGGACCATCGTTGTGCCGTCCGTGCGCCTCGCCGAAAACTCGTCGCGCCTCGGCACTGAAGCCCGCCCTCTGACCCGTGCGATCGCGCTCGACACTGTCGCAGCAATCGCCGCCGCACGGCTTGTTGAGCAGATCATCGTCATTAACGATGAACCCGACGCCACCGACGCATTCACCGCGCTCAGCCCGAACGTTACCGTCGTACCCGCCGAAAAAGACACGGAGACCCTCGACATTCCCGCGGTCGTGCACAGCGTCACGGGCGTCGCTGACGGCCCGGTCGTCGTCGTGCGCCCCATCCTGCCCGCTCTCGACCCGGTAGCCGTGTCGTCGATGCTCGATGGTGCCGAAAGCGTGGATTTCGGAGTGCTCGAAGACTTTCATCGCCGCAGCGGAACCACGGCCCTCATCGCGAAGCACGCGACGAGGCTGGGAGCATTTCCGACGACGTTGAAGATCGAGAGGCCCGCTGGCGCGCAGCTGTTGGGCTTGAGCGCCACGCTCCATAAGTCAGCAACGTCGGCGCGCGACATCGCGCACCTACGGAGCGAACCCTCACTCGGGGCGCGCACACGTGTTGCCGCCGCGGCTCTCCTTCTCGAACTTCCGACGAAGGAGTCGGGTCGGCGCTACGGCATCGACCCGCCGCCGCAGAACTAGGTTTACGGCTGCAGTTCGTCTGCCGCGTGCGGCAGCGGGAAGCGCGAAACGGCTTCGATGAGCGCGTCAACAGTCTGACGGTCGGCGATCACGTCAACGTCGAGGCCGACCTTGCGGGCGTCTTTCGCGGTGCGCGGGCCGATCGCGGCGACGATCGTCGTCGACGGAATGTCGGTGAACTGTTCGTGCACCTGAACGGCGACGGAACCACTGGTCACCAGAATCGCGTTGATGCGGCCGCTGACGACGTCGCGCATGATGCGCTCGGTAACCGGTACGCCGACGGTGCGGTACGCGACGACGCTCGAGACATCGTGTCCGGCGGCCTGCAGAGCCTTGCTCAGCACGGGCTTGGCGATCTCACTGCGCAGCGACAGCACGCGACGCGGTGCGGCCTGCTCGAGAGCAATCATCTCTTCAGCCATACCAGCAGCCGAGTTGTCTTTCGCCGGCACGAGGTCAACCTTGAACCCGGCTGCGGTGAGGGCTGCCGCGGTGGTTTCACCGACGGCCGCGACCTTGGTCTTCGCGGGAATTACGGCGCGCTGTGCGTAAAGCACGTCGACCGTGGTTGCGCTCGTGACGGTCAGCCAGTCGAACTCGCCGTTGCCGAGACGCTCCAGTGCGTCGTTGAGGGCATCGGGGTCGGTGGTTGCAGCGAAGTTAATGAGGGGTGCCACGACGGGCACAGCGCCCTGTTCACGAAGCGATGCGGCAACGCCGTCGCCCCAGGGGCCACCACGAGGAACGAGAACACGCCAACCGCCCAGTGGCTTGTGGTTCTCTTCAGTCAGCAAATTCATGGCAACTCTCAGGCATCGGTGGATTTTGCAGACGCGTAATCCAAGGAAAAGCGGTCGTCCTCAGGGATTTTTCCGGACTAAACAGCTGGCAGTATCCGCTCCATTGCCACTGCCTGTTCCATCGAATATACCCCTGATTCCTGATTCTCGAACTCGGGAGCGCAATGCGAGACGTTTCGAGGCGCTACAGTTAGCGCCCGCCGGCGCGTTCGCGCGTCGAATTACCCACCACTGACGGCCGGTATTTCACGCGATCAGTGGGCGGGATGAAAAGTCTCTCACCGAGACAAAGAGCGGGCGATGCCCCAAACCACGAGGCCCGTTGCGACGGCAACGCCAACGACAGCCGCGATCACAACGCCGGGCTTGCTTGCGGCGTAGGTCTTCACCTTGGTCGTGGCCTTACCGACCTGCTTGGGTACGTTGACCTTTTCTTCGATGGCGCTCAGCGCCGCCTTCAGCTCGGCGCGAGCCGCTTCGACCGGGTCGGTAATTCCGTACGGAACCGCGGTGCGGGGAATGTTCGCGTCAGAGCTCATCTGCAATCTCCTTCACCATGCGCGCATCCGTCTTCACGGCCGTCACAGGGTCTTCAATGGCGGTCAGGCGCTTCATGCGCAGGATGCCGAGCACCGCGAATACCGCGACGAGCACCAGCATGAGGGCAAATACGACAAGGGTGGAGACCCACCAGGGCCACCAGCTCGATAGGCCCACGATGACGAACGCGGCGAACGCGGGAACCGTCCAGAACAGGAAGAACAGCGCGATGATGAACCACACCGCGCCGATGCCGGCGTCTTTCGAGACCTTCGCGACCCACTTCTTCGCCGAGTTCAGCTCGGCAAGGACGAGGTTCTTGACAAGCTCCGGAACCTCGCCAACGAGGGTCAGGAGGCCGTCTTTCGAGCGGTCGCGGTAGCCAGAGGTGTTCGACACAATTAAGCCTTCTTGCCGCGCGGGGTCTGCTCCGACGCGGGCTTAGAGTCAGTGACCTTCTCGACAAGGTCTTCGGCAGCGTCGCTGATCGCCTCGGCCGTGGTCTCGGCTGCACGCGACACCGCGGGGCCGGCCTTCTTAGTCTCGAAAATCGCAGCGTCAAGCTTGTCGCCCGGCGACTTCTGCGAGGAAGCGGCCTTCGTCACCTTGACGGCAGTGTCCCAAATGGCGCCAGGGAGCGCGAGCGCAGAAGACTTCGCGAAACCTTTCACTTTGTCGACCTGCTTCTGCACGGGGGCGGTGCTCCACACCGAAGACGCAAACTTCGCGATCTGGTTGTAACGTTCGCGCCCAGCGCGTGCGCCGAGCACGTATCCGGCGGTAAGCCCGACGATGATTCCGATCTTGCCCTTCATTTGTCCCCCTTGGGTGGCGAAATTTGCAGGTACGCGATTCAGCGTAGCCCTATATGCCATTTCTGGCATCCATGTCTCACACAGAAAAGAGTGCCCTGCGGCGAATCGCTTCGGCCGTTGCCATCGCATCGGTGATGACGTCTCGCACGGTGTCGCCCGCGACCCACGCGCCCACGACGTCAAGGTGCGGCATCGTCGCAGCCTGCGTGCGAATCGCAGCAACGCGGTCGGCATGCGTGCGTGCGGCACGCGACTGCGCGCGCACGAAACGCTCGACGTGCGAATCGATCACCGTCACCGTCGCGCCGTAGGCCTCACCAACGGCTCCGGCCGCAATCTGCACGGCTTCGTCGTCGTCGGCGCCGCGCTCGGCCAGCGTGACGCGAACGATTTCGTGCCCCGTGGCACGCTCGATTGACGGCCACTGCGCCGTGACGTGGTCAATACGCTGCACATCGCTTGCGGCGTCGCTCGCGTACACCCCGGCACCGCGCGTAGCGGTGATACCGGAGACCGCAAGCGTCACAACGGTCTGCTCGGTCGAACCATCAGCCGCCAGCGACGGGATGAGCGGAACCAGCAGGCTGTGGGCCGTGCGGCCGTCGGTTGCGAGCACCAGGTGTTGCACGGTCGTCTCGACCGGCTCGTCAGCGTCGGTCTCAGCGTTATGCACGGTCGTCGTGATCGTCCAGTTGTCGACCGCGCGCTCAACACTCGTGGCCGGCGTGTGCTCGTGCACGGTGCCGCCGAGCTCTTCGATACGTGTGCGTAGCGCCTCGGCCAGCACGCTCAGGCCACCAGAAAGGCTCAGGGAGGGAGGTGTCACATCCAGCAGGCCGACACCGCCAGAAAGACTGCCTGCTCGCGTCAGCGCGCTGTTGAGTTCGGGCAACGCGGCGTCGATCAGCACGTCGGCCGGGTCGAGGCCGAGCTCGGCACGGGTGCGGGGCGCGACCAGCTTGTCGCGCACCTTCGCCCCCACGCGCTGGCTCACGAGCTCGCCGAGGCTCTCGGCGTTGCCAATCGTGAGCACGGGCTTCAGCCGGTCAAGGTAGGCACGCCATGCGGCACCCCACCCGATGACGCTCGTGACGTCAGAAACGAAGGGGCTCGCGGGAATACCCAGTGCGGGCGACTCCGGAAGCACAACCGGCGTGCGCTGTAGCAACCACCGTTCGTGGGTAGCCGAGGCGACCAGCTTGTCGGTGAGACCAAACGCACTCAAGACCTCGTCGACGGCTTCACTGCGCTCAATGCTGTCTGCCGCGACATCAACCCGCGCACCATCCACCGAAACGAGCCGGGTCATGCCGCCGATGTCGCCGGCGTCCCACAGCGTCACCGACATCCCGACCTTTACGCACTCCCACGCCACGATCAGACCGCCGAAACCGCCACCGACTATCCCCACGGAGTGTGAACGGGCGGCTGCGGCAAGATCCGGGGTTTCAGGCATGTGTCCATGATCCCATCCGCTTGCCGCGAGTCTGAGAATTAGCCGCCCTGCGGTGTCTCCCCGCGTGGGTCTATGGCACTGCCATCGTCAGAGAACCGGATGATCGGAATCTCACCCGTCATCGCCCGCTGAATCTTGAGCGCCTTGCGAGTGAGAGGCGGGGTGGGCGGAACCTCGGACTGCTCTTCGACATCGGGCTCGGCTGGTGACGACTCGCTTTGAGTCGGCTCCGCACCCTCCTCAGGAACCTCAGCCGATGGTTCCGTCTCATCCCCTGGTTCCGCTGTTGCGTCGTTCACTCTCACCGCGGTGATGCGGCCGTCGTGAATGTCGATGACGCGGTCGGCGCGAGCGACGAGCAGTGGGTCGTGGGTGGAGACGATGGCGGCGAGGCCCTGTTCGTGTGCGAGTACGGCAAGGAGGTCCATGATGCTCGCGGCGGTGCGGGAGTCGAGCTGGCCGGTGGGTTCGTCGGCGATGAGGATGTGCGGGCGACTCACGATGGCTCGGGCGATGCCGACGCGCTGTTGCTGGCCACCAGAGAGTTCACTCGGGCGCTGTTCGGCGTGCTTTTCGAGGCCAACGCGTTCGAGGGCTTCATCAACGCGCTCGGTGCGTTCAGCGGCGGGCACACCGGCGATACGGAGGGGGAGCTCAACGTTTTCGGCCGCCGACAGAATCGAGACGAGGCCGAACGACTGGAAGATGAAGCCCAGGTGATCGCGGCGGATCGTCGCCAGCGCGTCTTCGCCGAGAGCCGTGACCTCCTTGCCGTCGATCTCAATGGTTCCGCTCGTCGGCTTGTCGAGGGTGCCGAGCAGGTTCAGCAGTGTCGATTTGCCGGCACCCGATGGGCCGCGCACGACGACGAGTTCGCCCGCCGACACCTCGAGCGAGACGTCAACGCACGCATGCACGTCGCCAGCGGCCGACGAATACGTGCGGGTCAGGTTGCTGGCCCGAAGCAAGACGGTCATGAGGCCTCCTCATCGTCGGCCTGTTTCTGGCCGGGCCAGACACCAACGTGGTCGGGTTCGAGGGCGAGGCGCACGCGCTCGCGCAGGTCAAGCGACGAGACGAATTCGTCAGGCAGCTGCAGGCGGCCCACCTTGTCGAGCACCGCGTACTCTTCGGCGACGGCGTGCTCGGCACCGTGCTCGTCGACGCGCGTGGAGCGCAGCACTTCGGTGGCGGTGCGGCCATCGCGAATCTGCACGGTGCGGGCAACGTGCTCCGACACCGTCGGGTCGTGCGTCACGATGAGGGTGGTCACGCCGAGTTCGCGGTTGACGGAGCGCATTGCCTCGAGCACCTGCACGCTGGTGTCGTCGTCGAGCTCGCCCGTTGGCTCATCGGCGAGCACAACGCGCGGGGTGTGGGCGATCGAGCACGCGATCGCAACGCGCTGCTGCTCGCCGCCCGACAGCGCGGTGGGCTTGCGGTCGGCGAGGTGCGAAATTTCCAGCAGGTCGAACAGCTCGGCGACGCGGGCCGCCCGCTCTTTCGCCCCCTTCGGCTCCCCCACAATCGCGAGCACCGCGCCCACGTTCTCTGCCGCCGTCAAATACGGCAGCAGGTTCCGCGATGTCTGTTGCCACACGAAACCCACGTCTTCGCGGCGAAACGCGACGCGCTGCTTGCGGGTCATCGTGAGCAGATCGCGCCCCGCGACGCGGGCAACGCCGGCGGTCGGCGTGTCCAGGCTCGACAGAATCGACAGCAGCGTACTCTTGCCCGAGCCCGAAGCGCCGACAACGGCAACCAGCTCACCCTGCTCAATACGCAGGTTCAAGCCCTGCAGTGCCTGCACCTCAACGGCTTTGCCGTCGCGCCCCTTCACCGCGAAGATGCGCACCAGATCGGAGCACAAAATGTCGGGCTCAGTATTCACAGCGGTCATGATTCCTCCACGGTTCGGAGCACGCTCGACACCTTCACGCGGCGTGCGAAGAACAGCGACAACAGGGTAAACAGGGCGGCGACCGCGAGGAAGCCTCCCAACGAGATGGTGAGCAACAGTGGGTCAACGCTGTAGGCCGGCGCGTTGTCTGCGCCCGAGAACGAGCGCAGATCCAGCACCTGGAAAAGCAGCAGCGGCAACGTTAGTCCGAAGGCAGTGCCTGCGGCCACGGCTGCGATGCAGAGCGGAACCAGTTCCCACGACACGATGCCACCGCCGGAGCGAGGTGGGGCGCCGAGCGTCTTCAGCAGAGCAAGTAGGCGGGCGCGTGCTGGCGCGTTGAGCACGAGGGTTAACACGATCGCGATCGCGCACAGCAGCGCGGTGAGGCCGATCGCGGTGAACAGCGTGCCGCGCAAACCGGCGGTGGTAGAGCCCGACGTTGTCTCTGCGAGAGCCGACTCCGGCGTGATCCACGAGACAAATGGTTCCACTTCACGCTTGACCGCTTCGACGACCGTCGCGGGGTCGACGCCGTCGTCAAGGTCAACGAGCAGGGTCGACACGGTACTGGCGGCGGGCACAATGTCGTCGAGGTACTCGTCGTCGACGAGAATCCAAATGTCCATCGCCGCGAAGCCAGTGGTGTCTTCGACGACGGCAATAACGTTCGCGGTGACCTTTTCTTGGGTGCCGCCGATCGTGAGGTCTCCCAGCGTGATGCCGAGGCGCTCCGACGCCGATTGCGAGACGATGACGGGCACGGAACCATCGGCACGGAGCGAGTTGCCGTCAGGGATGAGCGCATCGGCGTGCGGAGAAATACGCTCGAACGCTTCGGAGTCGAAGGCGTAGATCGGCACGCGCGTCGTGCGATTGTCGACCACGACGGCGACGTTCGGTACGTTGCGCACCGGGACGACTTCGTTCACACCGTCAAGGGCGGCGACGCGTTCGGCGGCATCGTCGGCAAAGCGCGGCACGCTCAGGGTGAGGTCGGCGCCGGCACGAATTTCGGCCATGCGCTGCGCGCTGGTGTCGATCGTGGAGAGCACAACGGTCGATGACACCGCGATGGAAACACCGACGAGCAGGGCGAGGAGCGCGGCAGCGCCCGCGGATGCTTCGCGCACCGCGCGGGCAGAACCGATGAAGTCAATGAATCCGTTGCCCGCGCGGAGGCGGGCGTGCACGGCGCGGAGCACGAGCGGATACAACCGCAGGGTGATGAGCGCGGCGGTGACGGTGAGTAGGAGGGGCGTGAGCGTGGCGAGCGGGTCAACCCCGGTTTCTGCAGTTCCTGCGCCGCGAGAGGTGAACGCAATCGTCGCCGCGACTGTGAGAATAACGACCGCCATTTCAACGAACACGCGAGCATGCGCAGGCTTCGCATCATCAACGCGCGCGGCACGCTCAGCACCCGGCGCCGATGCCGCGAGCGCCACCGCCGGAAACAGGGCAACGCCGACTAGCAGCGCGATCGTGAGTGCCGAGAACAGAGGCACGCTGGAGCGCGTAAAGATCGTGAGCACTAGGCTCGCGCCGATCGCGACGCCGATGATCGCGGCGGGAACAGCAGCGATGAGGCCCTCCCCTGCCATGAGGAGGCGGCGTTGGAGTGGGCTCGCACCGCGGGCATCCATCAGCGCGAAGGCGCTGCGGCGGTGCTGGCTGATCATGCGGGAGCCGAGCACGAGCACGGCCACACCCACGCCAATCGGCCCGGCGACGAAGATCAACGCGAGCGCGGTGAATGCATGGTTGGTGTCTGAGACTCGGTCAAGCACTCTGCCGAGCTGGGTTTGAAAGCGGGCGCCACCCGGATCCCATTCGCTGAGCGTGTGTGACTGAGCGATGAACGTTTCGATCTCTCCCTGCAACACCGGGACGGTGGACTCGGAGATCTGCGCCGAATCAATCGGGAACCAGTACGTCGTCGGTAACGGTGCCCACTGTCGCGCCTGCATAACTGAGGCAGGGTTGGTGAAGAAGTACCCGGTGACCGACGGCTGGCCGTAGGGGTCGTAGTACGTGGTTGGTCCGGTGAGCGGCGCCAGCTGTGACCAATAGGAAGATCGCACGTCATCGGGCTGGTAGATACCCACGAGAGTGAACCGGGGCAGCGGGCTCTGCACGATCTCGCCGTTCTCGTCGATCGTCATCGTTTGGCCGAGCGGAATCTCACGAGTCTCGTTGAGCTGCCAATCGAACGCCTCAGCGGTCGCGCGCGGAGCAATGATTTCAAACTCCGTTGTCGCGCCTTTCGTTGGCACAGTCTCAGGCAAACGGCCTTCGACGAGCTCGAAGTGCGTGTCATAGAACGGGTCCATTGCGATGAAGACACGGCCGTCCATCGACTCGTCTATATTGCCGGCGATGGCCACGTAGTTCGGGTCTTCCATAGCTGCGCGCAAATGCGTTGGCGCGTCAGCGCGAATTGCTTGCAGACGGTCTTCGACGCCCGCCCATGCCGATCGGAATTCGGCGGGTAAACGCTCTCCCGTACCCGCCGAGGGCGGACCGACGTCGCGTGTCTTCACGACAAGGTCACGGTTTGTCACCGAGATCTCATCAAGATGCTCGCTGAGGGTGTCTTCCCGAATCGAGGACAGCACATGCGGAAGCACCGTAATCGCGATCGTGAGGAGCATCACGATCAGCGCAACGACGAGGGTGGCTCCTGGTGCATGCCGCCAGTGAGTGCCGACAAGGCGGCTGCGTGACAGGCTCATTCGGCAGCCTCCGCCGTGCGTGTTGAGATGGCGTGTTTCCGCACCATTGCTGACATGACCAACGCCGCGACGATAAACGCAATCGCAATGGCACCGGCCACGATGCCCACGATGAGTGGGTTGATCGCGAGCGTCGGCTGGTGCGAACCAGGCACTGCCGCGCTGACCAATACCGGAACAATCAGGGCGCTCATCGCCCAGCCCGCGAGCGCACCGAGCACCATCGATGTCAGCACCACCGTGGCCGCTTCAACAACCCGCAAGCGAGCCTGCGCTCGCGGCGCGACACCGACAGCGCGCAGAATCAACACTTCGTCGGCGCGAGTGGCGGTAAGGGAAGCCATCATCGCGATGAGGGCGATGGCCGCGAGCAGCGCGGCACCAACAGGGGCGATCCACCACGTGGTGATCAGGCCACCTGTGACGATGGCGGCAACATCAGTCGGCACCGTGACGTCGGCACCGAGCACGGTTGACGTTTCGGTCGGGTCAGCACCCGATAGCCAAATCTCGTTCGGGGCTGCGGGGCTTGCCGGAAGGTCAGCGAAAGCTCCCACAGGCACGGCCGCCCGCACCGCGGCATCGAGCGAAACCAGAACGGCTCGGGCCGAATCTGCTCCCGGGATAGCGTCGACGATGTCGGCCACTTCCGTCGAGAACCGTCGCCCGGTTCCGGCCACCCGCAGCTCCACCGGGTCGCCTACGCTCAGACTCGGATCTTTCGCGAACGCCGCCGACACAACGGCCGGAATCACCGGGCTCGTGGCGCGTGCGCTCCAGAACACTCCATACGGTTGGCTGGTGTTCGCGTTGGCGGAACCACCCAGCACCAGGCTGGGAACCGCCGGTTCAACGGCGAGCGGAACCATATCGCCGCCGGTTGAGGTCGCAAGTCGCGGTTGCGAGACCGTGACGATGGTGCCGTCAAAGCGGCCACCGTCGGTCGCCGTCATGCCGACGCTGAGGATGCTCGTCGTATTCACGGGCAGCAGCGTGGTTCCGGTCAATGTCACCGACAATTGGTCGCCGTAGAACCCGCGGTTGGGGTCGGGGTGACGCGACTTCTCTTCGATTTCGTCGAAGGTGAGCGTGACAAGGGTCGCGACACCGTTGGCGTCGGCAACCCACAGTTGTGCCGTCGCAGTCACGACCGGAAACTCCAGACCTTCGGCGTCAACCGTGAACCGAACTTCGGTGGATCCTTCAGGAACAGGCAGTGCGGTGGTCTCAGTTGTGAAGTTCTTCGCTAGTGCTGTGGGATCGACGAGGTCTGGAATGGGGATGATCACGTCAGCGAGCTGGTCTTGCGACAGGGCGATCAGCTCGGCGCTGGTGTCGCCGACGACGACATCGGCGGTGTACGCGGCGGCGGCTTTGCCAAGGCCTGCGGCCCTTTGCATGTCGGCAGGGGTGACGAACCCGAGGTCGGCTCGCACGTCAGCGCCGGCGCCGAGGTCGGCCGCGGATTCGGAAGCACGCTCCCATGTTGAGACATAGCTGGCCGCGAAGACAGAACCAGAGACCGTGATCACGACGAGCGCGACGGCCGTGGCGTAAGCAGGCAGGCGACGGGCGACGTTGCGTGCTGGGAGGCTTGGCGAAAGCGTCGGGCGACGGGCGGCGATACCGGCGATGACCCGGGCAAGTGGTGCCGCGAGTAGCACAGCAATGAGGGCAGCTGCGATGAGAGTGAGGATCGGAGCGAGCGACGACAACGTAACTCGCCACGCACTGTCGACGGGTGTATTGCGCGTGGCGAAGAGCTGCCACACCGCGAGCGCCGCGGCGAACACGATGAGGGCGAGCGCGCCGACCGACGCAACCTGTGTGAATCGTGCTGCTCGCGCAGAAACCT
>CANNEP010000016.1 GCA_947503655.1 uncultured Microbacterium sp.
CAGGTTGGTTTCGCTGCATCCCGCGACGACGTGACTCCCGTGCTGACGGGTGTGCTGCTCGAGGTCGCCGGCACCGAGCTCAGCCTCGTTGCCACCGACCGCTACCGCGTCGCACTTCGCGATGTGCAGTGGGACGGCCAGGCTGTCGACAGCACCGCACTGGTTCCGGCCCGCACGCTGCTCGAAGTGGGCAAGACGTTCTCGCACGCAGAAACCATCTCGGTTGCGTTCTCGGGATCGGGCGACCGCGAGATTATTTCGTTCACCGCAGGCAACAAGACCGTGACGTCGCTGCTCATTAAGGGCAACTTCCCGCCGGTTCGTCGCCTGTTCCCCGAGCAGACCGAGCACTACGCGGTCGTCAACACCGCCGACCTTGTCGAAGCTGTTCGCCGTGTTTCGCTCGTACTTGACCGGTCGGCCCCGCTGCGCTTCACGTTCACGAACGAATCGGTGACGATGGACGCCTCCGGCAACGAGCAGGCTCGTGCTTCGGAATCGATCGACGCGACGCTTTCTGGTGGTGACGATGTCGTCATCGGTCTGAACCCGCAGTTCTTGACCGAAGCACTCGGCGCCGTCAAGAGCGAGTTCACCCGCATCACGTTCACGTCGACTGACAACGCGAACAAGCTCAGCCCCGTGCTGATCACCGCGCAGACCTCGGTCGATGGTGCTGCAGGCGACAACTTCAAGTACCTGTTGCAGCCCAACCTGCTCCTTCGCTGAGCTCGATGTTTGTTGAGCACCTCGGGCTTCAAGACTTTCGCAACTACAAAACAGCGGAAGTCTCGCTTGCCCGAGGCGCAAACGTCTTCGTTGGTCGCAATGGCCAAGGCAAGACCAATCTCGCCGAATCGCTCGCGTACCTCGCAACCCTCGGATCCCACCGAGTCTCGCAAGACGCGCCACTGGTTCGCGAGGGTCAAAACGCAGCGTTCGTGCGGGCTCGGCTCGCACACGGTGAACGCCGTGTCACCCTCGATCTGCAGATCAACAAGCAGGGTGCAAACAAGGCTCGCGTCAACGGCGCTCCGGTAAAACCGGCCGAACTGCCACGCTACGCGCACGTCGTACTCTTCGCTCCCGAAGATCTCCAAATCGTGCGGGGCGATCCGTCAGCACGGCGAAAATTCGCCGACCAAATGCTGATTCAGCGTCGCCCTCGCATGGCCGGCATCATCGCCGACTACGAGCGCGTACTCAAACAGCGCAACGCCCTACTGAAATCCGCCCGTGCCCGCGGCGTGAAAGGTGAAGGCCTCGCGACCCTCGAGGTGTGGGACGACAAACTCATCACCCTCGGATCCCAACTCATCGACGCGCGTCTCGCCCTTGCTGCCGAAATGGCCGCCCCCGTCGCTGCCGCCTACACCGCAATTGCCGGCGCCGATCACTCCCCGACTCTGGGCTGGGTGCTCTCGATTACCGGCGCTGACCCGGAAGAAAATGAAGGTTCCGACAGCGCATTGCAGAGCGGAACCACGGCTGAGCAATTTCGCGCGGCTCTCGCGGCAAAGCGCTCAAGTGAGCTGGATCGCGGCCTCACGCTCGTCGGCCCGCACCGTGATGACCTGCTTCTCATGGTGCGCGGGCTTCCGGTGAAGGGCTATGCCTCGCACGGAGAATCGTGGTCGGTCGCGCTCGCGCTGCGCCTCGCGTCGGCCGAACTGCTTCGCGAAGAACTCTCCGCCGGCGACCCGATCCTGATTCTCGACGACGTTTTCGCAGAGCTCGACGCCCAGCGCCGCACGCGACTCGCCGAGCTTGCGGCCGGTTTCGAACAGGTCATTGTCACGTCTGCGGTCGAAGAAGATGTTCCGCGCCAGTTGCGCGCACACGTTGTGCGGGTGCAATCTGGCCAAATCATCGCGATCGAACCGGCTGAAAACTCAGAAAATAGCGTGTCAGAAACGATCCTGACGGCCGGTGAAAGCAGCGCGAACACAGTGGGGGAGGATGAGCCATTTTGAGCGATACCCCTGATGTTCCCGAAACTCTCGCCACCTATTTGCGCCTCCGTGGCCTTAAAGCCCCGAATCGTCGGCGCAAGCGCGTGCGCATCGACGAAGACGATCCCGCCGCCCCGTTTATGCCGGGCAGAGACCCGCACTCGATCGACAGTGTGCTCGCCGACCTGACGAAAAAGTCCGGGTGGGACCCCCTTCTCGCTCAAGAAGACCTCCTCCAAAACTGGAAAGAAATCGCTGGCGACGAGACCGCGCAGCACACCACTCCGGTCGGCCTCAACGATGGCGTGCTCACGATTCGATGCGATTCCACGGCGTGGGCGAAGCAGCTTCAACTCATGCGTTCGGTCATCATGACGCAGATTGCTGTTCACCATCCCGCCGCCAAAGTTTCATCGATCCGCTTCTTGGGGCCGGACGTACCCTCGTGGAAATGGGGTCCACGCACAGCGCCAGGCCGGGGACCTCGCGATACCTACGGCTAAACCACCTACGGCGGTACCCGCGACGATTTTCGTGCGCCACAGGGGCATATATGGCCGTAAGCACAGGCTTTCTTGATAGACTGAACGCTGACTAACTCAGATTCGGAGCACTAGTAGCGATGACGTCGAATACCCCTGAAGAACAGCCGGAAACGACTAACCCGCAGGGGAAGAATGCCGTCCCAGGCGACTACGGTGCCGACGCTATTCAAATCCTGGAGGGCCTCGAAGCCGTCCGCAAGCGCCCCGGTATGTACATCGGTTCCACCGGCCCGCGCGGTTTGCACCACCTCGTGTACGAAATCGTCGACAACTCGGTGGATGAGGCCCTCGCCGGCCACGCCGACAACATCGATGTGACGATTCTTCCCGATGGCGCCGTGCGCGTCGTCGACAACGGTCGCGGTATCCCCGTTGACCCGCACGCCTCCGACCCGTCGAAGTCAACGGTCGAGGTCGTGCTCACAATTCTGCACGCCGGCGGTAAGTTCGGCGGCGGCGGATACGCCGTCTCCGGTGGTCTGCACGGCGTGGGCTCGTCTGTTGTGAACGCGCTCTCCACTCGCTTCGAGGTTGAGGTCAAGCGCCAGGGCAACGCGTGGCGCATGACGTTCGAAAAGGGCGGAAACCCGGTCGGCGCCCTCCGCAAGGAAGAAGAGACCACAGAAACCGGAACCACGATTACGTTCTGGCCAGACCCGGAAATCTTCACCGAAACGGTCGACTTCGAGTACGAGACGCTGCGTACCCGCTTCCAGCAGATGGCGTTCCTGAACAAGGGTCTGCGTATCGCGCTGCGTGATGAGCGCGAGGCTTCGCGCTACGAAACGCAGGAAGAAGACGGAACCATCGTGCAGGTTCAGCCGTCGGATGTATTCCTTTATGAGCGTGGCTTGGTTGACTACGTCGAGTATCTCAACCGCGTGCGTAAGGCGGAGGTCGTCAACGACGTCATCATCGACTTCGAGGCAGAAGACACTGGCCGTGACGGCAAAGACATTTCGCTTGAGGTCGCCATGCAGTGGACGACGTCGTACTCCGAAAACGTCTTCACCTACGCGAACACGATCAACACGCACGAGGGCGGTACGCACGAAGAAGGCTTCCGTGCTGCGCTGACGACGCTCGTCAACAAGTACGCGCGTGCCAAGAACCTGCTCAAGGAGAAGGACGACAACCTCACCGGTGATGACGTCCGTGAAGGCCTCACCGCCGTTATTTCGGTGAAGCTCTCCGAGCCGCAGTTCGAGGGTCAGACCAAGACGAAGCTCGGTAACACCGAAGCGAAGGCATTCGTTCAGAAGGTTGTCGGCGATCAGCTCGGTGACTGGTTCGACCGCAACCCCGAGCAGGCCAAGAATGTCGTCAAGAAGGCGATCGACGCGGCAACCGCTCGCATGGCTGCTCGTAAGGCGCGTGAAACCGCACGTCGTAAGAGCGTTTTTGAGTCGGCCGCGATGCCCGACAAGCTCAAGGACTGCACGAGCAAAGATCCGTCCATCTCGGAAATCTTTGTTGTTGAGGGTGACTCGGCAGGTGGTTCCGCCGTCTCCGGTCGCGACCCGCACACGCAGGCGATCCTGTCGCTGCGCGGCAAGATTCTTAACGTTGAGCGTGCTCGCCTCGACAAGGCGCTCGCCAACCGCGAAGTTCAGGCCATGATTCAGGCCTTCGGTACCGGTATCGGTGAAGACTTCGACATCGACAAGGCGCGCTACCACAAGATCGTGCTGATGGCCGATGCTGACGTCGACGGCCAGCACATCACGACGCTGCTGCTGACGCTGCTGTTCCGCTTCATGCGCGGACTCATTGAAGCCGGCTACGTGTACCTCGCGATGCCCCCGCTGTATCGCCTGAAGTGGTCGAACGCTGAGCACGAGTACGTGTACTCCGACGCTGAGCGTGACGCACTGCTGAAGCACGGCTTGGAAAACGGCAAGCGCCTCCCGAAGGACGCCGGTATTCAGCGTTACAAGGGTCTCGGTGAGATGAACGCCAAGGAGCTGTGGGAGACCACGATGGATCACACGACGCGCACGCTGCGTCAGGTGAGCATCGATGACGCTGCCTCAGCCGATGAAATTTTCTCGGTGTTGATGGGTGAAGACGTCGAATCACGACGTAACTTCATCCAGCGCAACGCCAAGGACGTCCGCTTCCTGGACATCTGATTCCGAGACTGAAGAACAAGAAACGACATCGATATGACTGACGAAGAACGTCCGGATCAGACGCACGACCACGGCAAGATCGACCAGGTCGATCTACAGCTGGAAATGCAGCGCTCGTACCTTGACTACGCCATGGCCGTCATCATTGGCCGTGCGCTGCCCGACGTGCGCGATGGCATGAAGCCCGTGCACCGTCGCGTTATTTACGCGATGTACGACGGTGGCTTCCGCCCCGACAAGAAGTTCTCGAAGTGCGCCCGTGTGGTCGGCGAAGTGATGGGTCAGTATCACCCGCACGGTGACACGGCCATTTACGACGCGCTCGTGCGCCTCGTGCAGCCATGGTCGCTGCGCTACCCGCTGGCGCTTGGCCAGGGCAACTTCGGTTCGCCCGGAAACATGGGCGCGGCTGCACCGCGATACACCGAAACGAAGATGGCTCCGCTCGCGCTCGAAATGGTGCGCGACATTGAAGAAGACACCGTCGACTTCCAGGAGAACTACGACGGCGAAACGCAAGAGCCGACCGTTCTGCCGGCCCGCTTCCCCAACCTGCTGGTCAATGGTTCCGTCGGTATTGCCGTCGGTATGGCGACCAACATTCCGCCGCACAACCTGCGCGAAGTTGCCGAGGGCGCGCTGTGGGCACTGCAGAACCCGGATGCGTCGCGCGAAGAGCTGCTCGAAGCACTCATGGCTCGCGTGCACGGCCCCGACTTCCCGACGGGCGCACAGATTCTCGGAACCAAGGGCATCCGTGACGCGTACCGCACCGGTCGTGGTTCCATCACGATGCGTGCTGTCGTCAACATCGAAGAGATCCAGGGCCGCACGTGCCTCGTGATCACGGAGCTGCCGTACCAGGTCAACCCCGACAACCTTGCCGTCAAGATTGGTGACCTCGCTCGTGAGGGCAAAGTCACCGGTATCGCCGACATTCGCGATGAGACGAGTGACCGTACCGGTCAGCGCCTCGTTGTCGTGCTCAAGCGTGACGCCGTCGCGAAGGTTGTGCTGAACAACCTCTACAAGCACACGTCGCTGCAGGAGAACTTCGGCGCCAACATGCTGGCCATCGTCGACGGTGTGCCGCGCACGCTGACGCTTGACCAGTTCATTTCGCTGTGGGTTTCGCACCAGATCGAAGTGATTGTGCGCCGCACGCAGTTCCGCCTGGCCAAGGCTGAAGCGCGCATGCACATTCTGGCTGCGTTCTTGAAGGCACTCGACGCGCTCGACGAGGTCATCGCGTTGATTCGTCGTTCATCGACGACGCAAGAGGCAAACGAGGGGCTGCAGCAGCTTCTCGACATTGACAGTGATCAGGCAGAGGCCATTCTGTCGATGCAGCTGCGTCGCCTGGCCGCGATGGAACGTCAGAAGATCGTCGATGAGGCAGCCGAACTCGAGCTGCGTATCGCTGACTACAAAGACATCATCGCGTCGCCTGAGCGCCAGCGCACCATCATCGGTGAAGAGCTCACCGGCATCGTAGACAAGTTCGGCGACGACCGTCGCACGCACATCCTGCACGGCTTCGACGGCGACATGTCGATCGAAGACCTCATTCCGGAAGAAGAGATGGTCGTCACGGTTACCCGTGAGGGCTACGTCAAGCGCACGCGCAGTGACAACTACCGCCAGCAGCACCGCGGCGGCAAGGGCGTTAAGGGTGCGCAGTTGCGCGCCGATGACCTGGTTGAGCACTTCTTCGTGACGACGACGCACCACTGGTTGCTGTTCTTCACGACAAAGGGTCGCGTCTACCGCATCAAGACGTACGAGATTCCGGAAGCCGGCCGTGACGCGAAGGGTCAGCACGTCGCGAACCTGCTGGCACTGCAGCCCGACGAGCAGGTTGCCCAGATTCTTGACCTTAAGGACTACGCAGCCGCCGAGTACCTCGTGCTCGCGACCCGTGAAGGAACCGTCAAGAAAACACGTCTGACCGACTACGACACCAACCGTCAGGGCGGCATCATCGCTATTCGTCTGCGTGAGCAAGACGAACTGATCGGTGCGCTGCTCGTTGACAGCGACGACGACCTGATGCTCATCTCGAGCCACGGTATGTCGGTGCGCTTCACAGCCTCGGATGAAACGTTGCGCCCCATGGGTCGCGCGACCGAGGGTGTGCGCGGCATGAAATTCCGTGATGGTGACTCGCTGCTGTCGGCATCGGTGGTGCAAGACGACAGCTTCGTTTTCGTCGTCACCGAGGGCGGCTACGCGAAGCGCACCGCCGTGTCGGAATACCGTGTTCAGGGCCGTGGTGGTCTCGGCATCAAGGTCGCCAAGCTGACCGAAGATCGTGGCGTACTTGCGGGCGGCTTGATCGTCGCTGAGGACGACGAGGTCTTGGTGGTTCTTGCCAGCGGCAAGGTGGTACGCTCTGCCGTGGCCGAGGTGCCCGCTAAGGGCCGCGACACCATGGGTGTTGTGTTCACTCGCGCTGCCGACGACGACCGCATTCTTGCGATCGCTCGAAACAGCGAGCGTGGCCTGGGTGACGAGAACGAAGAGTCGACCACTGACTCGACCGAAAACCCGGAGGAGAGCACGGAAGCATGAGCACCGTAGCTGACAAGCTCGCCAAGAAGTCGAGCCGTAAGACCACGTCGAAGCAGGTTCGCCTGCGCGTCGTTTACCTGGACTTCTGGTCGGCGGTAAAACTTTCATTCCTGGCAGGCATTGCGATCGCGATCGTGACGCTCGTGTCGTTCTTCATGATCTACACGGTTTTGAACGCGACGAACATGATTGCTGACGTCGACAACCTCGTCGGAACCATTTCTGACGGTGAGTTGAAGATTGCCGAGTACTTGACGCTGCCGCGTGTCATGGCAGCGGCCGCCGTCATCGCGATTTTGAACCTGATCGTGACGACCGTCATGGGCGCTGTTATTGCTGGTTTGTACAACATGGCCGTCAAGGTGACGGGCGGACTCCTGATCGGATTCAGCTCGAACTAGTCATTTCGCTGTTACTCAAAGACAGCTGAGCGAGGCCCCGGTATTTGCCGGGGCCTCGCTGTATTTCTTAAGCATGAGCTGTGAAGTCGTAAGCTAGACCTACTTTCTCGCATCATGTCCTAGGGGGACCCATGTCTGATTCGAATCTTCCACCGCAGCCACCGCAGGGGTGGCAAGATAACCAGCCGACGACGCCGGTGCCGCCCGCGCCGGCCGCACCCCAGGTTCCGACGACCGCTCCGACGCAGGTCATTCCGCCGGCGCCGCCTGCTGGCGGACAGTTCGGCGCACAGCAGCCGTTTGGTGGTTCCGCTCAGCCTCCGTTTGGTGGCGCGCCCGCTCAGCCTCCGTTTGGTGGCGCTCCTGGCCAGCCCTCTTTCGCTGGTGCTCCCGGCCAGCAGCCCTATGGTTCCGCTCCCGGCACCCCTGGCTTCGGTGGACAGAACAACGCTGGTGGCTTCGGTGGCAACGGTATGCCGCCGTACGGTGGTGGCCCGGGAAACTCGGGTGACTCCAACAAGAAGAACCTGATGTGGATCATCATCGCCGCCGTCGCCGCGCTCGCTATCGCGGGTGCTGCCATCTGGGCATTCACGGCTGGTCCGTTTGCGGCGAAGGATGACAAAGAGACGACGGCTGACGACAACGGCGGTTCTGACAAGGACGCCGATAAGGACGCTGACAAAGACAAGGGCGCCGATAAGGACAAGGACAAGCCGAAGGCTGACTCCGCTCCCGGTGCCGTTCAGGCCTTCCTTGACGCTCTCGCTGAGGGCGACGTCAAGACCGCGAATAGCTACCTCGAGAAGAAGATCGATAGCGCGTTTGCTGACCAGAAGGTTGTCGACGCAGCCCTGAAGGCTGCGCCGATCACTGACATCGAAGTTGAGGGCACCGACGACTACAACATCACCGGAACCTTCATGGTTGGTGAAGAAGAAATCTCGATGGACTTCTCGGTGCGTAAGTCGGGCAAGAACTACAAGATCAGCGAGTACACGCTGGGTCAGTTCTCGGTGACGGATGAGCTCGCAAAGCTGCAGCCGCTCATCAACGGCCAGGAGGTCGAGCTCAAGGCGAGCGACTCCTACGCCTTCCCGATTCAGTATGAATTCACGAGCGCCAACGACCGCATTGCGTTCGAAGGCACGACCGTGTTCATTCCCTACGACTACTCGACGAGCCTGTGGGACCTTGAGTTCGCGCTGACGACCGAGGCTGACACGGCGATCCGTGACGTTGTTCGCAAGTCGCTGGAGAGCTGCATCGCCGAGAAGACGCTCGTTTCGAGCTGTGGCATGGACGTGCCGGCAACGCTCGACGGTGGCGAAACCGTTGAAGACGGAACCGTCACGCGCACACTGGACGACTCCGAATGGCGCGGCGTTGACTCGATGGATCTTGACTTCGACTACGACAACCCGCTGCTGATCACGACGTGGGAGTCGTTCTACCCGGAGCTCACCGCGACGTGCACCGACACGTCGGGTCAGACCGGCCTGTGCGACATCTGGTCGTTCGGCGGTTCGAAGAGCCCGGTTATCGACATCTCGGGCGACGACCTCGTGGTGAAGTGGGAGTAATCTGACGCACCCAACGCAGGCCCTGGCGAAAGCCAGGGCCTGCGTTGTTTCTCTGCCGCGAAAGAGAATCGCCGACGTGATCGGACTAATTTTCTGGCGGGCTCGTCTCGATTCGCGATTCTCGTTGCGATCGGGTAATCTCGATGAGGTTGCGAACGAAGTTCGAAACGGGGCTATAGCTCAGGTGGTTAGAGCGCTTCACTGATAATGAAGAGGTCCCAGGTTCAAGTCCTGGTAGCCCCACCAAAGGTCAAGTAAGAAATTGCTTGGCCTTTCGTGTTTGGTCGATCTTGATCCGACACTCCCGCCCGGTGCTCGATTTGCAGATTCGAAACCGCGCAGATAAAGTAAATGAGTCCGGTTGAGAAACCGGATTGAAAACAAAATACGGGGCCTTAACTCAGTTGGTAGAGTGCCTGCTTTGCAAGCAGGATGTCAGGAGTTCGAATCTCCTAGGCTCCACGAAAAACCCGGGCTCCACCCCGGGTTTTTTGCTTTTCTGGGGGCCTACCCCCGCACGGCGGCACGCGCGCGGTGGCGGCGCACGGCTGCGCGGTTCGCGCAGCGGACGGAACAATACTTCTGTCGCCCGTTGCGGGTCACGTCGACAACAACAGCCCGACACTCATCGCCCGGGTCGTCGCCGGCCGCGCACCGATGCAGCCGCTCCATTCCACGCGTCGTGAGGTGTAGCGCCGTTCCGACGCTGATCACCGCCGACAGAACTTCGGGCAACGACCGCGCATCCGCGTCGCGATAGTGCAGGTGCCAGCCCTCGTTGTCGTGATCGGTGAGCTGCGGGTAGGCGGTCGCAGTACGCGGTCGCGCCACATCACCTCGACCGGACACGTGCAGTGCACACAGTGCGGCACACACAGCGTGCGCGTGCACGACGACGCAGACCTGCGTTAAGACTCAGCGTCGCGCCGACGTGGCATCTGGTCCTAGGCTGTACGAATGGATTTGCGCGTCGCGGCGTATGCCGTCATTCAGGATGACCTTGGTCGTGTGCTGTTGAGCCACTGGACGGGCGGCCCGGCCTGGTCAATGCCCGGCGGTGGCATGGATCCCGGCGAGCACCCGATCGAGACCGCTATCCGCGAAGTGCGCGAAGAAACCGGCTACGACGTTGAGATCGGCGACCTGCTCGGCGTGGACTCGATGGTCATTCCCGCCTCCAGACGCCTCGCTGAGGGCCGTGACGTGCCCATGCAGGCCCTGCGCATCGTCTACCGCGCCACGATCACCGGCGGCACCCTCACAAACGAAATCGATGGTTCCAGCGACCGCGCCGACTGGTTCGATCTCGACAACATTCCGTCGCAGCGCGTCAGCCTCGTCGAATACGCACTCCGCACCGCGCGTCTCTGGCGTTAGCAACGGCGAGCGGAACCACGGGGTGTGCTGAGAGCGCCGGAACCACGGGCTGCGCCGCTGAGAGAAGCGCTAGTCGATCGGCTTTGAAATATCCGCGACGACGGCGTTGTAGGCGGCGATGAGGTCATTGGCTTCGACAAACAGGCTGTAGCCGTGCGCGCCGGCGCCCATCGCGATGCGCCGGCCAACGATCGATTCGTCAGCGTAGATCGGCCATGCCGTTGTTGAGCCAATCGGCACGATGGTTCCGCGTTCGTACCCGGTGGCGGCGAGTGCCGCGGCAGCATCGGGAAGCTGGAGTTTGTTCACGCCGACGAGAGCCCGCAGTTTCGGCCAGGAGATGGCCTTGTCGCCCGGAACCAGGGCGAACAGATACGTATCGTCAGAGCGCTTCACGACGAGCGTCTTGATGATGTCGGCCGGCTGTAGGCCGAGAATCTCGGCCGCCTCGTTGAGGCTATTTGCGGCCGGCCGCTCCTGCACATGAACGTTGAGGCCGCGCTCACGCGCAGCCTCAACGACATGGTCAGTGGGATTGATCACGCCTCAGGAGCTGCCAGCGGGTCATCTGCGACCCAGAGCTCGTCGTCAGCGCGCAGCGTCTGCCATGCGGCGTACAGCACGCCGATGGCAGCACCAACGCCGAGGATGATCGCGATGACGCTACCAGCGCTCGTGCCCTTCTTCGGTGCCGGGGCGGGTGCCGAAGCGAGCGTGAAAACGGGGCCACCGCTCGATACGCGCTCGCGCGTCGTCTTTGCTGCGTCCCAAGCCGAGATCGCGGTGCCAACAACGCCGCCCACGACGGGCACAACGCGCTTGTCGAGGAAAGTCTTCGACGCATTGACACCGCGGTTGACGTAGGGCGCGACGCGCTCTTCGTACTCGTGCTGCACGGTCGGAACCACCTGCTCGCGACCGTAGTGGCCGAGCTGGCGACCAGCCTCACGCGCGACATTGGCTGCGTCCCCGAGCAGTACCTGCTGCGAAGCCCACAACTGGTTGGCTGACTGCTGAAGCTTCTTCAGTTCTTTTTTGCGCTTTCGAGTGATGTTCACGCGAAGCCCTCCCTACCTGTGAGTTCGACTCCATCTTGTCACGTTGCCCCCTTTTCAGCGCAAGGGGTTGACTTCCTCCGCCGACTTCTCAGCGAACTCTGCGAGAATTAAACCATGGTTCTTCACAGCGCAGTAGCGACAATTCACACCAACCACGGCGACATCGTGGTCAATCTTTTCGGCGACCACGCCCCCAAAACGGTTGCCAACTTTGTGGGACTTGCTGACGGTTCGAAGGAGTGGACTGACCCCCGCACCGGTAAGCCCGGCGAGGGCGCCCTCTACAAGGATGTCATCTTCCACCGCATCATCCCGAACTTCATGATTCAGGGTGGCGACCCCCTCGGCCAGGGCATTGGTGGCCCGGGCTACAACTTCAACGATGAGATCCACCCGGAGCTCACGTTCGCAAACCCCTACCTGCTCGCGATGGCCAACGCTGGCCTGCGCCGCAACGCCCTGACCGGCGCTGTTGAGGGCACGAACGGTTCGCAGTTCTTCATCACGACCGACCCGACGCCGTGGCTCACCGGCAAGCACACCATCTTCGGTGAAGTTGCTGACGACGCATCGCGCGCCGTTGTTGACGCGATCGCCGTGGTTCCGACCGGTGCCAACGACCGTCCGAAGCAGGACGTCGTCATCTCGTCGATCGACGTACAGGCCGTCTAAAGACGTGTCGACGGCCGACTTCTCGCGCAATAGCGACAACTTCTGTTACCGCCACCCTGACCGGGTGAGCTTTGTGATGTGTCACCGGTGCCTGCGCACCGTCTGCCACGAATGCCAGACACAGGGCGCCGTTGGCGTTGTGTGCCCGGAGTGCATGAAGCAGCAGAAGGCGACCCGCACCCCGGCGCAGAAGAAGGCCGAACGCCGCTGGCGAGGCGGATCTGTCGCAATGTCACCGGTGACGTCAAAGACACCGGTGACATTCGGCATCCTCGCCGTCACGATCGTGGCGTACATCGCCGCGCTGCTCATTGGGCACGATGAGGTCAACGGCGCGCTCGGTTTTCACGCGCTCGCGATTTATGAGCAGCCCTGGCGGTTGTTGACGGTCTCGCTCACGCACGCCGGCATCTTCCACATCGGCTTCAACATGCTGGCGCTGTGGTTGATCGGGCGTAGCCTCGAACCCGTTATCGGGCCGTGGCGGTTCCTCGCGCTGTACCTGATCTCAACGGTCGGTGGCACGGCAGCCGTTGCGCTACTCGCGCCGGGCTCATTCGTCGTCGGAGCTTCCGGTGCGATCTTCGGCCTGATGGGTGCGCTCGTCGTCATTGCCCGCCGCCTGGGTAGCGATATCACCAGCATGCTCGTGCTTCTCGGCGTGAACTTCGTATACGGGCTCATCGTTGGCGGCATCTCGTGGCAGGCACACCTCGGTGGTGTGATCGCCGGAGCCCTCGTCGGTCTCATCTACTACAGCACGCGCAAACGCTCGCAACGGGCGCTGCAGATCATTCTGTTGGTGATCGCCGCCGCCGTGTTCGTGGTGCTCTCGTATCTTCCGGTGATGCGGGTGCTGGCGGCCTTTGGGTAGCCGGAACCACACAGCGGCTGAGAAGGCGCGCAAATGAAAAGAGGGCCAGCTCATCGAGCTGGCCCTCTTTTCGTCGGTAAAACCGGATTCATCCACACGTTGTCCACAGATGGGGATGAATTACACCGATGTTATTCACCGCTGTTAACAGAAGCTGTGGAGAACTCTTAGCGCCAGCGCATCGTCATGAGGAAGCCGATGAACGCGATGCCGAAGCCAATCACGATGTTCCAGCCGCCAATGCCGGGAATCGGGAGGGTGGAGCCGGAGAGGTAGAAGACGATGACCCAGACGAGTCCGAGCAGCAGGAAGCCGACCATGACGGGCTTGAACCACACCGGGTTCGGTGCCGCATCGTAGTTCGCGGGATCGACGTCATCGTTTTTGGAAGCACGTGCCATAAGGCACATCCTATCCAGTCAACCACTCCACAACCACGTCTTGTACACTCAGCGTGTGAGCGAGCCGCACCCGAACCGCAAGACGAGGCGCCGTAAAGGGCGTCGTCGCACGACGGTGACGAGCGTGCTCGGCGAGCTGATGCTGACCGCCGGCGTCGTGGTGCTCATGTTTGTTTCGTGGCAAATGTGGGTCGGCGACATGATTCAGGGCCAGCAGAGCAACCAGCTCGGCGCGGCCACCGTCGAAGAGTGGGCTGATCTGCCTGACGACGCCGTCGCGCCACCCAAGCTGGTGTTGCCCGACGATGGCGCTCCGGCCTACTACGAACCACCGGTGATGACGCCTCCGGGCTCGGGTGAGCTGTTTGCTGCGCTGCGCATTCCGCGTCTCGGCGACAACTACAACTGGCAACTGCGCGGCGGCGTGGAGACGTGGGAGAGTCTCAATATCAACGCCATCGGCCACTACCCGACGACACAGATGCCCGGCGATGTTGGTAACTTTGCCGTTGCCGGTCACCGCGGTAGCCACGGTGGGGCCTTCATGAACCTGCCCGGTATGCGCGCCGGCGACGCGGTGGTCGTTGAAACGCAAGACGGTTGGTACACGTACCGCTTCCGTAACCTCGAGTATGTGGTGCCCTCGGCCGGGGAAGTTCTCGCTCCGGTGCCCCACGAGGCTGACCGCGTGGGCATTGGCCAGTACCTCACGATGACGACATGCTCGCCCCGCTACGGTTGGGACGAGCGTGCCATTGGGTACGCCGAGTTCGAGTACTTCACGCCGCGCTCGGTCGGTGAGCCGGCTTCCCTTGATCCTGTGGCGCGCGCTTCCGGGCCCCGCAATCATCCGCATCTTGATTCTGCTGATCGGCGCGGCCGCTATCGTTTACGGCCTGTACTACTTTGTGTTTCCCTGGGTTGCCGAAATGATTCCGCAGCCCGACAGTACCGTCGAATAGCGTCGCGTGTCGCGCATTCTCGTCGTTGATAATCACGACAGTTTTGTTCACACCCTCGTGGGGTATTTGCGCCAACTCGGTGCCGACGTCACACTCGTCGAAGCCGATGCCCTAGATCCGGCGACGGTGGCCACTGAGGTCGCGACGTGGGATGGCGTGATGATTTCACCCGGACCCGGAACCCCGGAGCACGCGGGCGCATCGGTTGCGGTGGTCTCGGCGTGCGCTGTTACCCGCACCCCGCTGATCGGGGTCTGCTTGGGCCACCAGGCGATTGCCGTCGCGTACGGCGGCACCGTGACGCACGCGCCCGAACTCAAACACGGCATGGTGTCGCCCATCACCCACGATGGCGCCAGCGTATTCGCCGGCCTACCCTCGCCGCTCAACGTCGGCCGCTACCACTCCCTCGCGATCGCACCCGAGACGCTGCCCGCTGACCTGCTGATCACGGCGACCACAGACTCTGGCGTCATCATGGCGATTCGTCACCGCACGCTGCCGATTCACGGCGTGCAGTTTCATCCCGAAAGCGTGCTCACCGAGCACGGCTACGACATGCTCGCAACGTGGCTCGCAGAAACAGGTTTGCCCGAGGCGCCACAGCGGGCACAAACGTTGTCACCGCTGGGTGCTTAGCCACCCAGCCTCGTCACAGAGCTGACTATCCGAGACCCTCGGGAATCGTGGTTCCGACGCACACGTGCAGCTGCACGGTCGACCCAATCGGCACATCGCCGACCTGATCTTGGCTCTTCACCATGGGAACATCTTCGACCGTGCACTCGATGTCGGCGAGTACCTGAACCACGAGCTTGAGCGTCGGGCCCTGCAATTCGTCAACGGCCGACGTGAGCGTAAACGTCGGTGCGTAGTTCTTGACGGTGACCTTGCCGGTCGCGATTTCAAGGTTGACGACCGTGCCCGGCTCGACCTCTTCACCCGTTGCGGGGCTCGATGAAATGACGGTGCCGGCCGCCAAATCAGGGTTATTGACACGCTTGATCGAGCCGTAGTCGAGCCCGGTCTTCGCGAGGGCCTCCTTAGCTGTTTCTTCAGCCAGATCGACGAGCGTCGGCACCGTGACCGTTGAAGCACCGGAAGACACGTAGACCGTGATCGTTTCGCCCTTGGCGACCGTCAAGCCCGCCTCCGGAACGGTGCGCACGACGTCACCCTCATCGACGCTCGAGCTCGACTCGTCGGGGCCGCGAGAGGCAACCAGGTCAAGCTCGTCGAGTGCTGCTACGGCCTCGTCATACGTCATGTTCGCGAGAGACGGCACTTCGCGAGAATTCTCTGACATACCGTCCACCGACTTAAACGACATCGCCCAAATCAACACTGACACAAGCAGCACCGAGATGACGGCGACGGTTGCCCAAATCCAGGCAACAGGCGGACCCTGTTGGGTGCGCGTGGTGCCGGTGTCTGACGACATTTGGCGCAGGCTCCGCGCCGTCTCAGCCGCTGCTCGGGGGTTGGCGCCGTACAGGTCGTTCGTCAGCTGGTCGAGCTGGCGCTGCGACGGAACCTTGCCTGCCGCCGTGCCGACAAGTGCGGTACGGAAGGTGGCCGCGTCGGGATACCGGCTGAACGGGTCTTTCGCCATGGCACGCAACACGACCGCGTCGAGTGAACGCGGAATGTGGTGGTCGATCTGGCTGGGCGGTACCGGCGTCTCGGAGACGTGCTGGTAGGCGACGGCCACGGGTGAGTCGCCACGGAACGGCTGGCGGCCCGCGAGCATTTCGTACAGCACAACACCGGTGGAGTACAGGTCGGTTCGGGCATCGACCGGCTCACCCTTCGCCTGTTCCGGGGAGAAGTAGGCGGCGGTGCCCAGAATCGATGTCGTCTCTGCCACCGTCGACGACGAGTCAGAAACGGCGCGGGCGATACCGAAGTCCATCACCTTGACTCGACGGTCGGCGGTGATCATGATGTTGCCGGGCTTGATGTCGCGGTGAATTACACCGGCGCGGTGAGAGTACTCCAGCGCCTCAAGAATGCCGGAGACGTAGTGCACGGCGTCATCGGGCGTGGGCCCCGCCTCGGCGATGATCTCTTTGAGGGTGCGGCCGCGCACCAGCTCCATGACGATGAACGGCGTTACGGCGCCGTCAGTGACATCTTCACCGGCGTCGTAGACACGCACGATCGAGGGGTGCGACATGCGCGACGCTGCCTGCGCCTCCATGCGAAAGCGCGTACGAAACGTCGCGTCTCGAGAGAGATCTTTGTCGAGAATCTTGATGGCGACGGTGCGACCCAGCTTCTGATCGAAGCCTTCGTACACCGTTGCCATGCCGCCGTGGCCGATGGTTCCGTCGACGCGATAGCGCCCCGCAAGAACACGCGACTGATCGGACACGGCAAACCCCCTACTGCTGTGTCACAACCTTACCCGTTTGGCTCATCCTGAGTCTGACCAGAACCTGTTTCTTCGCCTTCACCTTCACCTTCGGAAGGTGAAGGGCTCGGAGTGGCAGATTCGGACGGCTCGGGCTCCGGTTCGGGCTTCGGGCTGACGAGTACCTGTGCCGTCACCGCGGGAGAGATACGGGGAGCACCATTCTCCAGGCAGACCGCAGACAGAGATGCCGTCAGGCTCGTAATGCCCGAAGGAACCGTAAACTCCTGCGACGTGACATCAAGGCCGAGGTTAGAGAACCGCTGGTCGCCGATCACGAGGTCGAAGCCGGTGTGCGTTCCGGCACCGCAACCCGCGTAGTTGGTGAGCCAACGCACGGTGATGACATCACCTTCGGTGACGCCGGTGGGCGGAACCTCGTTGCCGTCGAGAAGGAAGATGGGGGCGCTCTCGGGTGCGGTGAGATCGCTTTCCTCGGTGTAGACCGTGAGCTGGATTGTCGACGTGATCGCGAGGTTGCCGCCGGGGGCGATCTCGTAAACCGTGCCGACCTCTTCGCCGTTCGGGTTCGAAACGCCGTCGACGCACGAAACGTTCGCGGCGGTGAACTTGTTCTCGACGAGCTTCGCGGTCGCCTCTTCACACGTCATACCGATGAGGCCGAGCTTGTCGACATCCACGAGTGGCGATGCTGTCTTCGTGGGTTTCGGGGTGGGCGTTGACGTCGACGTGTTGGTCGGCGTCGGGTCGGCCTCGCCGCCATTGCCACCCATCATCGATGCGACGGCGATGCCGAGCGCAATGAGCAGCACAGCAATGAGAGCGATGAGCGGCCACAGCCACGGGCTGCGCTTTGAGCGCTCCGAGCGATCCCGTGTTGGGGTCTCGAGAGCCGCCGTCTGCGGCAGCATCTGCGTCGCGGTTCCGCCCAGCAACTGCGTCATTTCGTCAACCGGAGCCGCAGCACCGGCGGTGACACCAGCGAGAGCCGGCACGGCAACGGCGGCAGCGGCAACGTCACCGCGAAGCAGTGCGGCGCAGGCACGAGCGACAGCAGCCGACGATGCCGGGCGGTCTTCCGGCTTCTTCGCAATCATCGCCATGACAAGGTTCTGCACGGGTGTTGCCACCGTCGGCGGCAGCGCGGGAGGCGCGTCGTTGATCTGTGCCATCGCAATGGCGACCTGCGATTCACCCGTGAACGGGCGCTTGCCTGCGAGGCACTCGTACGCGACGATGCCGAGCGAGTAGGTGTCGGTTGCGGGAGAAGCCGGGTGGCCCGAGGCCTGCTCGGGCGACAGGTACTGCACCGTACCCATGACCTGACCGGTGGCCGTCAGCGGCACCTGGTCGGCAATACGGGCGATACCGAAGTCGGTGATCTTGACGCGGCCGTCGGGCGTGATCAGGAGGTTACCGGGCTTGATGTCGCGGTGCACGAGACCAGCGGCGTGAGCTGCCTGGAGGGCGGCAGCGGTCTGGCCGATGATGTCGAGCGTCTTGTCGGTCGACAGTGACCCTTCACGCTCCAGGACGGTTGAGAGTGCCTCGCCGGGCACAAGCTCCATCACGAGGAAGGCGCTACCGGCCTCCTCGCCGTAGTCAAAGACACTCGCGATGCCCTCGTGGTTGACGAGCGCAGCGTGACGGGCCTCGGCGCGGAAGCGTTCCAAGAACCCGGGGTCACCCATGTACTCGTCTTTGAGGATCTTGATCGCGACGGTACGCCCGATGACATGATCTGTCGCTTCCCAGACCTCACCCATACCGCCGATAGCAATCCGCGATACGAGCTCGTAACGACCGCCGAAGGTCACACCCTGTGTTGGCCTCATTGGTTTAGCACCGCCTCCATGACCTTTTTCGCGATGGGAGCCGCGATTTCATCCCCTGAACCGGATTGGCCTTGACCGCCGCCGTCTTCTACAACGACTGCAATCGCGATCTCCGGGTTATCTGCCGGCGCAAAGCCGGTAAACCAAAGCGTGTAGGGCCGATCGTCGTTCTCTGCAGTACCGGTTTTTCCGGCCACAGAGATTCCCTCTATTGTTGCACCCCTCGCCGCACCGTTTGCGACATTGGCGACCATCATTGAAACCAATGTTTCGGCGGTCTTTTTGTCGACGGCGCGACCGATCTCGGTGGCTGCCGTCTCTGACTCAACGGTGAGGTCGGGTGCAATGACCCGATCAATCATCGTCGGGGTCATCACGATGCCCTCGTTCGCGATGGCCGCAGAGACCATCGCGACCTGCAGCGGCGTCGCACGGACGTCACTCTGCCCGAAGCCGCTCAGCGCGGTTTGTGCCTCATTGAGCGTCGGCGGGTAGAACGACGGCGTCGACGTGAGCGGCACATCGATGGACTGGTTCCAGCCGAACTTTTCGGCCTGCTCACGAATCGCCTTGTCGCCGAGCTTCACGGCCAGCTCAGCAAACGGCACGTTGCAACTCAGCCGCAGCGCATCCGCAATCGTCACCGTCGCACCCGGACCACAGGTTCCGCCCGTCGCATTGCTCACCAGGTGATCTGAACCGGACAGCTGGTACGTCGCGGGGTTCGGCAGCGTCGAGGCCGGGGTGTACTTGCCCGATTCGATGGCAGCGGCAGCGACAACGACCTTGAAAGTGGAACCAGGAGGGTTGAGGTTGCCGGCGATGGCACGGTTGAACAGCGGGTCGCCCTCAGCGTTAAGCAGCTCTTGGTAGGCGGCCTCGACGGCGTCTGAGTCGTGCGAAGCGAGCAGGTTCGTGTCGTAGCTCGGGGTGCTCGCCATCGCCAGAATGCGGCCGGTCTTCGGCTCGATCGCGATGACCGCACCCTGGTAGCCCTGCAGGGCATCCCAGGCGGCCTGCTGCGCGACCGGGTCAAGCGACAGCTGAACGGAGGAGCCACGGGGCGCCTGGCCAGACAGAATGCGCTGAATGCGGTCGAAGAACTGGCTGTCGTCGGTTCCGGTGAGCACATCGTTGGCGGCCGACTCGATGCCGGTGGACGACTGAATAACCGGGTTCAGGTAGCCCGTGACCGGAGCCCACATTTCGGGGGACTGGTACACGCGCTGGAAGGAAAACACGTCGTCAGACGGCACGCTCGAGGCAATGACGCTGCCGTCGGCGAGGATGATGTCGCCGCGCTGTACTTCGTAGCTGTCGTACAGGGTGCGCTTGTTCTGCGGGTGTGCGGCGAGCTCGTCAGCGGCCATCGCCTGAATCCACGTCGTGGAGGCCAGGAGCGCGAGGAACATCACGAGCATGACGACACTGAGGCGGCGAACTTCTTTCGTCATCCGATCACCACCCGAGGTTGACGGCGTACCGCATCAGACATGCGCAACAGCAGGGCCACGATGATCCAGTTCGCGACAAGGGAAGAACCACCAGCCGCGAGGAACGGCGTGGTGAGACCCGTCAGCGGAATGACGCGCGTGACGCCACCGACCATGATGAACACCTGCAGTGCGAGCGTGAACGCGAGGCCCGTCGCGAGGAGCTTGCCGAAGTCGTCTTGACCGGCGAGGCCGATGCGCAGGCCGCGGCTAACAAAGATCATGTACATCGCGAGAATGGCGAAGACGCCGACGAGGCCGAGTTCTTCGGCGAGCGACGGCAGAATAAAGTCGCTCTGGGGGAGCGGCGTTTCTTGCGGGCGCCCCTGACCCCAGCCCTGGCCGAAGAGTCCGCCGTAGGCCATACCAAACAGGCCGCGCACGAGCTGGTAGCTACCACCATCAGCGTTCATGACATCGGGGTTGAAGGCGTCGAGCCAACTCACGAAGCGCCAGTGCACGTAGGGCAACACTTGCGACGCGAAGAACGCGCCGACGGCGGCGAGCACGACACCGATCAGTACCCAGCTGGTCTTGCCGGTGGCGACGTACAACATCGCGACGAACATGCCGAAGATCAGCAGACCCGTACCGAGGTCGCGCTGCAGCACGATCGTGCCCAGTGACACGAGCCAAATGACAAGGAGAGGGCCGAGCTCACGCGGGCGCGGCCACGTGATGCCGAGAAAACGGTGGCCCGTCGAGACGAGGCTCTCGCGGGTGCGCACGAGGTAGCCGGCGAAGAAAATCGCGAGGCAAATCTTGGCGATTTCACCGGGCTGGAAGCTAAAGAATCCGCCGATGGAGATCCATACGTCGGCGTTGCCGCCACCGTTGAGGAACGGCACGAACGGCAACAGCAGTAGCACGATACCGGCGAGGCCGAACAGGTACGTGTAGCGGAACAGCACGCGGTAGTTCTTGAGGAACACCACGACGGCAATCGCGGCAATGAGCGACAGCACCGTCCACACGACCTGGCGGGTGCCGGTGGCTTCCCATCCTGAGCTCTCTACCGCAATGTCGATGCGGTAGATCATGGTGAGGCCCAGGCCCGTGAGGATGGTGGCGATCGGAACCACGAACGGGTCGGCATCGCGGGCAACGAAGCGCAGCAGAATGTGCAGCCCCAGTATCAGCACCGCAATCGGAACCGTGAGCCACAGGAAGTCTGGCTGAATGGTTCCGATCGCCCCCAACTGCACCAACACGATCGCCGTCGCGATGACGACGAACGCGAAAATGATGAGCCTGAGTTCGCGGTTGCGCTGCGTTTGCGGCATGCGAATCTTGCGGAGCGCCTTGAGCACTGCGGTATCGGAGTGCTGCGCCTGAGCGGTCACTTGTTCGCCTCCGCAGATGCGCTGAGGCGATCGACAATCGCCTCAGCGTCGCTCAATGAGCGGGCGCCGAGCGTGGCTTCGACGCGGCTACGGTCAAAGTCGGTGAGGTCGGCGAGCATGATGTTGGTGTCTTCGTACGGCTGCGACAAGCGGAACGGACCGACCGATTGCTGCACGCCCTGGAAAATCACGACCGAGTCTTCATCGGCACCGACGTAGTACAGCGTTTGCGTCCACTGGTAGCCCATATAGAGGCCGCCGGCGATGGCTGCGATGACAAGAATGAAGGCGGTGAGCCAGCCCAGCCGGCGGCGACGCGCACGGCGGCGGTCTTCTTCGATGACCTCTTCGAGAAACTCGGCGGCCGGTTCGAAGTGGCTGGGCTCGTTGGCGGCGGTGCGCACCGGGTGTAGCCAGCTGGTGCGCGGCTTCGCGGCCGGAACCTCGATGCCGATGGGGTTAGCGGCGGAACCAACAATGGTGGGTGTTCCGGAGAACATTTGGTGAGCGCCACCGACATCGACCATGACGATTGTGACGTTGTCGGGGGCGCCGCCATCGAGAGCCTGCTTGAGGAGGATGTCGGCGGTGCGACCCGGTGCATAGCCGTGCGCGAGGGCCTTTTCGGTGTGCGCGTCGTCGACGACGCCGCTGAGACCGTCGGAGCACAGCAACCAGCGGTCTCCCTCCTGCGTCTTCATGACGAAGGTGTCGATCTCCGGGTTGGCATCCATGTCGCCGAGCACGCGCATGAGCACCGACCGGCGCGGGTGGTAGCGCGCCTCTTCGTCGGTGATGCGGCCCGAGTCGACAAGGCGCTGCACGAAGGTGTGGTCGGTCGTGATCTGCGTGAGGGCGTGATCACGGAAAAGATAGATGCGGCTGTCGCCGATGTGCGCGATGACGGCGTAGTCATCCACCATCACAATCGCGACGACCGTGGTTCCCATGCCCGCAAGCTCCGGGCGCTTCTTGACCATCTCGATGAGGTCTTGCGCGGCCTGCGTGATGCTTTCGCGGAGGGCAGCTTCGGCTTCGTGCGGTGCCGCGAAGGCGCGGTCGAGGGATTCGAGGCGTGCGATCGCGATGGACGACGCGACGTCACCACCAGCGTGACCACCCATGCCGTCGGCCACCGCAAACAGATTGGCGCCGGCGTACCCGGAGTCTTGGTTGTTGGAGCGGACCTTACCGGTGTGGGAGATCGCGACGCTCGAACCCTCGAATGCCATGCGTTACTTCCGCAATTCGAAAACGGTGGCGCCCACCTTGACGGGGGCTCCGGCACGGATTGGCGTCGGGTTTGTCACCTTGTCGCCGTCGTGCCACGTGCCGTTGGTGGAGTCGAGGTCTTGAATCATCCACTGCTCGCCCCAGAGAACGAGGCGGGCGTGGTGGCTGGACGTGAAGTCATCACGAATAACGAGACCCGATTCGCGCGAGCGACCGATCGTGAGCGGCTCGGTGCCGAGGGGAATCTCCAAGCCCGCCTTCGGGCCCGAAGTGATGACGATGCGGCTCACCGTGCTTGTCGTTGCGGCGTCGCCCGCGGGCTTCGGGTGCTCCTTGACAGGTTTGACGGGCTTGACCGGCTTCGGGGTCTCAGCCTCGGGCATCTTGCGCGCGCGCACGCCGAAGAGGTCAGCACGTAGCGAGTAGACGACCGCGAAGATGAAGAACCACAGCAGCACCAAGAATCCGATGCGCAACAGCAAAAGGGTGAGTTCAGTCATGCACCGTACTCCCGTGCGTCGAAGATCCGTGTTGATGCATCCGGCTCACGGCGAGACGGGCGCGACGACTTGGGAATCACCTGGAATGTGATCGTCGTCTCGCCAATAAGAATGCTTTGGCCCGCAGACAGCGGCGTCTTAGTGAATCGCTGGCCGTTGATCTTGGAACCATTGGTCGAGCCCAGGTCGATCGCCATCGCGCGCTCGCCGTCCCACACAATTTCGACGTGCTTGCGGCTCGTGCCGGCATCGGGGACAGTGATGTCACTGTCGCTCCCGCGACCAATGACGGTGCGCGCCTTCGTCAGCGGGTGGCGGCGACCGTTGATGTCGACGGCTGCCTGCCAGCTCACGTCGGCAGCCTGCGCCGTCTCTGACTCGACCCTGATGGTTCCGGTCGCCACATTGTCACGCGCGTGCAGCGTGATCGACACGGGGCCGGCAAAGGAATAGCCCTGCTTCTTCGCGTGCACCTGAACGAGTTCGAGTAGTTCGGACTCGAGCGCCGAACCTAGCGACAGCATGCGCTTGTGGTCGGCAGGGTTCAAGAAAACGTCGAGTGTGTTGGGCGCGAGAATGCGCTCGCGGCTGACCACCGCGGCCTGCGTGTCGAGTTCGCGGCGCAGTGCGGAGGCGATTTCCACCGGCTGAATGCCGCTGCGGAAGGTGCGAGCGAAGGCACCATTAACGGCGCGCTCAAGCCCCTTCTCGAAGCTGTCAAGTAATCCCACGGATCTCCTCGGGCATGGTGGATCGGGTCTCAGACCTAACCGACAGAATAGACGCTAACTCTGGACGCACCCGGAAAACGGTGCCCGGATCAGCGAAACTCGTGAATCTTTCGGGGGATTCTCTGTCACCACCCTGCCCCCTTTGAGCGAGCATAGCGAGACAAAACGTGCTGACGGGAGCGGAATGGCTGGGTTGCGGGTGCGGAACGGGGGTACGCGCCCGGGGGAGCGGCTGGTTTTTACGTGGCGGGTGTGCGTGATACGCTCGGAAGGTTCCGTTCGAGAAATCGAACACGCGCGAGTGGCGGAATAGGTAGACGCGCTGGCTTCAGGTGCCAGTGCCTGCAAGGGCGTGGGGGTTCAAGTCCCCCCTCGCGCACAGAACAACGTTGAAGGCCCCGGATGAAAATCCGGGGCCTTCAACGTTTTATCGACCAGCCACCAGCCCCGAGGTTCCGCTCTCCGCTGTCACGAAACCCGTGCTTTGGCGTGAAACCCGTATGTTTTGGCGCGATTGATACGGGTACCGCGTTGTTTTACGGGTTTCACGACGTGGCGGAGCGAGCCGCAGCCGCGCCCCACACCCGCACAACGAAGAGCCCACCGCGTCGAAACGCGATGGGCCCCGAGCGCGAGCGAATCAGCCCGCAACGAACTCAGCCGAACTGGTTCATCGTGTTTTCTTTGCCGCCTGCCTTGAGGGCGGCGTCGCCGGCGAAGTATTCCTTGTGGTTGTCGCCGATGTCGCTACCAGCCATGTTCTGGTGCTTGACCGTCGCGATCCCCTCGCGGATTTCGCGGCGCTGAACGTCGCGAACGTAGGTGAGCATGCCTTCGTCGCCGAAGTAGCCCTTCGCGAGGTTGTCGGTCGACAGCGCAGCCGTGTGGTACGTCGGCAGCGTGATGAGGTGGTGGAAGATTCCGGCGCGGGCGGAACCATCGCGCTGGAACGAACGGATCATCTCGTCGGCCTTGGCAGCGAGCTCGGTGTTGTCGTACTCGACGCTCATGAGTGCCGCGCGGTCGTATGCCGAGACGTCCTGACCCTGCTCTGCGAGCAGGTCGTAGGCCTGCTGGCGGAAGTTGAGGGTCCAGTTGAACGACGGGCTGTTGTTGTAAACGAGCTTGGCGTTCGGGATGACCTCGCGAATGCGGTCAACCATGCCAGCGATCTGCTCGACGTGCGGCTTCTCGGTCTCGATCCAGAGGAGGTCAGCGCCGTTCTGTAGCGACGTGATGCAGTCGAGCACGCAGCGGTCTTCACCAGTTCCGGGGCGGAACTGGTAGAGGTTGCTGGCGAGGCGGCGCGGACGCAGCAGCTTGCCGTCGCGCTTGATGATGACGTCGCCGTTGCCGAGCTCGGCCTCAGAAATCTCTTCAACGTCGAGGAACGAGTTGTACTGGTCGCCCAGGTCGCCGGGGGTGTTGCTGACGGCGAGCTTCTGCGTGAGGCCGGCTCCGAGCGAGTCGGTGCGGGCGACGATGATGCCGTTGTCGATGCCCAGCTCAAGGAAGGCGTAGCGCACAGCGTTGATCTTCGCGATGAAGTCCTCGTGCGGAACCGTAACCTTGCCGTCCTGGTGACCGCACTGCTTCTCGTCAGAAACCTGGTTCTCGATCTGGATCGCGCAGGCACCCGCCTCGATCATCTTCTTGGCGAGCAGGTAGGTTGCCTCGGGGTTACCGAAACCAGCGTCGATGTCGGCGATGATCGGAACCACGTGGGTTTCGTAGTTGTCGATCTGCGACTGAACGAATTCGATTGCGGTCTCGTCGCCGGCGGCGCGTGCGTTGTCAAGCTGCGTGAAGAGCAGGTCGAGCTCACGGGCGTCTGCCTGGCGGAGGAACGTGTAGAGCTCTTCGATGAGCGCCGGAACCGAGGTCTTCTCGTGCATCGACTGGTCGGGCAGCGGGCCGAACTCGGAGCGGAGTGCGGCAACCATCCAGCCGGAAAGGTAGAGGTAGCGCTTGTTGGTCGTCTTGAGGTGCTTCTTGATCGAGATCAGCTTCTGCTGACCGATGAAGCCGTGCCAGACGCCGAGCGACTGCGTGTAGACCGAGGAGTCGTTGTCGTACTCGGCCATGTCACGGCGCATGATGTCTGCGGTGTACTGCGCAATCTCCAGACCCGTCTTGAAACGGTTCTGGGCACGCATGCGGGCGACGTATTCCGGGTTAATGCTGTCCCAGCTGGAACCGTTCTGCTGCTTGAGCGAATCCACGGCTTCTTTGTCGTTCTGGAATGCAGTCACGATGACTCCTTCGGCGGGTGGTGACTCAGTCACTCATTGGCGTTTGCTTATTCTCACAATGGGGCTGTGAGAAGGCTTCTTCTGGCCAATTCGGGGGAGAAGTTTCGCGAAATTTTTACTGTTGTGCAGAATCCGGTGCTCGGAGGGCACAAATGCGCCCGGAGGCGCGATTCAAGCACACAGAGATTTTACGGGCGACCGGAGCGCTTCACGGCGTCGTACGCCGCCAACGCGGCCTTGCGCGTGAGCCCGAGATCAACGATCTGCAATGGAGACGCGTCGGCGGCCCACTGCTGCACATACACGCCGTGCGGGTCGAACTTCTTCGCCTGCAATTCGGGGTTGAAGATGCGGAAGTAGGGGGCGGCGTCGGCACCGGAACCAGCAACCCACTGCCAGTTGAACGGGTTGCTGGCAGCGTCGGCGTCGACGAGCGTGTCCCAGAACCACTGCTCGCCGATGCGCCAATCGATCATCAGGTTCTTGATGAGAAACGACGCCGTGATCATGCGCACCCGGTTGTGCATATGGCCGGTGTGCCAGAGCTCGCGCATACCGGCGTCGACGATGCCGAATCCGGTGTTGCCCTCACGCCATGCGGCCAACGCGCCTGAATCAACGTCGGGCCACGGAAACGCGTCGAACTCTGGCCGCAGGTTCTTCGTCGCAAGGTCCGGAAAGTGAAACAGCGTATGCCACGCGAATTCGCGCCAGCCCAGCTCAGTCAAGAATCGCGCGGATTCACCCGCATCAACCGCCGCATGCCACGCCGTGAACGGACTGATCTCACCCCACCGCAACCGTGGTGACAACATCGATGTCGCTCCAGCTGATGGTTCATCACGCGCCCGGTCGTAGTCGGCGAGGTCTCCCGAGACGAACTCGTGTAACCGCGCAAGACCGGCCGGTTCGCCCGGTTCCCACGTCTCCCGCAATCCCGCAGCCCAATCTGGCGATGTCGGTAGCAGGTTCCACTCGCTCAATTCATCAGAGGGGAGAGCGGAACCACCGTGCAGGTTTTCGGGTTCGGGGAGCGGCTGGCGCGGGGCGGGCAGTGACTGGCACGCGCGCCAAAACGGCGTGAAGACGGAGTAGTGGGTGCCGGACCCGGTCTGTACCGTCCAGGGCTCGAAGAGGAGTGACGCCGCAAACGACTGCACCTCGATTTCGGCCGCTCGCAGGCCCGACTTGAGTTCTGTATCAACCGCACGTTCTGCACTCGCGTAGCGGCGGTTCCACATCACCGCACCGGCTCCCAGCGAAGCCGCGATCTCACGCACCACGGCTCCGGCAGCCCCGCGCCGCAACACGAGCGGCACCCCGTGCGCCGCGAGCCGGGCCTGTAGTGACGCCAGCGAGTGGTGCAGCCACCACCGCGCCGCACCGCCCAGCGGGCGGATGCCGGGCGACTCTTCATCGAGCACAAACAACGCCACGACCGGCCCCCGCGCGGCGGCCGCCGTCAGCGCCGGGTTGTCGGCAAGGCGTAGGTCATCGCGGAACCATACAACCGTTGGTGAGGCGTCTGAAGTCATCCTCTCCAGGGTAAGTGAGGGCCACGCCATGGTGCCCTTACCCGGCGATGGCAACCCCGATCGGGCACACGAGGGAGCCGAAGAATACGGCCGCACTGAATATTGCGTGAAACGTGATGAGCGGGGGCAGTTGGCCGGCGAAAGCACTACGAATCGCCAGTCCGTACGCCGCCATGCCGGTCGCGTTGCTGTGACGGGCTCGTCGAGCGCGGGCGACCATTTGCGTTTCACCGAGCGGAACGCCGAGCGCGAGTACGACCCATGCCAGCCAGCCCCACAGGATTGCGTCCGTGAAAACGAACACGGTCCATGAGGCCAGGCACGCGAGCATGATGGTGGCGTGCGCGATGACCGGCGCTGCCCCCCTTGCCGCGTGCGCGCCGCGCCCAGCCGACGGCCAGCGTGAGCCCGGCCACCGCCTGGATGCCCCAGACGCCGAGGATGATGTACTTCATGACGTGAGAATACTACGTTTATAGTGTCTGCGCACTATATTTGTAGTAGCGGGTCCTAGAGTGGAACCATGGGCAATCGTCGGCGGGTTCTGGATGCGGCTATCGAATTGGTCGGGGTGAGTGGGGTGCGCGCGCTGACACATGCTCGTGTTGATGCCGCGGCCGAGTTGCCGAAGGGGTCGACATCGAACTATTTTCGCACGCGGGCGGCGCTCATTGCTGGGGTGATCGAGCACCTCGCTGCGCTTGAGCTCGCTGACGCTGGGGTGCCGAACATCAGCTCCGCTAACGACCTGGTTGCCGCGCTGACCCACATGATTGCCGCGCAATCCACCACCTTCGCCGCCCGCACTCGTGCGCGATACGCGCTGTTTCTCGAGGCCGAAGGTGATGCCGTTGCGCCGCTGCAAGCACAACGCCAGGGATTCGAAGCGTGGACGCGCGATTCGCTCCTCGCCCTCGGTGGCGACGACGCGGCGCGCAACACACACTTTCTGATGGCAGCGTGCGACGGGCTGTTGCTACACCTCGTCACGGTCGACCCGACGATCGCGATTGAACCGATCGTGACGCTCGCGGTGCGGTCGGCGCTTGGGTTAACTGACCTATGACGCACGGGTCATCGCGGCTGCCCGCAATTCTTCGGCCGCCGCTTTCAATGACTTGACGAGAGACGGAACCACGGCGCTCGTGACACGGGTCACGGGGCCGGAGACGGAGATCGCGGTGGGCTGATCGAGCCCGGGCACCGCGACGGCAATGCAACGCACACCGACCTCCTGCTCGCTGTCGTCGGCGGCGAATCCGCGGCGCTTGGAGAGGCGGAGGTCGGCCATAAACGTGTCGACCGTGACGAGGGTTGCCGGTGTGAAGCGGGGGAGTCCGGTGCGTTCGACGAGGGCCTCGACGCGATCCTCTGGCATGAGCGACAGCATCGCCTTGCCGACGCCGGTGGAGTGCGGCAGCACGCGGCGGCCGATCTCGGTGAACATGCGCATGCGGTGGCGAGACGGAGTTTGGGCGACGTACAGCACGAGGTCGCCGTCGAGCACCGCGAGGTTCGCGGTTTCGTTGAACTCTTCTTCGAGGCGTTCCAAGAACGGGCTCGCGATATCGGCGAGAGGCGGCACGGCTCGCTTGCCGAGTCCTATGAGACCGGCGCCCAGTGCATACCGGCGCTGCTCGGTCTGATGCACGTATCCGAGCCGCTGCATGGTTCCGAGCAGTCGGTGCGCTGTCGGAACCGCGAGTCCGGTGCGCTCGGCGGCGATCGCCAGCGGGAGTCCGCCTTCGGCCTCGGCAATTGCCTCGAGAAGTGCGAACGCGCGGGTGACAGATTGCACGGACCCCGCGGATGATGTTTCGGCCATGATTCCACGATACGGAAGTTGAACTCCAGTTTGTGGAAGATTCCGTACCGTGGAGCGCACGACGGCGGAACCCCGGGCCAATTGCCCGCGAAGACGCCGACATCAGCAGCTGTCGCACAAAGGAGTAGAGCCGTGACCGATGCCCGCACCGCTGAATCCACCACCCGCACCGAATACCTGACGCGCGCCGACCTCGCCGTAGCGCCAGAGATTGCCGACTTCGCCGAGTCGACGCTCGCGTCGTTCGGTCTCGATGTCGACGCGTTCTGGCAGGGTGCTGCCGCGATCGTGCGGGATCTCACTCCGCGCAATGTCGAGCTGCTTGCGAAGCGCGATGAGCTGCAGCAGCAGATCGATGACTTCCACCGCGCGAACCCGGGTCAGCCTGACCCCGCGGCGTATCGCGAATTTCTGACGAGCATCGGCTACCTCGTTGAGCAGCCTGCTGATGCCCAGATCTCGACCGAGAATGTTGACCCCGAGATCGCAACGACCGCTGGTCCGCAGCTCGTGGTTCCGCTTCTGAATGCCCGCTTCGCTCTGAATGCCGCCAACGCTCGCTGGGGCTCGCTCTACGACGCGCTGTACGGCACCGATGCGATTTCGCAGGAGGGTGACCTGGCCCCCGGTGCCGCGTACAACGTTGTGCGTGGTGCCGCGGTTATCGCTCGCGGTCGCGAACTTCTCGACCTGGCGGCGCCGCTCGCTCAGGGGTCGCACGCCGACGCCACGGGCTATGCGGTTGACTCAACCGGCGCGCTGGTTGTGCAGACGGATGGCGGAACCACGGGGCTGGCAGATGCTGCGGCATTCGTTGGGTATGGGGGTGAGCCGACGGCTCCGTCTGCGTTGTTGTTGAAGCACAACGGTTTGCACCTGGAGATCGTGATTGATCGTGCGGGTGGCATCGGCTCGACCGATGCTGCGGGCGTGCAAGACATCGTTGTGGAGTCGGCGATCACCACGATCATCGACCTGGAGGACTCGGTCGCGGCGGTTGACGCTGAAGACAAGTCGCTCGGGTATCGCAACTGGCGTGGGCTGATGGATGGCACGCTGAGTGAGACAGTCGAAAAGGGCGGTCGCACGATCACGCGTGTGATGGCGGCGGATCGTTCGTACGTCACGCCTGACGGTGGTTCGCTGACGCTGCCGGGGCGTTCGGTGCTGTTCATCCGTAACGTCGGACACCTGATGCGTACGGACGCTGTGCTTGATGCTCAGGGTGCGCCGGTGTTTGAGGGTGTGCTCGACGCGATCATGACGGTGCTCGGTGCACTGCCTGATCTGCGCGGCGAGCGTGCGGGTGCGAACTCACGCACCGGATCGGTGTACATCGTGAAGCCGAAGATGCACGGGCCCGCGGAGGCGGCGTTTGCTGCTGAGCTGTTTGGACGTGTTGAGGAGCTTTTGGGCCTCGCGCCGAACACGGTGAAGATCGGCATCATGGACGAGGAGCGTCGCACGTCGGCAAACCTTGCCGCGTGCATCGCCGCCGCGTCGGAGCGGGTCGTATTCATCAACACCGGGTTCTTGGACCGCACGGGTGATGAGATTCACACGTCGATTCACGCGGGTGTCTTCCCGCCGAAGTCGGTGATTAAGTCGCGTCCGTTTATGCAGACGTACGAGGACCGCAACGTGGCGATTGGCCTCGAGGCCGGTCTCGATGGTCGCGCGCAGATCGGTAAGGGTATGTGGGCGATGCCCGATCTCATGCACGACATGGTCGAGCAGAAGATCGGCCATGTGCGTTCGGGCGCTTCGACCGCATGGGTGCCATCGCCGACCGCCGCGACGTTGCACGCGCTGCACTACCACCAGGTAGACGCCTTCGCGCAGCGTGCCGGCATCACCTCTGACCCAGCTTCTCTCGAGTCGCTGCTGACGGTTCCGCTCGCTTCTGCGTCAGATCTTTCGGACAAGGTCGTCGCGACCGAACTCGACAACAATGTGCAGTCGATCCTCGGCTACGTCGTGCGCTGGATTGACCAGGGCGTCGGCTGCTCGAAGGTGCCCGACATCAACGGTGTCGCGCTGATGGAAGACCGCGCGACGCTGCGCATTTCGAGCCAACTGCTCGCGAACTGGCTCCTGCACGGTGTTATCAGTGAGGCTGACGTTGATGCAAGCCTGCGTCGACTGGCGCCGGTTGTTGACGGCCAGAACGCCGGAGATGCGTCGTATGAGGCGCTGATCGCCGGCGATGAGCCCGGTATCGCGTTTGCGGCGGCTCGTCGGTTGATCATCGAGGGCGCAGCACAGCCCAACGGTTACACCGAGCCGATTCTGCACGAAATGCGCAAGGTAAAGAAGTCGCGCGGCTGACAGGCACGCGCTGACCCGCTGCGTCGCCCAGTGTCCTGTGCGGCGCAGCATGCCCCCGGAGGAGTTTCTTCTCCGGGGGTTTTGCGTTGCCTCGTTCAGTACAACTGGAACGCCGATGCTTGACCGCGTTGGGTGCGGGTCGCTTGTGGGTTGAGTTCGGTGCACCAGCTCGGGTAGACACGAAACCCGCGCTTGCCAGCGCGGTCGGGAGCTGATGTGATTCCGAGTTCTGCGAGGCGCTCGAGAGTGAAGCGAAACACGCCGCGGTGTGCGCCCTGCGTCACGAAGACGAGCAAGCCGGCTGATGCGTCGGTGCTCGGAAATGGCGCCGTCTCGCCGCCGTCCTCACGTCGCCAGAATGCGACGAAGGCACCGAGTTTGGTGGGAGTCGTTCGGGCGGTGCGAATGTGCCACACCTCGCCATCAATCACAGCCGAGCCCGACTCGTAGTCGCTGTTTTGTGGTTCCGGAGTCACCTGCACGGGCGTCCCAGTTACGGCGGCATATGCCTCATATGACTCGAACTGCACACCACACGCTATCGTGCGGCGGGAGTCTTGCCTGACCCGGTTAGGTCACGCGAAGAGCATGACGCCGGCGAAGGCTGTGCCCGCGGTGATGACGAAGTCGGGCAGCGCCACGCTGGCGCAAGCTGACGATCGCCCTGACAGATGCGAGCAACAGCGCACGGCCGAGCTTCACGATGACGTCGGCAAAACGCCGACACCGCTCGTTCGGATTTTTGCAGGTGGTGGCGGAGGCTTCGGCGTAGACCCCGACTTTTTCACATTCGCCGTCTCTTTTCACGTTCGCCTGACTTCGGTGCGGAACGACGGTGGCGGGTGTGGCCGCCGCCAGACCTGTTCGCGATCGATCCAGCGGGGTGCTCGAACCTCCGGAACGCCGGTGTTCATGCGTACCGACCACCCGTTCTTGTCGAGGAAGCGGTGGTGGTTCCAGCACAGGAGTACGCCGTTGTCTGTGTGCGTGGCTCCACCTCGGGCATGTTCGGTGACGTGATGCACTTCGCACCACGCGGCACCCACAGTGCAGCCGGGAATGACACAACCGCCATCGCGGAGCGCAATGGCTCGACGCTGATGGCGGTTAAAGAGTCGTTCTTCTGTGCCGATCGATGTGATTCGACCGGAAGAATTGGTGGTCACGCGTTGCACGGAACCCGAGCACCCGGCGTGACGCGCCACCGCAACCGACACCATGGTTCCGTCGACCCCTGCCCATCCGCGACCGGTGACCAGGTCGTGCTCGCTGACGTGCACCACGAGCGTGGGCGCGGCCCCGCCGACGGTGGGAAGCGTCTCCGACGCTGCGGCCACATTGAGGGCGGTCGCGAAGGCGTCGTGCCGCCGCTGTTGTGGGGTGCGGGTGTCTTTGTCGACCGGGGCGGCGTCGGGATCAGACTCCACGAACCGCACGCGCCGCGGCGTATCGATTGCGTCGAAGATTCGTTGCATGACTGATGCGACTTCGGGGAGAAGCCATCCGTTGAGTCGCACGAGCCCGTCTTGCGGGGTGCCGAGACTCACGCCACGCTTGCGGAGCGCCCGGTCTTCGAGCGGCTCGGCGCCGTCTTGGTCGAGCGCGCACGCCCACGCGGTCGCGTGAATCTTGAGCTCCGCGACAGAGATCGGAACCATCAGCACGTTGCTGGGGCCGTTGCCGTTGCCGTTGCCGGAGCCGTCGTTTGTGTCGTCGTCGGGAAAGGTGTCGTCGCTGGCTTCATCGCCAGCATCAGGCTCGGGCGCATCGCCGCGAATGGCCTCGCCGAACGCGGGATTGGATTCGAGCGCGACCGCTCCAACGGCGGCATCAGCCGTAGCAAAATTAGCCGGAATCGCCCGCGGCTCCGCATCGAGCAGCGGATCAGCCGCCGCCAACAGTCCGTCGACGCCGATCGCGCTCGCGGCAAGTGCCTGACGTAGCCCGGGCAGTGACGGCTCAAGCGTCGCTCCGGTCGTCATACACGTGCGGCCATGGAGTCCGCGTGACGCCCGAAGCCAACGCCCGGCGGTCGCCGGAGCGACACCGGTGGCTCGCTGCAGAAACTCATTCGTATTGTGGCACCCGTGCCGCACTGCGAACCGCTCGTCACGCACCGCGCTCTCCGACCGCCCCTCGACCTCGCCGGCGACCTCGATCAGCACAGCCTCGGCACCGCGCAGCGCGGCACCCGCCTCAATCGCAACGGCCACGAGCTCGGCATCCGTCGCGAGGCGAGCACCGTAAGCCCCCACGAATTCAGCCGCGACCGACCGCAGCAGGCGGGTTGCCTCTGCGAGATCTACGGCTGTCTTGGTCATAGAACTATTGTTCCAGGGGCCTCCGACATTGGGCGGGGTAAAAGAGCCGATGGGGGTATATTTAACTGAGATTCAGCTGTGGAGGAGGGTCTGAACCGTTGGGCGGGCGTGGCGTGAGAGCTTAGTTGATCTGTTCTAGTAAACCAAGTGGAACCACGGGGTGCGGGAGAGGCCCGCGAACCGCGCGGGAATGTTCCGGGGCCAAACTGAGAACCCAGAGAACCCAACCTCAGTCGGCGATAGCCCGCCCCAGCATCGAAATCGCCGTCTGGCGGGCGATGCGGCCGCGCTCACCGCGGCGCTCGACGAACAGGTCGACGAGTTCCTCCAAGAACAGCATCAGCGCACCGCGCGACGTGTGGATCAGCTCATCGTGGAACGTCTCCTCCGTCGGCGGCATCACCAGCGGCACATCGGCGAGCTTCGCCACCGCAGACCGTGCGAACGACGTCACCGCGATCACCCGCGCACCACTCTCCTGCGCGGCATTCATAACCTCGAGCGTCGGCCGGCTAGCTCCCGACCCCGACAGCACAAAGAGAGCGGAACCAGCACCCAGTTGCTTGGCTGCGATCTGCTGGGCGATGGGGTCGGCGAAGTATTCCACCGAGCGTCCGGCAGCGTTCAACCGCATCACGAGTGCCATCGCCAACGGGCCAGACAGTCCGTTGCCGACGACCAGTACGCGGTCGGCGGTGTCCAGCGTGTCGAGCACCGAGTCAATCGCTTCGGGCGTCAGCACTGCGAGCGGAACCACGCGCGGCGGGCGCGGAGGGCGCGGGAAGTTCAGAGGGCGATGGCGTTGAAGCGCAGGCGCGGGTCGGTGATGCACTCGGCGACCATGACGGCCGGGTCGCTCGCCACCGGAAACGTCGTCACCAGACGGAAGTTCATCGGCGCCGCAATCGGCGCGATGCCGTAGACCAGCGCAGACGGGGTGCCTTCGAGTGGCGCAAGCGCGATAACCCGCGTGCGGTACTCACCGACCACAACGTCCGCCGTGATCGCATCGGCGGGCGGTGCCAGAAGTGCGGGGAGAACAGCTTTCGTCACTCGCTCGAGCAGCGTGCTTGCGCTCGAACCCAACTCCGTGGTTCCGCTCTCACTCTCTGCCTCGAGCAGAAATGCGTCGGCGTCGAACCCGAGGGCCTGGGCGAGCTGGCCGTCGGCCCAGCGGTCGCGCTTGTAGCCGAACGGGGTCGGAACCTCGGAGAACCAGTATCCGTAAACGTGCAGCACGCCCGCGTTGCCGATCGGGAACTCCGCGGCGATGCCGGCGGCGCGGTGCAGGGTGTCGAAGAGGTCCTTCTCGATCGAAGGCACACCGGTGAACTCGTCGATCAGGGTCGAGAGCCCCCACTGTGCGAATCGTCCGGCTGCGGCGTCACGTCGAATGTGAGCGAGAGCAGTGTCGACGGACGGAAGGCGCATGACGCCAGCCTAGGTCGCCCATCTGAGCGGTTGCTCAGCGGTTGCCCACCCGCCGACATCCGCCGCGTACGCTGGATACAGCCGAGCCCCGCAACAGAGAGCAGCCCCGTGAACATCACCCAGCTTCGCAACTTCGTCATGGTTGCTGAAGAGCTGCACTTTCCGCGGGCGGCCGAGCGTCTCGGCATTTCGCTCGCGTCGCTGTATTCGTCGATCGAAAAGCTTGAAGAAGAGGTCGGGCACCCGATCATCACGCGCGGCAAAGACACTACCGTGACGCGTGCCGGCAACGTGCTGCTGGAAGAAGCGCGCGAGCGTATTGCCGCGGCTCCGGAACCAGCGGTGCAGAAGAAAGCGCCAGCCGGTGGCAAGGCGAAGGCTAACAAGGGCAAGGGCCGCGCCCCTGCCGTCAAGGGCCAGCCGAAGCCCTACAAGAAGCGCCAGGGCCGCTAGCGAACCCGCAACCCGTCGAGGCCGATCGCGACGACATCGCGTGCGAGGCCGTCGGCGTCGTCACCGCGGTACCACTCGACGACCGAGTTGACGGTGCCAAACAGCAGGCGCGCGGCGGTGCGGGCGTCGACATCGCGACGCACGGAACCAGAAGCCTGCGCCGCACTCACGAGTGCCGCCACGCGCGCGTCGAAGTCGCGACGACGCTCCAGCGCCGCCCGCTCGGTCGTACTGTTGCCGCGCACCCGCAGGAGCAGCGTCACCGATGCCTTCTCCAGAACCAGCAGTCGCACGGCTCCCGTGATGGCGTGGGTGAGGCGGTCGAGAGCGGAACCAGGGGCTGATTCCGCGGCGGCAATCACGTTGTCGAGGCCGTCGAGCGCGACGCCCAGGGCGGCCGCGAGGATCGCCTCTTTCGAATCGAAGTGGTGGTACAAAGCCGACTTCGTCACACCCATGCGATCGGCAAGCGCCGCAATCGAGGTTCCGTCGTATCCCTGCTCGTTGAAGACCGCGACGGCGGCGTCGAGCGCCTGGGTGCGGTCGTAGCCGGGGCGTCCGCGGCGGGGCGAGTCGGTCATGACGTGGCCTTTGGTTGGTGGTCTTCGAAGATGAGGAACGTCTGCGTGCTCGTGACGCCGTCGATGGACTGGATTTCTTCCAGCACGATGCGGCGCAGGTCGCGGTTGTCGCGGGCGCGCACCAACACCATGACATCAAAGTCGCCGCCGACCAGTGCGACATGCTCGATTTCGGGCAGGGCGTCGAGGGCCGCCCGAATCTCTTGCCAGCGCCGCTGATCGACCGACATCGACACGTACGCCGACGATCGAAAGCCGGCGCTGACGGGGTCGGTGACGGCGCGATACCCGAGAATCACGCCGTCGTCGGTCATGCGTTTGATGCGCGCGTAGGCGTTGGCGCGCGAAATGTGCACCTGCTGCGCGATGACGTTGACGGAGGTGCGGGCGTCGGCGCGGAGGATGTCGAGGATGGCGCGATCGAGAGCGTCCACGATTCTCCTGATGATGTGAAGGTTTCGTCATCACTGACGAGACGCATTGCCGAAGTTGGTGGACTCAGCATACAGAACGTCTACCGGGTCGGGCTATCCCGTGACTATTCGTGCTGCGGAGCGCATGCTGAGGAGACGAAACGTCTTCGGCACTGAGGCCGTCGACGTGAAGCCACACGACCCAAAGGCGGGAACCGTGAGTATTTCTGTTGAGCACGCGCCGGTCCTGTTGCCGCGCGAAACTCCCGTGCAGCTGATCGATGAGACCGGAACCACGCACGCCGATGACACCTACGCGATGCCGTCGAACGAACGACTCGCCGCCGCGTATCGCGCGCTCGTGAACGGCCGTCGCCTTAACGACCAGTGTTCGGCGCTCGTGCGGCAGGGGCGTCTCGCGGTGTATCCGTCGTCGCACGGACAGGAAGCCTGCCAGGTCGCCGCGTCGCTCGTGCTTAGCGAAAACGACTGGCTCTTTCCCACCTACCGCGACACCGTCGCGATCGTGAATCGCGGCGTCACGCCCGAAGAAGCGCTCGTGCTGCTGCGCGGCGATTGGCACAGCGGTTATGACCCGAAGCGCACCCGGGTTGCCCCGCAGGCCACGCCGCTCGCGACCCAACTGCTGCATGCCGTCGGTCTCGCGCATGCCGCCACCCTGCGCGGTGAAGACACCGTCGTGATGGCGCTGTGTGGCGATGGTGCGACGAGCGAAGGCGACTTTCATGAGGCCCTCAACTTTGCCGCTGTCTTTATGGTTCCGGTCGTCTTCTTTGTGCAGAACAACGAGTTCGCGATCTCCGTGCCGCTCGCGAAGCAGACGCACGCGCCGTCGCTTGCGCACAAGGCGATCGGGTACGGCATGCCTGGCCAGCGGGTTGACGGCAACGACGTGGCCGCGGTGTTGGCGGTGCTCGGTGAGGCGGTTGATCGGGCGCGCACCGGCGGCGGACCGACCCTCATCGAAGCCCACACGTACCGCATGCAGGCGCACACGAACGCCGACGACGACACCCGGTATCGCGAGCGCGATGAGGTTAAGGCGTGGGTCGATCGCGACCCGCTCACCCGCATGCGCGCGTACCTTTCTGCGGCTGGTGCGTGGTCTGCGGAGGACGATTCGGCGCTCGCGGCAGAGGCCGAGACGATGGCATCCGCGTTGCGTGATGCGCTTAATAGTGAGGTCGAGGTCGACCCCGAAGACCTCTTTCGGTACGTGTATGCCTCCCGTCCCCCGCACCTGGACCGGCAGTGGAACAAGCTGAAAGACGAGCTGGAGCGGACGGCGGCGTTTGAGGCGGCGGGTGGTGCGGGTGCCGGAACCACGGAGAGCGGAACCAAGGAGCAGAAGTCATGACGCTGATTGATCACCCCGTGCACGCTCAGGCGACGACGAACGTCGAGACGATGACGATGGCGGCCGCGCTCAACCGCGCCCTCGCCGATGCGATGGTTGCCGATGAGTCGGTGCTGATGTTTGGTGAGGATGTCGGCGCGCTCGGGGGCGTGTTTCGCATCACGGATGGGCTGACGGCGCGGTTTGGTGAGAAGCGGTGCTTTGATACCCCGCTCGCCGAGTCGGGAATCATGGGCTTCGCCGTTGGGCTTGCGATGAACGGCATGCGGCCGGTTGTTGAAATGCAGTTTGACGCGTTCGCGTACCCCGCGTTTGAGCAGGTGGTGTCGCACGTCGCGAAGCTCGGCAACCGCACGCGGGGTGCGCTGCGGATGCCGATTGTGATTCGGGTGCCGTTTGGTGGCGGCATCGGTGGTGTGGAGCACCACTGTGACTCGTCGGAGGCGTACTACGCGCACACGCCGGGGCTCACGGTGGTATGCCCGGCGACCCCGCAAGACGCGTATTCGATGCTGCGGGCCGCGATCGAGTCGCCCGACCCGGTCGTGTTTTTGGAGCCGAAGAAGCTGTACTGGTCAAAGGGGCCGGTCGATACGTCCGTGCGCGAGACTCTCGGCCGTGCGCGCACCGTGCGCGATGGTTCCGACGTCACTCTGATTAGTTACGGGTCCAGCGTGCAGATCGCTCTCGACGCCGCGGCCGTGGCAGAGACCGAGGGTAAGAGTGTGCGCGTGGTGGATGTGCGCACGCTGACGCCGTGTGATGACGACACGATTTTTGCCGCCGTGCGGGCGACGGGGCGTGCTGTTGTGGTGGCGGAGGCGGCCGGGTTTGCGTCGGTGGCGTCGGAGCTCGTCGCGCGTATTCAGGAGAACTGCTTCTCACATCTGGAAGCCCCGGTGCTGCGGGTGACGGGATTCGATGTTCCGTTCGCGCCACCGAAGCTCGAAAAGTACTACCTGCCCGACGTTGACCGGGTGCTCGATGCGATCGACGCGCTGGGGTGGGAGTCATGACTCGCACGTTTTTGCTGCCGGATCTCGGGGAGGGGTTGACCGAGGCCGCGATCGTCGCATGGCACGTTGCCGTGGGCGACACGGTCTCGGTCGACCAAGTCATCGCCGAGGTCGAAACCGCGAAGAGCATCGTCGAGTTGCCGTCGCCGTTCGCCGGCGTGGTCACTGAGTTGCACGGCGGTGTTGGCGACGAAGTGCGGGTCGGGGCGCCGTTTATTGAGGTGTCTGCTGACGCTCGTGTTTCGGGCCCGACGACCGCGGAAATCGCGACCGTGCGCGTGCCCGATGACGCCCGCGAGTTAGAGGGCTACCGCCACGAAGAGCGCGCCGGCATTAAGGAGCCGGTGGCTGCGTCGTCGGGGTCGGGCAACGTGTTGATCGGGTACGGAACCTCGTCACACGGCGGTGCGCCGCAGCGGCGCCGGTTGCGGGTTGCCTCTGTAGCCGGGGCTCCGGAACCAGTTGCTCGCGTCGGCGGGCCGGTTGCGGTCAAGTCGCCGATCGTCCGCCAGCTCGCGCGTGACCTGGGCGTGGATGTCGCGCGCGTGCGCGGCACGGGCGTCGACGGCGTCGTGACGCGGGCGGACGTTCTTGCCGCTTCGGCAGCCGCCCCTTCTGCTGTCAGCGCGACCAGTGGTTCCGCTGCACCTGCCCTTGCTAGCGCGAGTGCTGGTTCCGCTCTCTCTGCGATGCCTGCCGGGTTGGGGGTTGCCGCGCGTGAGCCGATGTCGATGCTGCGGCGTGCGGTGGCGGCGAAGATGTCGGCGTCGCGGGCGGAGATTCCTGAGGCGACGGTGTGGGTTGATGTCGACGTGACCAACCTGTGGGCGATGCGCGCGCAGATGGCGGTGGGCGATGCGCCGGCGCCGAGTTTCACGGCGCTCGCGGCGAGGTTTGTGCTGATGGCGCTTGCGGAGTTTCCGTTGCTGGCGTCGCGGGTTGACGGTTCGGAGCTCGTGACGTTTGACGGCGTGAACCTCGGGGTCGCGACGGATACTGATCGGGGGCTGTTGGTTCCGGTGATTTCGCGGGCCGATGCGCTGTCGGTGGGGGAGTTGGACGCCGCGCTGCGATCAGTGTCAGCTGCTGCGCGGGCGGGGTCGCTGGCGCCCGCCGAGCTCACGGGTTCGACGATCACGTTCAACAACTATGGGGCGTTGGGTGTGGACGGATCGGCCGCGATCATCAACCACCCCGAGGTCGCGATTGTGGGTATGGGTCGTGCGATCGAACGCGCGTGGGTGGTTGATGGTGCGATCGTCGCCCGCCGCATCGTGCAGGTGTCGCTCGTCTTCGACCACCGCGTGTGCGACGGAGGTTATGCCGCTGGTTTCTTGCGGCATCTCGTGACGTCACTCGAACACCCGATGGTGAGGTTCCGCGAGGTTTAGTGTCGTGGCCGTTGAGCGAGCGGAGCGAGACGAAACACGCCGCCCCCGGCCCTCCGGCTGACCGCTGAGCGCCCGGAGGCGGAACGGTTGAGAGTCAGGTGGCGTTGTCGATGAGTTGGATAAGACCATTGACGATGTCGATCGCTTCATCAACATGGGCGGCAACATCCAGCCCGGCCGCGGCGTCAGCATAGAGAGTGTCCCAATGCTCACCGCCGGTGACGGTCGGCGGCCACGCCTGAGACCGCCGGTACTTAAAGAGGCGTTCGCATGTCGTTCGTACGCGAACTAGGTCGAGGGTTTCGCGCTCGGCGAGGAGCTGAAGATCAACGAGATCACGTGCGCGATCGTTCCCCTCTGACGTACACGCGTGAAGCTTCTGGGCGATCTGGTGATCCGCGGGCATGACGGGCACCGGTGCCGGCTTCGCAAGACCAACCGTGGCGAAGAGCGCGAGCGAGTCGTCAGAGAGAACAGGTTCGGGGTGGTCGGCATCGCCGATCTCGTTGTGTCCGAGTTCGAAGGGAACGGTGCACCATGGTTGACCGCGGTAGTCGAGCTTGATGTCGAACGGCTGCATCACATAGGCGGTGGGTACGCCAGCCGGTGCAGGTGCGGTGCGTTCGATGAGACGGCCGGTGAATCCTTCCCATCCTTGCCGCAGGTTATCTTCGAACTCAGCCCGGAACTGTGCGGCGTCTTCGGTGCGCGCGGCGTCGAGGTCACGGGTGAACCGACTGTTCACGCCGTAGCGAAGTGCCATGGCGCTACCGCCCTTTACGGCTCCGTCCGGCAACATTTGACCCACGATGACCAGTGCCATCGTGGTGCGCCTACGAGTGACGAGCGTCGCGTCATTTTCAAGATTCATGAGGCGCTGGTTGAGCGCACGGATTCCGCTTGGCGGCGAGTCATATGTCACGATGACAGCACCTTCTGGATGTGCTCTGCTTCTGAAGCCGTGAGCCATCCTTCGCGACGGGCATGCAATGCTGCATCGTGAAGCCGATCACGAGGGATGCGCCCGATGCTCTCGAGAATGGCTTCACTCACGGGTTGCGACCGGACGCCATTGTAGAAAGTGGTTTGCGCACCCTCAGCCGCACGAGTGACTTCCATCCAAGGTGGAACGCTGCGTCGCACCCGCCCGGGTACTCCGACAGTAATACGTGTGGGGTTCACATCCGCCAAGCCGAGTAACGCGAGGACGCTCTCGCCGCGGAGGAAGGCATGTTCACCCGTGCGTAAAATCGCCTCAGTGAACTGATCATCCGGTGACCGAGGAATTTCGGGCATCCGGTACAACCCGTAGGCAACATGTTCGAGGTGGCCGCGCGCGGCAAGTTTCGCGAGCTCAATATTCGGTACGCCAATTTCGGCAGCCGCTGGCACCGAGACGAAACCGCGGTTGTCGTATGCGATCTCACGAAGCAGGTCACGGTTCGTTTGACGGCGCTGGATTGGAACCTTGCCATTCATGTCAGAACTATACCAATTTCAGTATAGTTTTGACAGAGATTATTCACCGCGCTCGCGGCAGACGAAAGCGGTCGAACTCCTTCTGCAGGCGCGGCTGGCCGCGGTGCTCCTCCCGTAGCTCCAAAATCAGCGCGTCTACGCGCGCCGCTTCACTGGTTCCGCTCGCTATCAAGCGCATGCGCTCCAAGCGATGCGCCGCAGAACCGTAGAACTCGGCGCCCGTGCTTTCGAGGTCGAGTCTGACGAGGCGCTCGTGAACGGGCAGGGTCGCGAGCTTGTCGACGCTCACGTAGGCCCGGGCGAGGTCGTTCCACACCAGCGGATCGTCGAGCTTGAGGTCGTGTGCGAGCTGCCATGCGCGCTGCGGGTCATTCAACGGCATGAGTGCGAAGGCGACGGCTTCGGCGGCCCGTTGCGTGAACGAAGCGAGACGAAACGGGCCGCCCACGGCGCTCCGACTGACCGCGCATCGCAATAAACTCACCCCAAGGTATGGGGACGGGGACGCATAACGCTGCATCTTGACCGCGACGACGTGGCGATGGGTGACTCCATGCCGAAGCGCGTCGCGAAAGAGGCCCGGGCGGGCATTCTCTTGCCGCACCAGTGGCACCCGCTGCTAGCTTGAGCTCATGACAACCGATTCGGCCGCTGCCACCGATGAGAAGCGCATGGCGCTTCGGTACGCGGGCGTTTGTCATCTCTGCAGTGCCGAGCTCCCCGCTGGCGAGCGCGCCATCTACGAGCGCGCAGCCCGCCGGGTTCGCTGCATCACTTGCCCCGTGGGTCCGAAATCTCCCGACGCAAGCGTCGACGACGGAACCATTGAGCAGCCCGAAATTGAGGCTGGCACCGCGGGTGGTTCGGCCCGTCGCGAGTTTGACCGGCGCCGTGCGAAGCGTGAGGAGCGCATTCGTGAGCAGCATCCGCGACTGGGTGGTCTGATTCTGGCTCTGACGGACGAACCGCAGAGCACACAGGCGTGGGAGCGCGGTGCGATCGGCGAGGAGCTCATGGCGAAGCGGCTGAGCGAGCTGCCCGAGCCCGCGCGCGTGCTGAACGACCGTCGCATCCCCGGCACGCGAGCGAACATCGATCACATCGTCGTCGCGCCATCGGGTGTGTGGGTCGTGGATGCGAAGCGGTACAAGAACAAGCGACCGGAGTTGCGCGTCGAGGGTGGCATCATTCGCCCGCGTGTGGAGAGCCTGCGCATCGGTGGGCGCGACGGAACCTCACTGGTCGCCGGCCTCGGTAAACAGGTCGCCCTTATGCGGGCGGCGCTGGACGGAACCGGTGTTCCGGTGCATGGCGCGCTCTGTTTTCTCGAGGCTGACTGGCCGCTCATCGGCGGCAGCTTCACCGTCGATGGTCATCACGTGGTGTGGCCGAAACTGCTCGTGAAGCGCATCAACGAAGCGGCCGAGCATGAGTTCGACATTGCCGCAGTGTGCGCGCAGGTCGCGGCGCGCTTTCCGTTGGCGTAGCGCTGCCGCCGGGGGCAACGTCGCTGGTCGATGCGATCGAGCGCGCCATCCGCGGCGGTAATGACACTGACACGGTCGCGGCGATTGCGGGCTCGCTTGCCGGCGCGTTGTGGGGCGGAACCGCGGTGCCGCTGAGCTGGAAGCGCAAGACGCACGGGTGGCCCGGCTACAACGCCAACGACCTCGTGCGCGAGGCGGCACTTGCCGCGCGCAACGGCCGCACCGATGGTTCCGGCTGGCCCCTGGAGAAGATGGCGCAGCCCGGTGTTCGCCGCCCCGTAACCCTCGAGCAACACCCGGTCGACCCGGGCGTGCTGCTCGGTTCGGTCGCGACGCTCGACACCCTGCCGATCGAGGTTGATGCGGTTGTTTCGCTCTGCCGGGTGGGTGCGGAGCAGGTGCCTACGCGCGTCGAGAGCATTCAGGTGTGGCTTGTTGATCAGCCTGACCGCAACGCGAATCTCGACTTCACGCTCGCCGAGGCCGCCGACATGATCGCCGCGTTGCGTGCCGAAGATAAGACGGTGTTCGTGCACCGCGCGGAGGCACGCAGCCGCACGTCTGCGGTGGCTGCGCTGTACAGCGCGCGGAACCTCGGGGTTGCGCTGGATGAGGCATGGGCCGGCATCCGCAACACGCTGCCCGACTACGACCCCAAGCGCTTCCTGCGCGACGCCGTCGCCCGCGTTGTCGGCAATGACGAGCGGTAGTCTGACGCCAACCGGCCTCGTGTGGCCTCTACTCTGTATCCATGAGCGACGTAGCTGTAGTCATCCGTCCAGGGCGTAGGACGGAAGTTCGGAACCTTCCTTACGAAGGGAAAGGGGCAGGGTATTCGATCCTGGGCGACATGTTCGCTGCGTCTCGAAAGGGGCAAGTGAAGTATGACGGTGGCGTATGGTCGGGTCGCTCGGTCTCATACCAATGCCGTGATACTCGGCCTGGCCGCCCGATACGGGCGGGTCAAGGTCACTCAGCATGGCGGCGTCGACAAATGCGTCGAGCAATGCTGGGACCGTGGCAAACAGGACAATGCATGGTTGTGTGAATGCGCGTGCGCGGGGAGGAATCATGGGTCGGGCACGCCATACGCGTATACGGTTGGTGGCAATAGGCCGGGGATCAGCGGTCAAGCCCCGGGACGTGGTGTAGCGGTCGGTGATCCTTCTGCTGTTGGTAGTGGTTAGGCGCTGAGCTCGAGGG
>CANNEP010000017.1 GCA_947503655.1 uncultured Microbacterium sp.
TGCTTCTCGTGGGTTGCGAAGCAGACGTGGTGCATGCGGGGGCCGTCGCCACCGGTCATCGCGGTGTCGTGCACGGTGGGCTTGCGGCGCATCCACGCGGCGTACACCGTGCCCTCTTCGTCTTGGATGTCTTCGGTCACGCGGAAGCCGAGGTCCTGCATGTACTTGACGGCGCGGGGGACGTCTGGCGTGACCTGGTTGAAGTGGTCCAGACGCACGAGCTCACCGGGGATGTGCAGGTCGTAGCGCCATGACATGCGCTCCTGGTGGTCGGACTGGAAGAAGAACTCGTACGGAAAGCCGAGCGGGTCAACAACGCGCACCGAGTCACCGATACCGTCAACGAAGCCGTTCGGCTCGCGACGCACGTCGCAGCCGAGCTCGGTGAAGAATGCGACGGCAGCATCAAGGTCTTGGGGCGTGCGCACGCGGTAGGAGAACACGCGCACAGCCGCAACGTCACCCTTACGCAGGATGAGGTTGTGGTGGATGAACTCCTCGGTCGAGCGCAGGTAGATCGCCGTGTCGTCTTCCTTCGTCACGTACAGGCCGAGGATGTCGACGTAGAACTGGCGGGAGGCCGCCAGGTCGGTAACGATGAGCTCCATGTACGCGCAACGCAGGATGTCGGGCGGCGAAGCTTGGGGCGTGGCGACCGGGTTGTCGGTCTTGATCTGTGACTCCTGGGATACCCAGAATCCCGAGGAGGTCAGCGTCATATTGTCGCGGTGAGTCATGTCAGAGCGTCCTTGCTTTACTGCTTGCCGAAGGTGGGGTTGTGCGGTTCGCCCAGCGTGATGTGGACGGCCTGCTGGTCGGTGTAGAAGTCGATCGAGCGGTAGCCGCCCTCGTGACCGAGGCCGGAAGCCTTGACGCCACCGAAGGGGGTACGCAGGTCGCGCACGTTGTTGCTGTTGAGCCACACCATGCCGGCCTCGATCGACTGCGCAAAGTTGTGGGCGCGCTTGAGGTCGCTGGTCCACACGTAGGCGGCGAGGCCGTACTTCGTGTTGTTTGCCAGCGCGAGTGCCTCTTCGTCGGTGTCGAACGGCGTGATCGCGACGACCGGTCCGAAGATCTCCTCCTGGAAAATGCGGGCGTCGGGTGCGACGTCAGCAAATACCGTCGGGGCGACGGAGTTTCCGGTGGGGAAGCCCTCGGGGCGGCCGCCGCCAGCAACCAAACGGCCCTCGGTCTTGCCGAGCTCGACGTAGCTCATGACCTTTTCGTAGTGCTCCGGGTGCACGAGCGCGCCGACCTCGGTGGTCGGGTCTTGCGGGTCGCCCACCTTGATGCGCTTGGCCTGAGCGGCATAGCGCTCCACGAACTCGTCGTAGACCTCGCGCTGCACGATGATGCGTGAGCCAGCTGTGCAGCGCTCGCCGTTCAGCGAGAACACGCCGAAGATGCAGGCGTTGATCGCCTCGTCCAGGTCAGCATCGGCGAACACGATCGCCGGGCTTTTGCCGCCAAGCTCCATCGACAGGCCCTTGAGGTAGGGCGCTGCGTTGCCGAAGATGATCTGGCCGGTGCGGCTCTCGCCGGTGAAGGAGATGAGCGGAACCTCGGGGTGCTTGACGAGGGCATCGCCAGCGTCTTCGCCGAGACCGTTGACGAGGTTGAAGACACCCTGGGGGAGCCCCGCCTCTTCAAAGATGCCTGCCCACAGCGACGCCGACAGCGGCGTGAACTCGGCGGGCTTCAGAACGACGGTGTTACCGGTCGCCAGCGCGGGGCCCAGCTTCCACGACTCGAGCATGAAGGGCGTGTTCCACGGCGTGATGAGACCGGCGACACCGATCGGCTTGCGGTTCACGTAGTTCATCTGCTTGCCCGGAACCTTGAACGCGTTGTCGTGCTGCGCCACGATCAGGTCGGCGAAGAAGCGGAAGTTTTCGGCGGCACGACGAGCTTGGCCGAGGGCCTGCGTGATCGGCAGACCCGAGTCGAAGCTCTCCAGCTCCGCGAGGCGCTTGTCGCGCGACTCGACGATGTCAGCGATCTTGTGCAGAATTCGCGAGCGCTCGCGGGGGAGCATCTTGGGCCACGGGCCCTCGGTGAAGGCGCGACGCGCGGCAGCGACGGCCTTGTCAATGTCGGCCTTCTTGCCGGCGGCAGCCTGCAGGTAGGTTTCGTTGGTTACCGGGTCGAGCACGTCAAACGTGTCGCCATCTACCGAGTCAACGAACTGGCCGTCGATGTAGTGCTGAATGCGTGCCGGCAGGTCGGCCGGGATGTGGCGTTCGGTCATGGTGTCCTCAGTTCTGTGGGGTGAGGCCGCGCGCTTCGCGGTAGGCCTGAAGGGTGTGCCAGCGGTGTGCCCTGGCGGCTTCTTCGATCTCGCGCGGGTCGGCGCCGGTGCGGATCAAGCGGAGAATTTCGCCGTGTTCGGCGACGGAGTGGCGTGCGCGGCCGGGAACGAACGCGAACGTCGAGTCACGAAGCCCAGCGAGGCGCACCCAGTCGCGCTGCACGAGTTCGACGAGGTGTGCGTTGGGGCACACCTCAAACAGGGTGGCGTGAAACTGCTGGTTCAGAATCGTGAAGGTGTGCGGGTCAAAGTGGTCCAGCAACGCCTCCATACGTTCGTTGATGGCGGCGGCACGAGCGAGCGTGGCTTCGTCGAGCAGGGGAGCGCTGAGCGCGGTGGCAGCGCCCTCGATAATGCCGAGTGACTCCATCGTGTTGACGTAGTCGGCAGCGTTCACGAGCGTCACTTTCGCACCCACGTTGCGCTCGAAGGTCACGAGTCCTTCGGCTTCGAGGCGACGAATCGCTTCGCGCACCGGAACCACGCTCATCTCCAGCTGATCAGCAATGGTTCCGAGCACCAGACGGTAGCCCGGGCCGTATTCCTGACGGTTGATGCGCTCGCGCACCCATTCGTAGGCGCGCTCCGACTTGGAGCTCGCGCTGGGGACAGCGTCCTCGCCAGCGATTGCGAGGTTAGGCACCATGCTCAGCCTCGTATCGTGCGCGCCATTCGGCGTTCATGGGAAAGAGGCCGTCGACGGGGTGCCCGGCGGCAACCTGCTGTGCGATCCAGCCGTCTTCGTCCTCCTGGGCGAGGGCGTCGTTGACGACTTCTTCGACCATGGCGGGCGGAATCACAATCACGCCGTCGTTGTCGCCGACGATGATGTCTCCGGGCTGTACCGTGGTTCCGCCACACGCAATCGTGATGTCGTGGTCGAACGGCACGTGCTTGCGGCCGAGCACCGCGGGGTGGGCGCCGTTCGAGTAAATCGGTAGGCCAACCGCCTGCACGGCGTCGAAGTCACGCACGCCACCATCGGTCACGATGCCGGCGGCGCGGGCCGCATTGGCGCGGATCGCGAGGATGTCGCCGAGCGTGCCTGAGCCCTTTTCGCCGCGCGCTTCGATGACGAGAACTTCACCCTCGCGCACGGCGTCAAACGCCCGCTTCTGGGCGTTGTAGCCGCCACCGAGGGTCTTGAACAGGTCTTCGCGGTTGGGCACGAAGCGCAGCGTCTTGGCGGTGCCGACGAGCTTCGCGTCGGGGTGCATCGGGCGCACGCCGTCGATCGTGACGTTGTTGAGGCCGCGCTTGCGCAGCTGCGCCGAGAGCCCGGCGACCGGCGTACGCATGAGTTTGTCGTAGAGCTCTGCGCTCAACGCGGGCTGTGGTTCCGCCATGCCAGCAGCCTCGCGCGAACCCCACGCTTCGATACGCTGCGTGTCGTCGACGGCGGGGAGTGAGCCGAGCGTCGCGTCGAACTCGACGGTGCCCTGGGTGACGGTGGTGGTGAGCTTGCCGCTGGTCAGTTCGGTGCCGGGAACATCGATTTCGATGTCAACGACGTCGCCCGGAACCACGACGGAAGACCCCGCGGGGGTGCCGGTGAGAATAATGTCGCCACGCTCCAGCGTGAAGTGCTGCGAGAGGTCGGCGATGAGCTGCGTGAGTGGGAAGAACATTCCCGAGGAGTTGTCGTCTTGCGCGATGGTTCCGTTGACCCACGCGCGGACGCGGATGTTTGTCGGGTCGACGGCGCGGGCATCGATGAGTTGCGCGCCGATCGGGGTGAAGCCATCGCCACCCTTGTTGCGCACGTTGGAGCCCTTGTCGTTAGCACGCAGGTCGTAGAGACCGAAGTCGTTCGCGGCGGTGATCCACCCGACCGCGTCCCACGCGGTGTCGCGCGTGAGGTTTCGGGCGTCGGTGCCGATGACGACGGCGATCTCAGCTTCAAAGGCGAGAAGTTCAGTGCCGGCGGGGCGCACGATTGTGCCGCCGGTCGGAGCAACAGAGGAAGACGGCTTGAAGAAGTACGACGGGTGTGCCGGCTTTCGACCACGCTGTGCTGCGCGGGATTCGTATGCCAAGTGCACGGCGATGATCTTGCCCGGGCGCACGGGGAGGGCGGCGAATCGAGGATCGAGATCCGTCATGAGTTGTGCTCCTTTTGCTCGAACTCGGCGGGCCGGTGATCTCGCTTTCGCGAAACTCGACCTTGAGTCATATCTGAAATCGTATATCATCATCTCAAGCCCGGCAACGATTGCCTGATTTTGATCGCCGGCACATGACAAAGGAGTCCCCCCATGAGTGCAGACAAAGGGTCAGCGCTAACGCCGACCGGCACCATCTCTAGTACCGCTGATCGTCGCCGCGTCGTATTCGCAACCGTCGTCGGAACCGCCATCGAGTGGTACGACTTCTTCACGTACGCCGGTGCAACCGCCCTGGTGTTTGTTCCGTTGTTCTTCGCGGGCGCCGGTGAGCAGTTCGCTGGCGTCGTGGCCTTCCTTGGTGTGGGCCTCAGCTTCCTCTTCCGCCCGCTCGGTGCATTCCTGGCCGGTCACTACGGTGACAAGCTGGGTCGCCGCAAGGTGCTGATGATTACGCTCATCGGTATGGGTGCGGCCACTGCGCTTATTGGTGTGTTGCCGACGTACGCGACGATTGGTATCGCGGCTCCGATCCTGCTGCTGACGCTGCGCGTCGTGCAGGGTATTTCGGCCGGTGGCGAGTGGGGCGGCGCCGTGCTGATGGCCGTCGAACACGCGCCGAAAGACAAGCGCGGCCTGTTCGGGGCAGCGCCGCAGATCGGTGTGCCGCTGGGTCTGCTGCTCTCGTCCGGCGTCCTGGCAACGATGCGCGCCATTGCTGGTGAGCAGGGCTTCCTGGAGTGGGGTTGGCGTGTGCCGTTCCTGCTTTCGGTGGTCTTGATCGGCGTCGGTTACTGGATTCGCCGTGGCGTCGAAGAAAGCCCGGTATTCGCTGAGATCGCGGAGCGTGCTGGTCAGACCCGCACCCCGATTGTGCAGCTGCTGAAGAAGCACCTGATTCTGGTGCTCATCGCCGCCCTCGTCTTCGCCGGTAACAACGCTGTCGGCTACATGACCACGGGCGGCTACATCCAGCGCTACACGACCGACCCGAAGGGAACGGTTCAGGCCGACGCGACGATCATCCTCTGGATCGTTGCCGCCTCCGCCGTCTCGTGGCTGATCTTTACGTGGCTCGCTGGCTGGCTCTCCGACAAGATTGGCCGCCGCAACACCTACATCATCGGGTGGATTATTCAGCTCGTGGGTGTGTTCACACTGTTCCCGCTGGTCAACACCGGTTCGCTCGTGAACATTGCGCTCGCACTGATCTTCCTCACCGTTGGTCTCGGCCTGACGTACGGCCCGCAGGCTGCGTTCTGCACCGAGCTGTTCCCGGCGTCGATTCGCTTCTCCGGCGTCTCGATCTCGTACGCGATCGGTGCCATCCTCGGTGGTGCGTTCGCGCCCGCCATTGCTGAGGCGATTGTGAAGGCAACCGGTTCGACCGAGAACGTCACCTGGTACCTCGCCGGTATGACGATCATTGGTTTGATCGCGACGCTGCTGTTGAAGGACCGCGCCCGCATTCCGCTGGGTCCGGATGCTGAAGAAGAGCAGTCGGTCAGCCCGGTCTACGGCCTGTCGAAGGCATAACGCGCCACAGAAGACGCCCCGACCCGGTCATTTCGATCGGGTCGGGGCGTTTCGTCGTGAGTTACTGAGCGCGGTCAGATTCGGGAGCGGGGGAGTTCAACGCGAGCAGTGCCGCAAAAACACCCCACAGGATCGCGAGCGGCATGGCGGTGTCTTTACCGTTCCACGAGCTCGATTGCCACATCGCGAACCACTCCGAGCCGATCACGATGAAGCCAATGAACCAGATCGCCAGGCCCACGCCGTACGCGGCATAGCCCCACGTGCGGGCGCGGTCATACGTGGCGTTGTCGGCGCGACGGCTCATGAAGAGCTTCACGCCACCGATGAGACCGAGGGCGGCAAATGCACCCTCAGCCACGATGATGCCGATGTAGCCCACCATCCAAACCCATGGTTCCGTGATGGCGCGCCACATCAGCGCGTTGCCTTCGAAGGTCGTGTCCATCGATAGCACGTGCTTCACGAACTGATAGTTCGAGTCGAAGTCCATGAGGTTTCCCATGAACACGAAGAGCCCATAGAGGCCAGCACAGAACACAGTGAACGCCTGCAAGAGGCGAAGCGGATGATTCATTTGGCTACCTTTCGTGTGAACACCAAATCAAGATGGGGATGTACGTCTGACTCAAAGTGGAGAGCCTGCACAAACTCCCATCCGTCGGTCGCACGCGCGCGAATGACGTCACGGTAATCGTCGTCGTACCGAAAACCAGTGCGAATACGCGCTGCTGGAATCCGTACAAATTCGTACTCTTGCATGTCGCGACCTCCTGTGAGGCCACCTTGGCAGGGGAGAAGGCCCCCGTCAAGCCCAGTATCGAACGCTAGCGAGTGTTCTCCGACACGATCGTGGGCGACGCGTTCACGCGGATAATCTCCTCCTGATACGGCGCAATGATGGTTCCGGAAATGCGGCAGTCCAGCATCAAAAACTTGCGCTCGCTCGGGTCGAGCTTGACCCACTCGGCCAGGCGATCGAGGTCGGCGAGCTCGCGCACGACGACACCTTCGGCACCGACGGCCTCGGCGAGACCCGCGAAGTTCACTTCGGGAATCAGCATCGGCCCGGTCGCAAGGCCCTTGAGGCCGTACAGGTTGACCTCGGCACCGTACGCGGCGTCATTCCAAATCACACCAATGCCGTGGCCGGCAGCCGCGCGTACCGCTGACTCGAGGTCGGCGAGCGCCATCAGTCCGCCGCCATCACCGGAGTTGAGGACGACGGTGGCAGAAGGCTTTGCGCGGGTCGCGCCGACGACGCTGGGGAACCCCATGCCGATCGACTGGTATGCGGTGCCGATCATCATGTGGCGATCGGGAGAGGCGACGGGCCAATACATGTTGCCCCAGCCGAGGAAGTGCCCACCGTCGGTCACGACAACGCGGTCTTCGGGCAGGAGTTCGGCCAGACGAATCGCAAGCGAACGCGGGTCGAGGCGGCCATCGGGCGCCTGCGCGTCGCCGGGCTCCCGCTTGAGCGCCGCGGCAATGTTGACCTGCTCGCGCCAGGGCTCACCGGTGCGCTCACCGAGCTGTGCGGTGAGGGCGCGGGCGACAATGGCGGCGTCGCCGCGGATGAAGGAACCAACGTGCGGGTGCGTTGCGGAGGGTGCGGTGTCGACCTGAATCACCGTGGTACCAGGAGCGAAGAGCTCACCAAAGCGCATCGTGAACTGGTTGAGGCCGGCGCCGAAGACCACGGCAACGTCGGCTTCGCGAACGAGTTCCATGGCACCTTCGGCGCCGAAACCGCCGGTTACACCGAGGTCGTACTGCTGCTCGGGGAAAATGCCGCGGCCGAGGGCCGTGGACGACGTCAGCGCACCCGTTGCGGCGGCAAGCTCACCGAGCGCAACGCCTGCGTCGGCAAGCCACGCGCCGACACCGGCGAGCAGGTACGGCTTCTTCGCGGTGGTCAGGGCTGCGGCGGCAGCGGCAACGTGCGCGTGCATGACCTCGCCCTGCACTTCGATCGCTGCGGGGCGGCGCAGTTCGGGGAGCGGCGGGACCTCGCCGGCTTCAGTCGCCGAGACATCGTACGGGAGCGCCAAGACCACCGGCACGCGGAAGTTGAGGGCGTGCTCAATCGCAATGATCGTCGTGGCGGCAGCATCGGTGCGGCCCACCGTATAGGTGCGCGCGCCAACGCCGGCGGCAAGGGCGATCTGGTCAACATCCCACGGGCGAGGGCCGCTCGTCGGCTCATCGCCGACCACGAGCACAAGCGGAATGCGTGCCTGCGCCGCCTCGGCAAGACCGGTCAGCGTATTGGTGAAGCCAGCGCCATACGTTGCGGTGGCGACGGCCAGCCCGCCGCCAGCGCGGTAGTACGCGTCAGCGGCGACCACGCCACCCATTTCATGGCGAACAGCGGTGAACGTGACAGACCCGGAGCGCTCCAGCGCATCCAAGAAGTAGGCATTGCCATTGCCCATGACGCCGAAGATGTGATCGGTGTGGGCGGCCAAAGCGTGCGCAACGTGCGCAGAAACGGTAGACATACGGCTCCTGAGACAGAAACGGAAAAAGGTGAACTGATCCGTATATGTCTCGCGCGATCGTCGGCAGTGGCGGTCGGCTGAGTGCCCATTTTTCGAGCACCGGGGCATGAAGCCCGGACTCATTCACTATAGAGGACGAGCCCGGAAACGACAGTGGGGGTGCGGATCGAAATCCGCACCCCCACTGGGAAACGTGTTTACTTGTTCCAGATCACCGGGTTGTCGTTGAAGTCGGTGTCGTACGGCTCAAACGTTGCGCCGCCGATGTCACCCGTGTCGGGGCCAGCGACGATGTAGCAGAACGTCTGCGGCGTACCTTCGTCGAACGAAGCGTCGAGCGATGACGTGTCACACGGCTCGAACGAACCGATGATCGAAACGGTCTGCATCGAGCGACCGTCGGCGTCGACGGCGCCCATGTCGCCGTAGAGTGCCTGGTTCGCGAGCTTGCCGCCCGCCACGTCGACCTTCTTAGCCTCAACCGTGATGTAGTACGGGGTGTAGCCCTCAAGCTGTGCCTGGAAGTCAGCGCCGACGACTGCGAAGTCATCGATCGACGCCGGCGTGATGCTCTTCACGGTGATGCCGACCGGCTGAGCCGGAACGTCTTCTGACGGCTGCCACGAAACAATGGCCTCTTCGCCAACGGCAACCGTGGTTCCGGGAGCCGCGGTGTCGCCGGTAGCGCCGCCGGTCTCTTCTTCAGCCTCGGGAGTTTCCGTCGGTTCTGCCTCGTCGGTCGGCTCCGGCTTCTCGGTCTCCGGTGCCGACGACGAAACCGGCTTCTCGGTCTTTTCCGGCTCTTCTGCGGACGACGAGCACCCAGCGAGTCCGAAGACGAGTGCAAGTGCGGCAACTGATGCGAGTGCAGGCTTGTTGATAGTCATGTGAAGTTCCCCCCTCAGGAATCACGAAATGAACTCCTCCACCCTGCGCGAGGTTTCTGAGCACCCTCTGCGAATTTGGGCGCTGGCGGCGGCCGCAACCGCGAAAAATCAGGGGGAGTGGAGGCAGTGAGAATATTCTCACGCGATTTGAGGACTCTGGTTTGGGCGGTAGCGGAACCATCGGCGCGCGCTGAAAAGGAGCGACACGGCGCGGGATGATGCGTAAAGAACGACGGTTCTTAACGAAGAATCAAAAGAGATAAACCTCATTTCCTGTTTTGGCAATGAGAGCGGAGCGCGCGAATTTACCCTGGTATTGCGGGTGCATATCTTGGTGCTCGCCCCATTACGACCGCGAACCGGTTGAACTGCAAGGACGCGCATGAACGATTTCGACGCCCACCAGAAGTCTTGGAACAGCAACGAAGAGCTGGCCGAGCGAATGATTCCGCACATCGGTGCCCTGCACCGTGACCGCGGCGTCGTGACTTCTATCCACGGTCAGCGCCTGATGGGTCTGTCGACCACCGGCATCATCGAGGCTCACGAAAAGGCCAGTCAGCTCGGCCACAGCGAACTCGCCCTCGACGAGACGCTTGCCGTTCTCGAGCAGATTCGTGAACTTTCACCGCACACCGCATCGATCGACGTTGCTCGACTGGTGAGCGAGAGTCCCGCTGACACCGAGCTCGACGGTTACCTGCGTGAGCAGCTCGCCGAGGTTCTCACCGGCACCGACCGCGCACCCGAGCGCGACGTTGTGCTCTACGGTTTCGGTCGCATCGGTCGTCTCCTGGCGCGCATCCTGATTTCGCACGCCGGCGGTGGTACAGGCTTGCGGTTGCGCGCGATCGTCGTGCGCAAGGGCGCAGACAACGACATCGCCAAGCGTGCTTCGCTGCTGGCACGTGACTCGGTGCACGGCCCCTTCGAAGGTTCCGTCACTGTCGACGAAGAGAAGAGCCAGATCATCGCCAACGGCGTGCGCGTGCAGGTCATCTACGCGAACGACCCGGCAGTCATCGACTACACCGCGTACGGCATCGACAACGCGATCGTCGTTGACAACACGGGCCGCTGGCGCGACGAGGAGGGCCTCAGCCAGCACCTCCAGTCGACGGGTGTGTCGCGTGTGCTGCTGACCGCCCCCGGTAAGGGCGCGATCAAGAACATCGTGCACGGCATCAACGACTCGTCGATCACCGACGCTGACGCAATTGTGTCGGCAGCATCCTGCACGACGAACGCGATCACGCCGGTGCTTGCCGCGATTGACGAGGCCTACGGCATCGTGCAGGGTCACGTTGAGACGGTGCACTCGTTCACGAACGACCAGAACCTCATCGACAACTTCCACAAGGGTGACCGTCGTGGCCGCTCGGCCGTGCTCAACATGGTCATCACCGAAACCGGTGCCGCTAAGGCTGTGTCGAAGGCGCTGCCGCAGCTGGAAGGCAAGCTCACTGGTTCCGCCATCCGCGTTCCCACCCCCGACGTTTCGCTCGCGGTGCTGCACTTGACGCTTGAGCGTTCGGCTGACCGTGACCAGGCCAACGACTACTTGCGCCGTGTTTCGCTGCACTCGAAGCTGCGTCAGCAGATCGACTACGTTGAGTCGGCTGAAATCGTGTCGACCGACTTTGTGGGCTCGCACCGCGCCGGCATCGTTGATGGTCTCGCGACGATCGCGAACGACAAGACGATGATTCTCTACGTCTGGTACGACAACGAGTACGGCTACTCGCGTCAGGTGATCCGTGTGCTTGAGCGCATGGCTGGCACGCACCCCGTTGTGCTGCCGCACCGTCGCGACGTGCGCCTCGAAGGCTAATTCCGTTCGTGCTGTGTGATGCTCCCGAGCCTGTGGCTCGGGAGCATCACTATTTTGGCGAGCGGAACCGTTGAGCAGTGTCGGGGGTGCCGCTTAGGGTAGGCGGCATGACCGATGTGTTGCAGCAGCGCCTCGCGAGTCACCTTCTGGGCAGGGTGCGCGGCGCAACGCTGCTCGACACCGCCCGGCACATGATGGCGACGCAGGCGCAAGAGCTGTGGGGTGGCAAGTTTGCGCTATCGGTGCGCACGGCTGGTGCGCCCTCCGCACGCGAGGTCGATGCCGCTTTTGATCGCGGTGAGCTGGTGCGCACGTGGCCGTTTCGCGGCACGCTACACATTCTGGCCGCCACAGATGTTGAGTTTGCGCTGACGGTCGCACGCGATCGGGTGGTGTCGCGGGCGACGGAACCACACCGCCGCCGGTTGGGGTTGGCGGCTGACGACTATGGTCGCGCCGAGCGCATCGTGCGCAAGGCTCTCGCGTCGGGTCCGCTGAGTCGCAGTGAGGTTTTCGACGCGATGGCTGCGTCGGGTCTCGACCCGGCGGGCAACCGGGGGACGCACCTGATCGTCGCGATCGCGTTGCGCGGGGTCGTGCACTGGGGTCCGACGGTGCTGCACGCTTCGGGCAGCGCGTCGCAACAACTCTTGAGACTCAACGATGATTTGCCGGCGCAAGCACCGGTTCCGCAGCAGTGCAATGCTGAAATGTATCGCCGATATCTGCGCGGGCATGGGCCCGCGACGCCCGAGGACTTTGCGTGGTGGAGCGGGTTCACGCTCACCCAGGCGCGGGCCGCCGCCGCGGAGATTGCCGGTGAGGTTGATCTCGATGGCGAGGGGAGGCAGAGCCTGCGTGAAACGCCCGGTGGGGTCGTTCCGGTTGCCGCCGAACCAGAGCAGCTGCTGCCCTCGTTTGACGAGTACTTTTTGTCGTACCGGGATCGCGCGTTGACGTGCGCGCCCGAATTCGTGAGCGCCGTCGGCCCGACGAAAAATGGCATGGTCGCCCCGATTCTGGTGCGTGACGGCGTCATCATCGCGACGTGGAAGCGCGACGGAACCATGGTTCCGTTTGACGAGTCGCTGTCTGCGGCAGAGCGGGAGGCTGCGCTGGCGCGCTACCGCGCGCACATCGCGTAGTTCGAGGCGCTACGAAACGGTGAGGGCCCGCCGCCCGAAGACTGCGATGGCGAGGGCGATGGCAATGATGCCGGCACCGATGAGACCGGCACCTGCATAGCTTGCGCCCATCACGATCATGCCGCCGAGCGCGCCGCCGGCACCGATGCCGAGGTTGCACATTGCGTTGATCCAGGCGCCAGCCATTTCGGGGTTGTCTTTGCCGACGCGCACCAACACGTTTTGGTACGTCGAGTTCACGGGGCCGAAGGCGCCTGTCCAGAGGAACACCACGATAAGCAGCGGCCATAGTGCGGGGTACGCGATCGCGATGCTCGCCTGCAGTGCGACGAGAGTTGCGGGCACGATCACCATGAACGCGAAGGGGCGGTTGTCGAGGTGGGGTGCGACGACGCGAATGCCGATGAACCCGGCGATACCGAAGGCGACCAGTGCGGCGCTGAGCCACGCCTTCGGGAGGCCCGCGTCGAGGAGCATCGGGCTGACGTAGGTGTAGAGCGTGTAGTAGCCAAGAAAGCACAGGCCGGCGAGGCCCGCGATGGTGAGGCGGCCGCCGCCGGGAACCAACTGTTTGCCAGCTTCAGCGTCGTGTGCCACCGGTGGCAGCAGGGTCATCGCCATGACGCCGCACAGTCCGACCAGAATGCCGAGGCTCGCAAACGTGAAGCGCCAGCCGATGAGTTCACCCAGGGCCGTGCCCGCGGGCAGACCCAGGACGATGCCGATGCTCGTACCGGTCGCCACCAGGGCAATAGCGCGACCCGTTTGACCCTCTGGCGCGATACGCGCGGCGTAACCGATCACGACGCGAAGAACAGGGCGTGGGCGAGCCCGCCGAGCGTGCGGGCAGCGATGAGGACCTCGAAGGAGCCAGCAACCGAAGCCCACAGATTCGACGCGCTGAAGATGCCGAGAGTGACGAGCAGGAGCGGCTTTCGAGCGACGTGACGTGTGAGTCGGGTGAGCGGCACCGAGGAGATCGCCACCAGACCCGCGTACATCGAAACGAGCAGGCCAGCGGTGGCCTTGTCGACGCCGAACGCCGTCATGATGTCGGACAGCAGGCCAATGGGAGCGACCTCGATCGTGATCGCACCAAAGACTGCCATCGAGAGAACGGTGAGACCGACCCAGGCAGACTTCGGCGACACGGTGCTCCTGCTGTTCGGGCCGCCCAGATGCGACTGACCTAGCCTACTCGGCAGGCCAGCTCCATATCGCCGGACGTCGTCACATGCGTGTATTTAACCTCGGGGTGCAAATGCTTTGCGACAGCAATCACATCGCCCCATTCGTCGGGCGTACCACCGCGGGCCCGGTCAATGACGAGGCAGTCTGGTGCCGGGTTCTTGTTGCCGAGCCAGAACACTTCGTGATCATCGACGAGGTACGACATGATGCCGATGTCGGTTTCGACAGTCGCGCCAGCGGGAATATTCGCGATGATGGCCGCCGTGTCGTCGGCGCGCGTGGGCCGCTCCCGCGCTCCGGGCCCCAGAGGATCAGCGAGCGGGAGCTGCGGCAACAGCATGACCGCGACCGTCACCGCGACGGCGACGCCGTGCTTCGCATAGCGCCGCAGGAGTGGCCAGTCGCTGGCCGAAGCACGCCGAATGCCGTCAAGAAGCACGGCGAAGGCAATAGGCATCAGCACAGTGCTGTAGTGCCAATCGGGCCCCCAATAGCCGTGGTTCGTGGAGAGAAAGCGCCACGCGAGGGTCGGCAGCATGATCGCCGTGAGTGGTGAGAACACCAAGAAACCTGCGGTCGTTGCCAATAGCAACAGCACGGTGTGAATCTTGCCGTCGGCAAACCAGGTCTCGGGGCTCGCGAGGAAGCCACCCGGCGAAGCGTTCGATCCGTACGCCCACGCGCCGTCCGGGTTGAGGAGGGGTAACACGACGAAGATCGCAATCGCGAACCATGCGACGCCCCACAGCGCGAGCCACAGTCCGCGAATTGTGCGCTCTAGGTAGGCGATCACGAGACCGATCACGAGCACGGTGAGCCCGAGGTCTTCTTTGACGAAGACGAGCGGGGCCGCCCAGAACACCGCCGCCTTGTAGCGTTTCTCCACGATCGCGCCGGTGGCGCCCGTGAGAAGCGGAACCGCGAGTGCGATTTCATGAAACTGCGCTTCGACCGCGTATTGCAGACCCCAGCTCAAACCGAAGGCGCCGCCGAGGAGTACGCCACTCAGGCGCGAGTGCAGCACGCGCGTGGCTATCGCGGTAAACATACCGGCAGACGCACCAAAGCAGAGCGCCTGAATGACCAGCAGCGTGAATGCGTGCGGGAAGATCGCGAAGATCGGCGTCAACACCGCGAGCAGCGGGTGGAAGTGATCGCCCAGGAGGTTGTACCCATCGCCTTTGACGCTGACGATCGGTTCGTGAAACTGCGAGTACTGCTGCAACAGCTGCGTGAAGATACTGAGATCCCACGACTTGACCGCGATCTGACCCCACTGCCACGCCGAGTACCAGATGTACAACGCCGAGACGACTGCGGCCACCGCAAGCGGCAGGGCCCACGGCTGAAATCGACTCGCGCCGCCTCGTGTGGGGGTGGCCGGTGCGGTGTCGGTCGCGGTCATCTCAACAATGTACCGTCACACTTTTCTGGCTAGCCGTTGTGGCGGTCGAGGAACTCGTAGACTTCGCTGTCGTCGACGCCGGGGAAGGCGCCGCGGGGGAGCGGCGAGAAGATGTGCGTGTGTACGCGAGCGCTCGGCCACGCTTTCCCCTGCCAGCGGGTCGTGAGATCCGGGTTGGCGCGGCGGCAGCACGACTCATCAGGGCACGTCGATACGGCGCGGGCCTGGGTCTCGCGGCCACGGAAGTACTTCGCGTCGTCGAACGGCACACCAACAGTGATGGAGAAGTCTCCATCTTTGGACGAACCGGTTTGCGTGGAGCACCAGAAGGTTCCGGCCGGCGTATCGGTGTACTGGTAGTGCTCGATCGTGCGGTTCGTCTGCTCGAACGCGGTGCGCGCCGAGAACTTGCGGCACACGATCTGGCCCTCGACGGATCCGGTGACGTCTTCGGGCAACGGCAAGCCGTCGTTCTCGTAGACGCGAGAAATGGCGCCGGAACCATCAACACGAAGGAAGTGCAGTTGGATGTCGAGGTGCGTGGTTGCGAGATTCGTGAGGCGCAGACCAGCGGCTTCGTGCGTGACACCGAACGCGTCGCGGAAGTCTTCCACCGCGAGGTTGCGATCCTTCTTCGCCTGCTGCAGGAAGGCTGTCGCGGCGGTCTCTGGCATGAGGCAGCACGCGGCGTAGTAGTTGATCTCCAAACGCTGCCGCATGAAGTCGGCGTAGTCCGTCGGCGGCTTGTGGCCGAGCAGACGATGCGCCATAGCCTGCAACGCCATGGAGCGGAGGCCGTGACCACCAGGAATGGAGGAGGGCGGCAGGTAAATGCGGCCGTTCTCAATATCGGTGATCGAGCGGGTGGACTCCGGGAGGTCCGAAACATAAATGAGCTCGAAGCCGAGCTGTTCGGCCATCAGGCTCACCGAACGGTGGCTGAGGGCACCGGAGACGTGTCCGGCCAGCTTGAGCTGCTTCTCAGCGAGCTTCTCAATGTCGGGGAGGTAGTTGTTCTTCTCCCGCATACGCAGACGCTGTTCGGTGTTCGCACGACGTGCTTCTTCTGGCGTGGCAATCGCTTCGCGCTCGCGGCGGTGTAGCTCTTGGTGTAGACCAAGCACGGCTTCGATGGTCTCGTCGCTCATCGACTTTGATACGCGAACAGCCGGAATACCGAGCTGACGGAAGACGGGAGACGTCTGCGCCTTTTCGAGTTCAATCTCGAGAGCAGCACGATGGTTTGGTGGCTCGCCGGAGATGAGATCGGTGACCGCCGTGTCGGTGGCTTGCGCAATCGCCTGCAGCAGCGAGAGCTTGGGCTCACGCTTACCGTTCTCGATCAGACTGAGCTGCGAGCCCGCAACGCCGACCTTGGCGCCGAGCTCATCAAGCGTGAGACCCATTTCTAGACGGTGGTGCCGAATGCGGTGGCCCAGCGTCGCGAGTTCAATGGCGGATGGCATGTCTTGAGTATATGTAAAGAACGGCGATTCTTTCACCCCGATTTCGCCGAAAGTAATGCAATCGGTCACGCATTCTTGATTGAGGAGTTACATTCCGCAACCCAAGGAGAAGTTTTTATGGCTCTTGCTGAAGCCTTCGGAGCTCGCCCGACGCCGGGAGCGCACCTCGCGCCCGCGCGCTCATTCGGACAGCGTCCCGAATATTCGGGAGAGGCGTTTGCTGAGCTTGTTTCCTGGGTTGACGAAGTTGCTGCCCTCCTCAAGCCTGACGCCGTCTTCTGGGTTGATGGTTCCGCTGAAGAGAACCAGTACCTGCTTGACCTGCAGGTGAGCGAAGGCCGCCTCATCAAGCTCAACGAAGAACTGCGCCCGGGTTCTTACCTTGCACGTTCCCACCCGAGCGACGTCGCTCGCACCGAAGGTCGCACCTTCATTGCCTCCGAGCGTGAAGAAGACGCCGGACCCACCAATAACTGGGCAGACCCGGCCGAAATGCGTGCCAAGATGACCAGCCTCTTCGACGGCGCCATGCGCGGACGCACGATGTACGTGGTTCCGTTCTCCATGGGCCCCGTTGGCGGCCCGTTGTCGCAGATCGGCGTGCAGGTCACTGACTCCACGTACGCTGTCGTCTCGATCGAGATCATGACGCGCGTCGGCAACGATGTCGTGCGTGAAATCGCGAACGGTCAGGAATGGGTTCGCACCATTCACTCCGTCGGTGCTCCGCTCGAGCCGGGCCAGCAGGACGAAGCGTGGCCGTACAACGACGACAAGTACATCGTTCACTACCCCGAGGCTCTCGAGGTGCACTCGTTTGGTTCGGGATACGGCGGTAACGCGATTCTGGCCAAGAAGTGCTTCGCGCTGCGCATCGCGTCGGTTCTCGGCCGTGACAACGGCTGGCTCGCCGAGCACATGCTGCTTATTCGTGTCATTAACCCCGAGGGTAAGAAATTCCACGTGGCTGCGGCATTCCCGTCGGCCTGTGGCAAGACGAACCTCGCGATGCTGCGCCCGACGATTCCCGGCTACACGGTCGAGACGCTCGGTGACGACATCTCCTGGCTGCGCCCCGGCAACGACGGTCGTCTGTGGGCAATCAACCCGGAGGCTGGCTTCTTCGGCGTAGCACCCGGCACCGGTGAGTCGACCAACGTCACCGCCGTTGAAACGCTGTGGGGCAACACCATCTTCACGAACGTGGCCCTGCGCCCCGACGGTGACGTGTGGTGGGAAGGCCTGACGGACGAGGCTCCGAGCGAGCTCACCGACTGGCAGGGCAACCCGTGGACGCCTGACATGGACCACCCGGCCGCGCACCCGAACTCCCGCTTCACGGTGTCGGCAGCGCAGTGCCCGCAGATTTCTGAGGACTGGGATGCGCCGCAGGGTGTGCCGCTCGACATCATCCTGTTCGGTGGCCGTCGTGCCACGAACGTTCCGCTCGTCGTTGAGGCAACCGACTGGACGCACGGCGTCTTCCTCGGCTCGACCATTTCGTCGGAGCGCACGGCTGCGGCCGAAGGCCTCGTTGGTGAACTGCGTCGCGACCCGTTCGCGATGCTGCCGTTCTGCGGTTACAACATGGCGGACTACTTCGGTCACTGGCTGAAGGTTGGCGCTTCGCTGCGCTTCGACCGTGCCCCGCGCATCTTCCAGGTCAACTGGTTCCGCAAGGGCACCGACGGTCGCTTCCTGTGGCCGGGTTTCGGTGACAACTCGCGTGTCATCGACTGGATCATTCGTCGCATCGAGGGCGAAGTTGAGGCTGTCGACAGCCCGATCGGACGCCTGCCGAAGACCGAAGATCTCAACCTTGACGGCATCGAGGTGTCGGAAGCGGACCTTGCTGAACTGTTCGACGTGAACGCTGCTTCGTGGGCACACGAAGCAGACCTCACTGAAAAGTTCTACGAGACGTTCGATGGTCGCGTTCCGGTGGCACTCACCGACGAACTCAACGCGCTGCGCACCCGCTTGGGGGCTGCCTCCGCATAAAGACTCGTGCAGGTGTCTCACCCTTGCTCCGGTGATGAGATACCCGCACGGAAAAACGTGGCAACGAGCTCGCCTTGCTCCGGTTGCAGCTCAGCGCCACGGGAAACGATTCGCGTCGGTGGGTCGCCTTGCTCCGGTTAGGCCCACCGGCGCGAATATCTTGTTCTACGTCTGTTTTTTCACGGAGTCGGCTAAGCTGTTGTCGGTGGGCGTAGACGGCAATCATCGGGCAGAACAGCGGCGCGAGCTGGCTGACAAGATTCGCAGTGACCACCAGCGCAGCACGCGGAAACTACAGATCCTGACGACCAGCATCGTGATCCTCGGCATGGTCGCGGCGGCGGGGTCCGTCTTGTGGCTCCGTGCTACCACCGCGAGCGATGAAGCCGAGGTGACCGCACCACAACATGCAACTGATGACTACGGGTTCATGTTCACGCTGGACGGCGAGGGTGAGGCTCCGACTGAGGCCACCCGCGTTGACGTCTACGAAGATTTCCTCTGTAGCACCTGCAAAGTGTTCCAGGATCGCACTGGTGCCTTTCTTACGGATCAAGCGCAGAGCGGAACCATTGCCCTGGTTTACCACCCCCTGGCATTTTTGAAGAATGAAGCGGGGGATGACTATTCCCTCCGTGCTGCCAATGCGGCAGCGTGCGTCGCCGATGTCGCCGGACCGAGTGCGTACGCCGCGATGCATGGTCTACTGCTGGTAAACCAGCCGGCCTATGACCAACCCGGACTGACCGACGAACAGCTTGCATCGTTTGCCACGGAGGTGGGCGCTACGGACGTGGCGGACTGTATCGCGGAACGAACGTTTGGGCCGTGGGTTGAGGCGGCTACGCAAGCAGCCCTTCGCGCTGACGTACACGAAACCCCGACCGTGCGGGTTGACGGAATGGGTGTTGTGAAGTCTGACGACGGTGTTGTGACGATTCCCGGCGAAGCGGAGATTCGTTTCGCGATCGAGGCACTGCGATGACGAACTCGAACGGCGATATTCCTCGGGTGTCGTGGGACGGCGGGCGATCATCTGCACCTCCGCGCCCCACTGTCGACGCTGGCACAGTGAGGCCCATGACGCTCGTCGGTCGGCCCCAGCGTCTCCTAGCTGCGATCGCGTTGGTGATTGTTGCCGTCGGGGTGCTCTTGTATGCCGCGATCACGACAGCCGCAAACTTTAGCGATGTGCACGAATCGCTCGTGACGATCATCGAGACCGAGCTCGACGAAGAATACTCCGCGGACGACATGGCGTTCGCCGCAAACCTGTTGCTCAGGGTTACCTGGTGTGGCGCGGTGCTTCTAGCCGGCATCGCCGTGCTTAGCGTATGTCTGTTGTTCGCAAAGCGCAGTCGGAGTGCACGAAACTGGTTTGTTACGACGACGATGATCTTGGTGCCAGCCACGGCTCTGACCGTCCTGTTACGTGACGCCGAGGGGCTTGACCTCCTCGCCAGCGCCGGCGGCATCCTGCTGCTGTTCGTTGCGATCGTCATCGTTCTGACGCCACGCGTCGGGGTGTGGCTACGCCAGGCCGACCACCACGAGCGCAAACCGCTCGTCAGCGCGACGACGGGTGAGTCCGCGGCCTGATTCGCAGTGCCAGCGGGCGCTATGAAGCGTTGGACGGAAGAGCCGTACGCAGAATCCAGCGTTCGATGATCTCTTCGCAGCTTCTTTCGGCGGCTTTGCACGCCCGATGGGTCGTTCGATCGAGAAGTGGATCAGCAGCGAACGCGCGCCAGCGCCGCAAGTGTGCAATTGCGACATCGCGCATCTGATGTGAAGCGTGGTCGTCTGCCGCGAGGCCGAGGCGCACATGGTCGGCTGTCCCTTGGCCGCCGAGTAGGCGTTCCAACTCCGTGAGTGCCTCCAGCGGGAGGGCATAACCGCGAGCCGCGATCCGACCGACTACCTGCATTTCCGTAAACGCTTGTGCGTTCGTGAGATGCTCATCCGTTCTGGCCAACAGTTCCGCCGAACCTGGCTTCGGGGTACGGCGAAGGAGCTCATTGACGGCAAGAACAACGGCGTGCGCCTTGAGCTCCGACTGGCGCTGTGAAAAGTTGACGTCAATAAGCCGGCGCAACTCCTCGAGACCGCTACGGCGGGTCAGTTCCGTCGCAAGCGACTCAGCGTCAGCGGTTCCGCCACGAATTGCGGCGAAAGCGATGCGGATGCCATACATGCCGAAGCGATCCACCAAGTCGATACGCGTCTGTTCGTTCGGTAACCATGACTCTTTTGACGCGATGAAGTGCTCGGCGCTGAGGAGGAGATGTTCGGTGGTCTTAGGGTCGCGGTCAGCGAGATCGCGAAAGACAACGAAATCGGCCTGTCGGAGCGATGCTGCACCCATCCCCATGAGACCCGATACCGGCACGATTGCGTCACACATCGAAGCAAGATCAGGGTGTTTGCGAAGTCGATCCACAACATCGTTGATCGAGATCATGGCCGTCAGACGGCTGGATCCGACTTCGTCGGCGCGTGACAGGACAGCGATGGTTCCCATGCGCGCGGTGCCGTATCGGGTGCGCGCATTGATTTCCTGGAGATAACGCACGTCGGATTCGTGCAGCGATCGCAGGAGGTAGATGACGGCATCAGCGCCGGCGACACCATCTTCGTGAGCAAGGAACTCAGCGGTCTGGTTCGCGACGTCATGTGAGAGCGACTCGGTGCCGGGGGTGTCGATGAGAGTAATGTCACGAACTCCTGGGGCGGGCCACGTGACATCGATTCGCTCAAAGTCCTCCGCGGTGAGCCCGCCGAGGTCGAGCTCGAGGCGGCTTGATTGTCGTCGTGCGGGAACCGTCTGAACCGTGCCAGTCGTCAGCGTTCCCCGCACCGAGGGAGCGTTGCCGTAGTGATACCACGTGACGATTCGCGTGCACTCGCGTGCATCCGTCGGTGCGATGCGTTCGCCCAGCAGCCCGTTGAGAAGCGTGGATTTACCCGCCTTCACCGAGCCAACGATGGCAACCCGAAGGGGCTCATCGATTCTCGTCGCTAGACGAGTGAGCGTGCGCAGAGCCGCATGGTCGTCGGCATACAACGCCTGAGCGGAGTCGACAATCGCGCGGGCTGAGGTGAGTCGACTATGCGGCATGGCGCACTCCGATCAGGTCATCGTCTGGGGTTTCGTCGGCAATAGTCGCTACCGTCGCACGGAGTGCAGTGAGGTTTCGAATCTCTCGAGTCAGATTCTCAACGAGCTTTTCGCGTTCGGTTTGGGGGAGCTGGACAACGTTTTTTGCCTTTGCCGCAGCCGCATTGAGCGACTTCTTGAGATCGTCGGCGACATCGATGAAGTGGTCGCGGAGCTGACGCTTAACAAAACTCATCTGATCGCGAGCATCCTTACTGACCTGGAAAATCGTCTCATCGATGAGCTTGCGGACCGCATTTCGTGCTTCGGCGCGACGCTGCTCGAGCCGTTGACGCGAGTCGTTTCGGTAGGCGAAGCCGCCCATAACGACGCCGGCTGCCAGCGAAATAGGGTTGACCAGCGCCATGCCAGCGACCGTGGTCATCAATCCAAACATGAGCACGCCGCCGTATGACCCCTTCAGCCCGATCATGAACTTTTGGCCGAGAGAGAGCGAACCTGGGTTCACCGGGTCAAGCCCATCGAGACTGCCGACAACGCCGTCAATATCGCCGAGCGCCAGGTCTGGCACCGCAGCACGACCTTCGAGCGCGAAGTGCTGCGCGACCAGGTCGGCGAGGTGTTTACTGCGCTGATGCGTCCACACAAAGTTGTCGGAAACAGCTTGCGTGACGGAATCAGCGAGCCAATCGCCCATGGCATCCCATGATTTGCCGGGATCACTCGCCTGGATGAGCTCCTCGGCATCACGACCCACCGTGCGCAACCGGTCACGAAGGTCAAATTCCGTATCGGTGACCAGGTCACCAGCCCCGTCGGACAGCGTCTGCTGCCAGCGTGCTGACTTCTCCATGAGTTGGCGTGCCTGCGCTTCTGAGCTTTGTAGCTCGCGGATCACCGCCTGACCTTGATTGGCGCTCGTAAGCGCGTGAAGTTGGCTCTGCAGGTCGATTTCGATGAGCTGGATCGCCGAGAGTAACTCGCGGGCGGCGATTCGTTGGCGCGATGCGCGTACTTCGGCTTTGACGTTGTTCTGCAAGTATGCGCTGACTTCGTCGATGCGTGATTCTGCTCGCCACGCGGGCTCAGAATGATGATTAGCGAGCGTACGCAGGAGCGCAGAGGTTGCGAAGAGCGGAACCTCAAGTTTTGCGTTGCGGAGGTGGCTGGCATTGACCGCAACGATGTCGCGCCATTGCTGTTGCATGTCGGTTTTGGTGATCACGCAGATCATCCGATCGCACAGTGCTGTTGCCTGCTTCACAAACGTGATTTCTGGTTCCGTCAGCTCCTGGGTCGCATCTGTAACCATGATGGCGACGTCGGCCTGAGGCAGGAGAGTGAGGTTGGTCGACGTGCGCGCCTGGGCGCGGCCAGCACCCGGAGTGTCGACAAAGGTGAAACCGGCGGCGAGGATGGGGCGCGGGAGTGTAACTTCGGCGCGGACGCTACCGATGAGACCGATTTCACCAGCGAGGTCTGTGACGTGCTGGCGGAGCAGCGCCGGATCGATGTCGGTGCGGAGGGCGTCGTGTTCTCGGCTGATTTCGGTCACGACTGTCGCCGTGGTTCTTTCGCCCCAGCTGACGACGGTGGGTACAGATGTGGCGATGACATCATCGACCGGGCACACGGGGGCATCGACGATCGCGTTGACGAGTGCGCTCTTTCCCTGTTTGAACTGGCCAACCACGACCACGCGCACCGCGTCATTGGAGAGGATTTCGAGGGCAGAATCAATTGTCGGATGCACGTCGCGGCGGCCGTGCTGTGTGGCGAGTGCGCGGAGTCGTGACGCGACCGATTCCAGGACTTCCCGGGATGGTGGTGGGGTTGGGTGTGTCATCAAACTCCTCGATGAAGTACAAATCGCGCGCGGCGAGTTACACACGAGTGCGGTACCGGCAAACGGGGGGAAGGCTGGTACCGCACTCGCGCAGGGGCCAGCGGACGTTGTGCGAGTCCGCTGGAGCTCGGTGGTTATCCGCCGTACGTGTAGTCGTAGTCGTTTACCACGGTGTTCGTGTCGCTGCTGCTGTCGACAACCGAGTTTCCGGATCCTGATTCGTTGTAGTCACCGTAGGAGCTTCCGCCGCCCTGCTCGTAGAAGTCGCCTCCGACAGAGTTGTCTTCGTACGTGTAGGTGTAGTCGGTCGTGTCGCCACCCGTGTAGGAGTTGTCGTCGACCGTGGTGGTGTCACCGCCCGTGTACGAGTGGTCGTCGGTGATGGTGGTATCGCCGCCGGTGTAGGAGTTGTCATCCGTGATGGTGGTATCGCCGCCGGTGTAGGAGTTGTCATCCGTGATGGTGGTGTCGCCGACGGTGGATGAGTGGTCGTCGGTGATGGTGGTGTCGCCGACGGTGGATGAGTGGTCGTCGGTGATGGTGGTGTCGCCGACGGTGGATGAGTGGTCATCCGTGATCGTGGTGTCGCCGACGGTCGAGGAATTGTCCTGCGACAGGTCCACGGCGATGTTGCCCACAGTGATGGACTCATCGTTGTTCTCGGTGATGACGACAGTGTTGCCGGAGTCCGCCGTGTTGTTCGAGTTGCGGTTATCGGTGTTGCCGATGCCGCCGACGTTGGAACCGTTCTCCCAGTAGTCGCCGCCGACATAGTCGTTCTGAGACGAATCGACATCGCCGACCGTGCTGGAGTTGTCGGAGTTGTCCGAGTTGTCGACCGTGACATCGCCAACATTGATGGATTCATCAACGATCGCGGCGTTGCCAGTGTTTTCAGCGTTGTTCTGGTTGCCGCCAACGGTGGTGGAGCTGTCCTGCGAGAGGTCGATGTCACCTACGGTCGTGGTGTTGCCGGTGTTTTCGGCTGCGTTGTTGTTGCCGCCGATCGAGGTGGAGTTGTCTTGCGACAGGTCGACATCGCCGATCGTGGTCGACTCATCGTGCACCGTCGAATTGCCGGTGTTCTCGGCCGCGTTGTTGTTGCCGCCGATCGAAACCGAGTTGTCGTTGCCGGTGTTCTCAGCGTTGTTCTGGTTGCCGCCGACCGAGACGGAGTTGTCATTCCCGGTGTTCTCAGCCTCGTTGTTGTTGCCGCCGACCTTATCGCCTGCTGACAGATTGTCGCCACCAGCGATGACGCCGTTGTCTTGCGCAATGCTCTGGTCGCCGCCAAGGGCAAGGTTGCCGTCGCCCTGGTTCTGAATAATGTCGCGGCCGGCGGCGTGCGCGTCGTCTGCCGCAATGGTGTTGCCATCACCGAGCACGAGCGGGTCATCGGTGTGGAGATCGCCGCCGATGGCCAAGCCGCCGTCGCTGGCAAACGCCTGGCGGACGTCGCCTGTCGTCCAGATGTTCTGCACGACGCCGCTGTTGTCGTAGTTGCTGACGGCGATGTTCTTAACGATGTGCTGAATCATTTCCGCGGGTGCGGCCGATCCGCTGTAGCTGATTGCAACGGCGCCAGGTGCCGAGTTCGCGATGAGCGGGGTGATGGCGTCAACATCCGCGCATGACACGTTTGAGAGGCCGGCGGCCGCCATGGCACCCGTCGGATCTTGGGAGAATGCTTCGGCCTGCGCTGGGTTTCCCAGCAGGCTCAGGATGAAGCGCAACAATTCGGCTGATGTAACAGACACGGTGCTTCCTTACGTTGTTGTTCCAGCTCACGTCGCTGGAAATCTCTACAACCATAGGAATTGGATTGAGTCCATAGGAAGGGGGGAGTTCCCCCTTCTTCCGCCCCTATGGTTCCGTCGGGGAATGCCGACTCGATCGAGGAGGATTAGGGGATGGATTAGGGGATTTCAAGCATCGCGTCAGGCATTCCTGCTGAATATTCCGCGTCTTTCCGCGATACTCTGCTGATTGGGGACACTGGTGCTCATCGCGGTGTGCATCAGCCGTCAAGGTCCAGAACGAATACGGGGAAGAACTCATGGTTGCTATTGAGGTTGGTGCGACTGGCATCATCGAGGACAGCGGGGCGCCGGTAGAGGTCGGTACCATGCTCGACCGCGACCTGCTGCTGCGTGTCACCACCGGGCGGGCACGAGTGACGGTGCTCGGCGACGACGTCGACACGTTGTGCGCAACGGAGCAGTTTTTCGGAGTTGTAGAAAGCACGTTGTCGCGCTTCGCAATGGATCAGGAATCTACGGCTCTCGTCTTGCCAGCGTGGTGGAACGCGCGGGTGCGAAACGACATGATGATGCGCCTTGCGGCGATCGATCCTGCGGTCGAGATATTTGATGATGCCTCGTCGGCCGTCGCTGAGTATGCCGCCGAGATCGGCGCGGTTCGTGACACGATCGCCGTGGTGAGTCTGCGTGCGGCGCAGAGCAGCGTCGTCATCGTCGAGAACTGCCGGACGAACCCGGTCACTTCGATGTCCCCAGCGCTCATCCATGATGAAGGCGGCGATGATCTTGACGCTGCCGTGCTACGCCATCTGCTCGCGAGTCTCGCCTCCATCGACAATGTCGATGTCGCGACGAATGCGATGTCGACGTCTGCAGTGCTGCGTCAGTGCTGCGATGTGCGGGAATCACTTTCGGAGGCAGCTACGGAGAGCATCCAGCTCGAGATCCCCGGCGTCACTGACGCCGTTCGTCTGGTGCGCAGCGAGATGGAAGAGATCGCACGCCCGTGGGTTGACGATGTTGTGCGCATGGTCGTTTCCGCGCTCGAGCTTTACGGTATGCCCGTCGATGCTCTCCTCCTCACCGGAGGAGTCGCCGCGATGCCGCTGGTGAGTCAGCGACTTTCGGCCGATATTGGCATTGAAGTTTTCCTTCCTTCGGAACCGGCGCTTGTGGCTGTCCGCGGTGCGGAGCGGCTTCGTAGGCGCGAAGAACTCGGTCGGCAATTGCGCGCAACGCGCGATCTGCGTGGCCGGATGCGCGCGCTGCTGACGCAACAGCGCAGTTGGCGCCGGCGTTCCGCTCCTGAGCGGGCGAAGACTCAGATCACCGCATCCGAGGCGGTACAGCACCCCCAGTGGCGTGACGAGCCGCAAGAAGTTGACCTTGAGGATGTGTTCGCCGCGGCGTTGCTCAGCGAACCAGCTATCGAGATCGACAATGCCGTGCATGGGCGCGACGATGCGGATGTAGCCGATTCGATGGGGGCGCGACGATGACGCCTGATACTGAACTCGACGAGGTGTTGTCGGGTGCCGATGCCGCCGAGCGCGCCCGCAATGATCTCCTTCTCCACATCGCCATTTCCAACCCCACAGATGCGGATGAGCTCTCGCGACGTCTCGAACGACCGAAGCGCGACGTGCATGACGACATTAAGTCGCTCCTGCGCGATGGCACTGCGTACGTATACGCCGGGTCGTTGCGCACCCAACTCGCACCACGCATCATTGCCGCTGCTCCGGCGGAGCGCATCCGCGAAATACATGACCAGGTGCTTGCCGAATTGTTGTCGCAACCGAGCCCGCGTTCCGGAGTGCTCATCGCGCTCGTAGATTCGGGATGCACTGATCATCGGCTCCTGCCCATGCTGATTCGGAGACTCGCAGAAGATGAGCATCATGCCGCAGTGCGCGGCGCCGTGATGCAATTGGCCCGATCGCTGCGGTTGACAGAGCAGGAGGTGCTCCTGCGGCGCGCGCAGGATGCGTCATTCTCGGGCTCACCCGATCAAGTTCTCGGCTTCACAGATGGGCTGATCACGAATCGCATTAGCGACGTTTCACAACCCGCTGCAGTTCTCGCGGCAGGCGCATATATCCGCAGCGGGCGGCTTGACCGCGCCAGTGCACTGCTCACCCACGTGGGTCGCGAATCGATCGGCCACGATGCCGCTTGGGCTGTCGTCGCGACGCTCGGGCAGGGTGACCCCGTCGCGGCGTTAGCGTGGGCTGATGCGATGCCTGCTGGGGGCGTGACAAGCCTGTCTGCGGGTCTCGCGGAATTGTCGCGGGCACTCGTCACGAGCGTGCGCGCTAATGGACATGGCGCGATCGATATGCTTGCGCGCTCTGTCCATACACTGGTGCCGTTGGGTGCTTCGGTCCTCCTCCCGGAGACGCCTGCTGCCCTCGCCGCCATTCTTGCGATGGGGCGAGGCGAGCCGCAGACCGCACAAGTGTTCTTGGAGCGCGCCCTCGGCGCTGACCTCGGCGGCAGCGCATCGCGCCCGCGTCATCAATTGCTCTTGGGGTGGGCGTTGATGTTGCAAGGGCAGCTCGCGGCGGCTGAAAAAGCCGCGGATCTCGTTGCGGAACCGCGTGGCTTGGGTGAGCGGGAGCACCTTCTTTATTGGTGCCTCATGGCTGGTATTTCTCGACGTCGCGCCGACGCCACTGCCTTGCGAGATGCCTGGCAGGAAATTCGAGGGCTCACACTGGGTATGAGTATGAGCCTGTTTGACCTGCTGCCGGTTGGCGAAATGCTGGTGACTGCCGTGCGCATGCGCGAGCCAGAACGGGCGCAAGAAATCTTCCACGACATTTCTGCGATGTTGACGCGGGCGGGTGATCCTATTGCCTGGTCAGCCCCATTTCACTGGCATGCCGTGCAGGCGGCATTTCAGTCAAACGACACAGCCATGTTGCTCGCCCCGGCGAACGCGCTCGCTACGGCGGCCACGGCGAGTGCGTACGCCGCGACCTTGGCCCAAGCAGGAAACACCTGGCTAAACATTCTGCGCGATGAGATTGACTATAACGCTGTCGAGGTGAGCGTACGCGCTCTCGCGAGTCACGGCCACACCTGGGATGCGGCGCGGTTGGCTGGCCATGCCGCCCTACAACACCCCGAACGTGATGGGGCGCTGGCTATGATGCAGCTGGCGCGTGAAGTCGACAGAAGCCAGGCGCGGCACACGAAGGTCGTTCCACAAACCTCCGCGCTCACCGCCCGCGAAGTCGACGTTGCGCGACTCGTTCTGGATGGTCACGGGTACCGCATGATTGGCGAACAGCTATTCATTTCTCCTAAAACCGTTGAGCATCATGTCGCGCGAATTCGCGGGCGTCTGGGCGCGACGAGTCGTGGAGAACTTCTCGAAATGCTTCACAACGAAATCGCGAAGCTGGGCTGACCCCACGTTCTTGCCTGCTACGAGAACGGGCTCGCATCCGTCGCGTCGCGGAAACGCCGGCTCACTTCGCCGCGCGAAGTCAGCCGAAGCTTTCGGAGGATATTTGATACATGTGTGCGCACGGTCGTTACCGACACGACGAGCGACTCTGCGATTTGGCTGTTTGAGCGGCCCTTGATCAGGTGCGGCACAATCTGCTGTTCTCGTTCTGTGAGCAGGGCGAGGAGACGGTCAGGCCCATCCGATGGATTGCCAACGGGGCTGTGCTTGGCAAGGAGCGAAGCGACGCGCGGCAGGTAGCTATTTGCGCCGAGGGCGTTGAGAGCTGCATGGCTCGCGGTGAGTGTTTTGACCGCCAATTCCGTCTCGCCCTGCTGCAGAAGAAAGGCACCAAAATCTGCAAGGGTCAGCGCGTGCGGGAGCGGGAAGTCCTTCTGCATGGCGGCGGATTCAAAATACCAGCGCGCGGTCTTGGCGTCTCCGGTGTGCTGCGCGAGACGGGCACGAAGCCAGTCCAGGCTGCCCCAGGCCTCATGCCACCGCATGCCCTGCCAGCCCTCAAGCTGTGTGATGAGCTCGCGAGCCTCGTCATAGGCGCCTGTCGATATGAGCGCGTTAACGCGATAAGTGAGGAAGCCGTGCCGTGTGTTGACGAGTCGTCCGACCCAGGTGCTGGAGCTCGCTTCCAGAATAGCTTCGTGGTTGCCGCGGGCGCGTGCGAGTTCGCATTCCGCGATGACCAATAGATCTGGGCCGTATGCTTCCCACGGAATGTCCTTTTGGCGGCGTGCTCGCTCGAGGTAGAACTCCGGCTTATCGCCGCCCATGACGGCAGCGATGAACACTCTCAGCGCTGACCAGGTAAATCGGGTCTCCACGTCCATGGTTGTGAAAGAGACCTGTTCCGTCACTGCCATCAGTTCAGCGGCATCGCCATAGGAGCCCTGCAGAACAAGGCAGTCACCGAGGATGAGGCGCGCAGTGCTCGCTGCCCAGGGCTGTCCGACCCGCTCCAGAAGGTCAACGCTGAATTGAGCCATTTCGCGCGCACCATCGATGTCTCCGATGGATTGCTTAGCGCCTGCGATGGACACCGCGGCATCGACCTTGGCGGTGCTGTCTGGCAGAGCCCTCACCCGTTCTGTGAGCTGGGGGAGCGCTTCTGAGACTGCATCGATCCGGGTCGCGAACTGGTCTTGCACCATCTGGTACGAGTCGAGCACGGCGGTGTTCCCGTCGGGGTCAATCATCCAACCCAGCCTCTTGTCAGTCAGGTCGGCCTCGCTCTGTGGCCCGCTTGCGATGAGATTCTTCGCGTGCGCAATGAGATGCGGCACAGCTGCGCGATCGGGGCTCCGCATCGTCAGAATCACCATCATGAAAGCGAAGAAGCCGATTGCGGCGTGGTCATCGGCGCTCTGCGGTGGCGTCATCAGGAGCCGTTGCGCGCGTTCCATGGGCACGTGCTCACGAAACTTGTGGGCCGCCAAAACGATGACGATGAGCTCGCGGAGCGGCGTGTACTCAAGCTCCTCGATTTCGGGCAGGAGATCGAGCATCAGGAAGGCTGTCTTCGCCTGCAAATGCACGAGTGCAAGTGACTCGAGAATGTGTGCGCGCATGTCCGCGCTATCGGCGAGGTCGAGAGCAACACGAAGCACATCTGTGGCGTGCGCGGTTGCGCCTCGCCGTGCGGCATCGTGAACGAACTGGTCGACGTGTGAGAGGAGTTGCGGTGTCCACTCTTCGGCGCCCAAGAGCGCGTGTCGCACTGATGCATAGCCCGACGTCACGCCCGCGAGGGCGCGGAGGATGGCGCGACGCCGCTCCGGGGAGACGGTGTCATTGACTGCCTGTGCGAGGAGCGCGTGTTGAGGCAAAGTCGCGGTTCCGAACGCGGAGTTGATAAGGACCCCGGCGCTCACGGCCGCATTGAGATCAACTGTTTCGCCGAGAAAATGAGCCGTAGCGTTGACGGCATCGGCAGAAATTTCGTGACCGGCGAGGCACACGATTTCTACTGCGCGGCGTGCCTCCGCGGGGAGATTAGTGACCGGGCGCAGGAGAGCATTGCTGTGTGAAATGAGGGTGCGGATGGGAGTGTCCCATCCCAAGTGAAGCCGGGAGATCTCAGCTTCCGTCAGAGCGCTCAGGATGCCTTCGAGTGCAAAAAAGGTTCCGTTCGACTCGGCAAGAAGAAATTGTGCGATGTCCGGCGAGATGCTTGCGCCTAATCGTTCCGCGGTATAGGCAGCAACGTCGGCTACCTTGAGCGGCGCGAGCGCATAGTGAAGATCGCCGGGGTTTTCAGCGGTGAGTCTCGAGAGAAAAGCCCCAAACGAATCATCAACGTAGGGGGTGCGTACACCGAAGGCGAGCGTGACTCGACGCCGGGTGACACGGGGAATGAGATAGCGCAGCACGCGTTGTGACTCGGAGTCGATCCAGTGCGCGTCGTCGATGATGATGAGGTGTGACGAATCATCGGTCTCGGGCGTGAGCCGTGTGACGCATTCGCGTGCGAGCGCAATTGGTTCCGTCGTCGCTTGAGGGACAAAGTGCCAGTCGGCGACACCGCTGCTTTCGACGAGTCGCTCGATGAAACTGTACGGCTCATCGCTTTCAATCTCGTCGGCACGCACATACGATACCCGCCCAAAGTTTGCGGTCGTGGCAGCACTACCGAGAGCGCGAAGAAGGTATGTCTTGCCCATGCCAGCAAGCCCGTCGACGAGTAGTGTCATGCCCGGTTGAGTTTGCACCGCAATGAGCGCATCGGCCACCATGCGATCACGGGTGTGCTGCGGGGAAACCGCATGTTCCCGCTGAGTCAGTTTTCGGACGCTGCTCATAATATGATTTCCTCCCGTTTAAATCCCCATCGATATTCTAGGGTCTGCTCGGGCCGGTGGGCCGTGGAGTTTCCCTCTCGACGGTGACGGTGATGCGCATCTGCGCGCGGTATTTGCGTTACCAATGTCGGCGCTGGTTGGTAGGTTTTTCTCGTGCCAGAAGCAGTTATTTCAGCGCGGAACCTGCGCAAGACTTACGCCGTGAAGGGTAAGCCTGAGTTCGTCGCGGTTGACGATCTCACCTTCGACGTCGCCCCGGGCGAATCCTTTGGCCTTCTCGGCCCGAACGGCGCCGGCAAATCGACGACGATGAAGATGATCGGGGCGGTATCGACCCGCACGGCCGGCGACCTTGAGATTCTCGGTCTCGATCCCAATCAATACGGCCCGGAGATCCGCTCTCGCCTCGGCGTGGTTCCGCAGGCTGACAATCTCGATGCTGAACTCAACGTTCGCGAAAACCTCTATATGTACGGCCGCTACTTCGGGTTTTCCGGGGCCGAGTGCCGTCGCAAGGCCGAAGAGATGCTCGCCTTCGCGCAGCTCGAAGACAAAGCGAAGGCCAAGGTCGATCACCTCTCAGGCGGCATGAAGCGCCGCCTGACGATCGCCCGCGGTCTCATCAACGACCCGCGCATTCTGCTGCTCGACGAGCCGACAACGGGTCTTGATCCTCAGGCGCGTCACGTGCTGTGGGATCGCCTGTTCCGGTTGAAAGAACGCGGAACCACGCTGGTACTGACAACGCACTATATGGATGAAGCGGAGCAGTTGTGCGACCGCCTCATTGTGGTCGACAAGGGTGCGATCATGGCCGAGGGGTCGCCCGCGTCACTCATTCGCGAATACTCGAGTCGTGAGGTGCTGGAGGTGCGCTTTGGCTCTGACAAGAATGCCGAGATCGCGCCACAGCTCGACGGCATCGGCGACCGCGTTGATGTGCTGCCCGACCGCATTCTGATCTACACGAACGATGGCGACTCGGCGCTGAATCGCATCGTTGAGCTCGGACACCACCCGCTCACGTCGCTCGTGCGTCGTTCCAGCCTGGAAGACGTCTTCCTGCGCCTCACCGGAAGATCGCTGATCGAATGAGTACGACGGTTCAGCACCCGAGCCTCGACGAGCTCCGCGCCGAGGCCATTGCCGCCGCGCGCAAGCCGCGGGCGCTCGGTTGGTATTACGTTTTCGAGCACATGGTTCGCGCCATGCGCGCCTACGGATGGACGATCGTGGCGAGCGGCCTCGGCCAACCCCTGCTTTACCTGTTTGGTCTGGCGCTGGGCCTAGCCGCGATCATCTCGGCACCCGTTCAAGACGGTGACATTGCCGTGCGCTATCTCGTGTTCGTCGCGCCGGCACTCATCGCGTCGGCTGCCGTTGCCGTGGTCACCGAAGAGATGACGTACCCGGTGATGAGCGGTTTCAAGTGGCGCCGCTACTTCTATGGCTTCTCGGCATCGCCGATCTCCAGCGCGCAAATCGCCACCGGTGTTGCGCTTGCTCCCATGGCACGCGTGCTCACAGCCGTGGTTCCGTATTACGTGATTGTGTGGCTTTTCGGCGGCGTGGAGACACCAGTGACCGGGTGGCTTGCGATCGGTGCCGGCGTGCTTGCCGGCCTCGCGTTCGGTCTGCCGCTCATGGCCTACGCCGCAAGCATTGAAGATGACAAGGGCCAGTTCGCGCTCGTGCAGCGATTCATCTTCATGCCGATGTTCTTGTTCTCGGGCACCTTTTATCCGCTGTCGAATCTTGACTGGTGGCTCGCCTGGATCGGTTGGATTTCGCCGCTCTGGCACGCGTCTGAACTCGGCCGCATGGCGATGTACGGCAAGCCCGTCGGCGACGGCATGATGTGGATTCACATCGGCTATCTCGTGCTGCTGAGCGCCATCGGCTACCTCATGGCACGGCGCATTTTCGCGAGGAGGCTCGCGAAATGACGGTGACAGACTCCGGAACCACGCGCCGCGCTGGCAGTGTGCGCGCGCTGTGGGCGGGCAACCCGCTGGCCGTCGTACAACGGGGGCTGATCGCGGCACGGTCGTCGAGTTGGGCCGTCGTGCTGTCGGGCTTCTTCGAGCCGGTGTTCTACCTGCTGTCGCTCGGCATCGGGCTCGGTGGCATGATCAACGCGATCACGCTCGCCGACGGCACCGAGGTGAGCTACGCGGCGTTCATTGCGCCCGCGCTGCTCGCCGTCAGCGCGATGAACGGGGCGATCTACGACTCGACGTGGAACGTGTTCTTCAAACTCAACTACGGCAAGCTCTACGAGGGCATGTTAGCGACATCTCTCGGCCCGCTGGACGTTGCCCTGGGCGAGATCATGTATGCGATGCTGCGGGGTCTCGTCTACGCGAGCGGCTTCCTGATCATCATGCAGGTTGGCGGGTTGAACCTGTCGTGGACGGCCGTGCTGGCGCTGCCCGCCGTGCTGCTGATCGCGTTCGGCTTCGCGAGCCTCGGCATGGCGGTGACGAGCTACATGAAGACCTTCCAGCACATGGACTGGATCGCCATGGTGTTATTGCCGATGTTCTTGTTCTCGGCCACCCTGTTTCCGATCACGAACTATCCGGAGTGGGTGCAGGGCGTCATCCAGGCCTTCCCGCTGTGGCACGGTGTTGAGCTCATCCGTGGCCTCACGACCGGTGCGGTGCATGTGGGCATGCTGTGGCATGTGCTGTACTACGTCGTCATGATTGCGGTCGGTCTGGTCTTCACGACGAAACGACTGCGCGCGCTGTTCCTCGACTGAGCAGGCGAAAACACCAAGGCGGGCTGTCACGGTGTGTGACAGCCCGCCTTCGTGTTTGTGATTAGGGGAGCGGTTCGGGCACAATTTCGCCGGCGTCGCCGGCGTAGTCGGAATCCTTCGTCTCGCGCATCAGAATGGCGGCGATGAGCGTCAGAACCGCCATCACCGACAGGTAGATGCCCACAAGCCACGGATTACCCGCACCGGTGCTGAGCAGCGCCAGCGCGATGATCGGAGCGAGTGCCGCACCGAGAATCGACGACACGTTGTAGGCGATGGCCGAGCCCGTGTAGCGAACATTCGTGGGGAACAGTTCAGGCAACAGCGCGCCCATCGGGCCGAACGTGAGACCCATCAGCGTGAAGCCGATGACCAAAAATGCGAGCGTCATCCAGAACGTGCCGGCACCCACCGGGTTTTCCCGCGGCATCAGGAAGAACGAGAACGTGAAGCCGAACAGCACGATCGCCGCCGTTACCCAGATCAGCGTCTTGCGACGGCCGAAGCGGTCGGCCAGCGGGCCGGAGATCATGGTGAAGATACCGAAGAACACGACACCGACGATCTGCATGATCACGAAGTCGGTGTACGCGAAGCCCTGACCAGGAACGAATGTTGACGGGTCAGCGCCCTCGGGCAGCGTCTGCGGCTTCGTGCCGAACGTCAGCGTGAAGTTAGTCATGAGGTAGAACAGCACGTACGTCGCGAGCATCAGGAACGTGCCCAGGATCATCTGCCACCAGTATTTGCGGAACGCTTCGAGCACCGGAAGCTTGCGGATGGTTCCCCTCGACTCCGCGTTCTTGAAGGCGTCAGACTCGACGAGCTTAAGTCGTACCCACAGCCCCACGATCACCATGACGGCGCTGAACCAGAACGGCACGCGCCAGCCCCACTCGAGGAAGGCGTCAGACTTCTGCGACGGGTCTTCGGCCGGCAGTGCGAAGTTGATGAACAAGAACAAACCGTTGGCGATGATGAAGCCGAGCGGCGCACCCAACTGCGGGAAGGTTCCGTACCACGCACGCTTACCTGCCGGCGCATTTTCCGTTGCCACGAGCGCTGCACCCGACCATTCGCCACCGAGTGCGAAGCCCTGGGCGAGGCGGAGCACGAGCAGGAGTGCGGGAGCCCAGAAGCCGATCGCGTTAATCGTGGGGAGGCATCCGATGAGGAAGGTCGCGATACCCATCGTCAGTAGCGACGCTACGAGCGTGGCCTTGCGGCCGTACTTGTCGCCGAAGTGACCGTAGACGACGGCACCGATGGGGCGAGCGACCATCGCCGCGCCGAACACCGCGAACGAAGCCAATAGTGATGCGGTCGGGTCAGAGCTGGGGAAGAACAAGACGGGGAAGACCAAAACGGCTGCCGTCGCGTAGGCGTAGAAGTCGTAGAACTCGATCGTGGTGCCGATCAAGCTCGCCGTGATGACGCGGGAGCGAGAGTTCGCGGGTGCTGTGGATGTCGTAGACATGATTCCTCTTTGAATGGGCAGTGCGCGTCTGCGTCAGATGCGGCGGTGAAGGGGAACCTCAGACACAGGGGTGTTGTGCCTGGCGGCTCAACACTGCGTCACCTCAGCGTCGGTTTGTGGCCGACGACCTATCCACCCTACTCCTGTCTGGCGGTGCGCAACGCGCAGGTAGGTCGTTTAGTGCACATCGCTCGGCGGCGTCTGGGCCATCGCGGCTTCCAGACGACCGTCGGCGATGATGTGACCCATGCGGTCGCGCTTGGTCTCGAGGTAGCCGTGGTTGTTGGGGCCGACGCCGACGACGAGCGGAACCTGCTCCACGACGGTGACGCCGAGGGTCGTCAGCTGGGCCACCTTGTTGGAGTTGTTCGTGAGGAGACGCACATTCGTGACGCCGAGATCTTGCAGCATCGCTGCTGCGGCTCCGTAGTCGCGCGCGTCGGCGGGCAAGCCCAGTGCGAGGTTCGCGTCGAGGGTGTCGAGGCCCTTTTCTTGCAGGCTGTAGGCGCGGAGCTTGTTGATGAGACCGATACCGCGACCCTCGTGGCCGCGCATGTAGATCACGACACCACCCTCAGCGTCGATGGCCTGGAGAGCGGCGTCGAGCTGGGGGCCGCACTCGCACTTTTGCGAGCCGAACGCTTCACCGGTGAGGCACTCCGAGTGCACCCGCACGAGCGCGGTGTCGGTGAGCTCACCCGACACGATTGCGAGGTGATCCATGCCGGTGATGTGGTCTTTGAACGCGAGGAAGCGGAACGTGCCGTGATTGGTCGGAACCGTGGCCTCCGCACGCAGCGAAACACGGCGTGCGCGCGGGGCGGGCTCCCGGCCATCGGTGGCGTGCTGCACCTGGTACTTCACAAGCTCGGCGATGGAGATGAGCGGCCAGCCGCGCTCTGTCGAGAGGTCTTCGAGCTCATCGGGGCGCAGCGTTTGGCCGTCGCGCGCGACGAGCTCGGCGAGGGCGCCGACGGGGGCCAGGCCCGCAAGCTTCAGAAGGTCAACAGTTGCTTCGGTGTGGCCCGCTCGAGCTGTGACGCCACCCTCGGCGGCGATGAGCGGCACGAAGTACCACGGGCGGTGTTCGAGGGCGCCAGCAGACGAAGCGATCTCGCGCAATGCGTTGGCGCGAATGTCAGCGTCAGCACCGGCGGCCGGGGCGAGCGATGGCGACGTCGGGGTGAGCTGCAACAGCGCGGCGCGCTTAGGGCAGACCGGCAGGCCAATCAAGCCACCCATCCAGTGCCCCATGGAGGCAAGCATGTCGCCGGTTGCTGTTTCGGCGGCGAGTACGACGCTGCCCTCGGAATCACGGAGTTCGTCGTCGATGACAATGACCGGCGTGCCAGCACGGAGTGCGGCCAGGGCGTCAGAGATGGGGGACAGGCTCACAGTGAGCCTCCTTTAAAACGAAGGGAGTGGGGGAGTGCGAGGATGGTGCAGCGTTTAATCGGAACCATCAGTACTCGCCTCACGGGTCACACGTATCAGAATATCGTCACCCAGCAGCGTGATCTCGGGCTGAGCGAAACGCATGATGTCAGCCATCGTCGTGATGCCGATATCGTCGAGCGCGACGCGGGGCCCGCCGAGCAACGCGGGGGCCACATAAACCAAGAGTTCGTCGACTAGACCGGCCTGCAAGAAGGCGCTTGCGACGGTTGGGCCGCCCTCGATAAACACGCGATGAATGCCACGCTCGTGAAGGTCCGCGAGAATTGTGGCCGGGTCGTGCTCGCGAATCTGAATCAGCTCGCGCGGGTGCTGGCGCACGCGCGCGGAGAGCGGAACCTCGCGGCGGCCGACAACGACCGGTTGCGGCTGCTGGGAGAGTAGTTCGTCACCATCTCGTGCCGTGAGCGCCGCATCATCGCGCAGGATGGTTCCGATGCCCGCCACGATGGCATCTGCCTCAGCCCGTCGCCGATGCACGTCGGCGCGGGCAACCGGGCCGGTCATCCATTGACTCGTACCGTCGGCGGCGGCGGCACGACCGTCGAGCGTCTGCGCCCACTTCACGGTGACGTGCGGGCGGGCTAGGCGGGAGCGCGTGAGCCAGGAGTCTATGAGAGCGAGTGCTTCGTCTTCACGAAGACCGCGTACAACGTCAACGCCAGCGTCGTGCAGGCGCTCAGCGCCGCCGCCGGAGACCGCGCCCGGGTCGCTCGTGGCGTAGACGACGCGTGCGATGCCCGCATCGATCAGGGCGAGTGCGCAGGGGCCGGTGCGGCCGGTGTGATTGCACGGCTCGAGCGTTACGACCGCCGTCGCCCCGCGCGTCTGCTCGGGTGTGAGCTGAGACAGCGCGTCGACTTCGGCATGCGGGGTGCCGCTGCCACGGTGCCAGCCGGTCGCGAGCACGCCGCCCGCGGGGGAGAGAATGACAGCTCCGACCTGCGGGTTGATGCCGCGGGGCCCGTTGAGCGCGAGCGACAGCGCCTGCGCCATGGCGGCGTCTTCTGCGGCCGAAAAATTCACGGATCCTCGTTACTGTCTGTCGCGTGCCAAACTCGCGCCGAGAGACGGGGCAACACACTGCTGAGTGTATTCAACGGTTCGAATCTCGAGGTATTCCCATATTTCGCGAACATGTACGGTACCGCACGAGCGGTGTTCATTCGCTGGCGCGCAACAGAGCGCTCGCTGACGACTCATCAATGATGAGATCAGTCACCATGCCGGCGGCGAGCGCGCCGAGCAGGCTCGTAATCTTTGCCGACCCGGAAACGATGCAGACCCGCCGGGGCGTGCGCCGGAGCACTCGAAAGTCAGGGCCGGTTCCACGCTCATTGAGGGTGATGTTGTTCGTTGAGCCATCGGCCCGGTAGAAAACCGTAGCGATGTCGCCCACGACATCGTCATTCATCAACGACTGGTAATCGTTTCGATCGAGATACTCGCCGTGGTACACGTGCGATGGAACCTCAGCGGTGGGTGACCCGACGCTGAAAATTGCGACGTCGAGTCGTGCTTGTAGGTGAAGAACGCGCCGAGTAGTGCGCTCTCTCCAGAAGGCCTCTCGAGTGCGAGGGTCATCGAAGAACGCGGGAACCGGGAACTGTTCGACGCGGGCATCGAATGCGTCGGCAAAACGTCGCAACATGTCTGACGAATAGGCGAGGCCTTCAGCGCCGATGTTTCCTGATCCGTTGAGTTGCACGAAGACGGTTCCGGTCGTTGACTGCGGAACCAAAGCGCGAGAGACCGCATTGAGCGTCGAGCCCCAGGCCAGACCAACTTTCTGGTTAGATTCCACGAGCGTCCCAATCGTGCTGGCAGACGCCAACGCAACGCGCCGTAAGCGCTCGATGTCGCTGGTCACTTGTGACACCGGAACTATATGAACGGTGATATCGAAGCGTTGCGCGACACGTGCGGCGATGGTCGCGGGGGCTTCTTCTGGATCATGCAAGGTGATGCGCACCAGACCGGAATCTCGAGCGTGCGCCAGCAATCGTGATACCGACGAACGCGATACCCGCAGCTCCGTCGCGATGGCCTCCATTGTAAGGCTCTGGACGTAGTAGAGGTGCGCAGCGCGGAGGGCATCGCGCCGCCGATCGCTCATTACCGAATCGGACACTCTTTTTCCACCAAGTCTCGTGTAATTGAACATATGTGCATGGGGCTTGCAACGCTGTTCATCGTTAGTCAAGGATTCTAGAACGAAAGCCATCTCACGGGAGGTCTAGAACGTGGCACGTAAGCAGGAGACACCACGCGACTCGGTTCGATCCATTGCCGAGCGACCGCACACGACCGTATTGATCATCGGCGCCGGAATTAACGGAGCGGGAACTTTCCGTGACCTGGCTATGCAGGGTATCGATGTGGTTCTGATCGAGCGCGGCGACTTTGTCTCGGGAGCCTCAAGCGCCTCGAGCCACATGATCCACGGCGGTATTCGATACCTCGAGAACGGCGAATTCCGTTTGGTGAAAGAGTCGGTCGCCGAGCGCAACCGCCTGCTTCGCATTGCACCGCACTATGTGCGACCGCTGCAAACGACGGTTCCCATCTTCTCGACGTTCTCCGGCATACTCTCGGCACCGTTGCGATTCCTGACCCACAAGTCTGGCAAGCCGACGGAGCGCGGTGCGTTGCTCATCAAAACCGGGCTCATGATTTATGACACGTTCTCGCGCGACGGTGGTGCGGTTCCACGCCACAAGTTCGTCGGCCGCCGCAAGTCGCTTGCCGCGATGCCCGCGCTGAACGCCGACGTCAAGTACACCGCGACCTACTACGATGCCTCCATGCATGACCCAGAGCGGCTCGCGCTCGATGTCATCCACGATGGCCTGAGCCAGGGCCCTCACGCGCGTGCAGCCAACTACTTGGAGGCTGTCGGGGCGAACGCTGATGGCATCATGGTGCGCGATCATCGCACGGGCGAGGAATTTGCTATCAGTGCGGACGTGGTCATCAATACGTCCGGTCCGTGGACGGACAAGACGAATATGGCTCTCGGCACGAAGACGCGGTTCATGGGCGGAACGAAGGGGTCGCACATCGTGCTGGACCACCCCGAGCTCTATCAGGCAACCGCGGGGCGCGAGCTGTTCTTCGAGCACGAAGATGGCCGCATCGTTCTGATCTACCCGCTGAAGGGTCGGGTTATGGTCGGAACCACTGATCTTGAGCACGACATGGATCAGCCGATTCGGTGCACGCCAGAGGAGATCGACTACTTCTTCGATCTCGTCAAGCACGTTTACCCCTCGATTGCGATTGATCGCGAGCACATCGTCTTCCGGTTTTCAGGCGTGCGACCGTTGCCTCGTCACGACGATGAGGCTCCGGGCTTTGTCTCTCGCGACTACCGCATCGAGCGCACCGAACTCCCGCAGCTGCCCGGCACCACGCAATTGAGCCTGGTGGGCGGAAAATGGACAACTTTCCGTGCACTCAGCGAGCACATCGCGAACGAGGCGCTGGAGATTATCGGGCGGAGGCGTGTGCGCTCGACCGAGAGAGTTGCCATCGGCGGCGGCTACGGATATCCCACGAGTCCCGCAACGCGGACGGCATGGGTTGAGAACCATCGAGGCGATCTCACCTACGAACGAGCTGATGCCCTGCTGGAGCGTTACGGCACGCGCGCGGCACGCATTATCGAAGAATTGGGCGACGAAGATCGTCCGTTGCGAAGCCTGCCGGCTTACTCGACGGGTGAGATCAAATGGCTGGCGCGCAACGAGCTCGTCGTGCGACTGGACGACATGTTTTTGCGCCGAACCTCGATCGCTTTTGTCGGGGCGATGACGGGAGACGTTCTTACAGAACTCGCCGACATCGTCGGAGAGGTTTTGGGCTGGAGCGAGCATACTCGCGCCAATGAGATCAACCATGCGGTTCGAACGCCGTCGGATGTGCACGGTATCGATCTGAATGAAGTTTCTCGTCACGCGAGAACATAGCCTTTGCGCCCCGCAAGTGGGGAGCAAGATGGCACGGGGTGCCGCCGCGGTCATCAAGGAGATGGCCGTCGTGAATGAAAGAAGGTCAATGTGGACAATCTGGGAACGGCGTTCCTTGCGGAAATTGTGGGAACAGCGATGCTGCTTCTCCTCGGTGGCGGCGTGGTGGCCAACGTTGTGCTCACCAAGACCAAGGGATTTGGGGGTGGATTCCTCCTCATCAACTTTGGTTGGGGTCTGGCCGTCTTCGCCGGTGTCGCGGTGTCGTACAACTCCGGCGCGCACCTCAACCCGGCAGTGACTTTGGGCTTGGTAGCTAGCGGAGCGCAGGAGTTTGCTCCGGGCGTTGCCGTTAACGTCACCACAATCCTTGCCTACATTGCGGCGCAGCTCATTGGTGCGATGATCGGTGCCGTGCTCACGTGGCTTGCATACAAGGAACACTTCGACGCGGAGGAAGACCCGGCCAACAAGCTCGGCGTTTTCTCGACCGGTCCTGGCATCCGCAAGTACGGGTGGAATGTTGTTACCGAGGCGCTGGGCACGTTCGTGCTGGTGTTTGTGGTTATCGCGTTTGGTAACGGCGGCGGTATGGCTGCGATGGGCGCTCTTCCCGTTGCGCTCCTGATCGTTGGTATTGGTGCTTCCCTCGGTGGCCCCACCGGCTATGCAATCAACCCGGCACGTGACCTGGGGCCGCGTATCATTCACGCGATCCTTCCGATCAAGGGCAAGGGCTCCAGCGACTGGTCGTACTCCTGGGTGCCGGTTGTTGGTCCGATCATCGGTGGTGTGGGTGCCGGTCTGCTCGCACCCGTACTTCTGCCCGTCCTGGGCGCATGAGCGCTCTTCTAAAACACAGAAACAATGGAGTCACTGATGTCTGACTACGTACTTGCAATTGATCAGGGCACGACCTCGAGTCGCGCCATCATTTTCGACCGGAGCGGTTCGATCATCTCGACCGGTCAGTTGGAGCATGAACAGATTTTCCCGCGTGCGGGATGGGTTGAGCACAACCCCGTCGAAATCTGGGACAACACCCGCGAGGCCATCGGCCAGGCGCTGTCGAAGGCAAATCTGACCCGCCACGACATCGCAGCGATTGGCATCACCAACCAGCGCGAGACCGCGGTGGTATGGAACAAGCACACCGGTCAGCCGGTCTACAACGCCATCGTCTGGCAAGACACCCGCACGCAAGACATCGTCGACGCGTTGTCAGTTGCCGGCGGCGTGGACCGTTTCAAGGAGCGCGTCGGACTACCGCTTGCGACCTACTTCTCCGGCACGAAGATTGTGTGGGTACTCGACAACGTTGAGGGTGCCCGCGAAGCTGCCGAGGCTGGCGACCTGCTCTTCGGCACCACCGATACGTGGGTGCTGTGGAACCTGACCGGCGGTGTCGACGGCGGCGTCCACGCGACCGATGTCACGAACGCATCCCGCACGATGTTCATGGACCTCAAGACCCTGCAGTGGGACGAAGAAATCCTCGGCATCTTTGGTGTTCCGAAGTCGATGCTACCGGAGATCAAGTCGTCCTCTGAGGTGTACGGTGTCGCCGAGCAGCACAGCCTCCTGCGCGAAACACCCATCGCCGGAATCCTCGGAGACCAGCAAGCCGCGACCTTCGGTCAGGCAGCTTTTGCCAAGGGCGAAGCAAAGAACACCTACGGCACGGGTAACTTCCTGATCTTCAACACCGGGGAAGAGATCGTGCAGTCCGAAAACGGCCTGTTGACGACGGTTGGTTACAAGCTTGGCGACCAGCCAGCGCACTACGCGCTGGAAGGTTCGATCGCCGTATCGGGTTCGCTCGTGCAGTGGTTGCGCGACAACCTCGGTTTGATCTCTTCGGCAGCCGAAGTGCAAGACCTGGCCGACAAGGTTGAAGACAACGGTGGCGCGTACATTGTGCCGGCGTTCTCGGGTCTGTTCGCACCGTATTGGCGACCGGACGCTCGCGGCGCGATTGTTGGACTCACTCGCTACGTAAACAAGCACCACATCGCGCGAGCCGCGCTTGAGTCGATCGCGTACCAAACACGCGACGTGCTGGAGGCGGTCAACGCTGACGCCGGTGTCGACCTGACCGAGCTTCGTGTTGATGGCGGTGCCACGGCAAATGACACGTTGTTGCAGTTCCAGGCCGACATCTTGAACGTTCCCGTCGTTCGCCCCGTCGTTGCTGAGACGACGGCGCTCGGCGCCGCGTACGCCGCCGGTTTGGCCGTTGGGTTCTGGTCGTCGCTCGACGACCTGAGCGCCAACTGGCAGGAAGACAAGCGCTGGGAAGCACAGATGGACGAGGCGGAGCGCGAGCGCCTGTACCGCAACTGGAAGAAGGCCGTTTCGAAGACCCTTGATTGGGTCGACGACGACGTTCTCTAAACCTCGATTCACCAGTGGCGCATGCTTTCGAGCATGCGCCACTGGCGTTTTTGGCTACTTGAGCAGGAGCGAGAGTCGGCGATCCGCGAGGATCTTGCCGCCGGTCTGACACGACGGGCAGTACTCGAGACTGCGATCGGCGAAGTAGACGCTCCGCACCGTGTCTGCGCACACCGGGCACGGCTGGCCGGTACGTGCGTGAACCGCGAAACCCGCCCGTTTGGCGTCTTTGAGATCAGCCGGTGGTTTGCCCGACGCATGCTCGATCGCCGTGCGCAGAGTGTCTTGCATCGCAGCGTAGAGCGTTGTGATGTCGTCGTCACCCAGGCTCGCAGCTGACGCGTACGGCGAAAGACGGGCCGCGTGCAGAATCTCATCAGAGTACGCGTTGCCGATACCGGCGATCAACGATTGGTCTCGGAGCACGCCCTTAATCTGGGTGCGTCTGCCGCTGAGAATTGAGGCGAGGCTTTCACGCGTGAAGTCAGCGGCGAGCGGATCCGGACCGAGTGTGCGGATGCCCGGCACGACCTGCGCATCGCGCACGACGTACACTGCCAACGATTTCTTGGTTCCGGCCTCCGTCAAATCAAAACCCGAACCATCGGCAAACACGACGCGCAGTGCGATCGGCGTCTTTCCCGGCTTGATGACGGCGGGGGAGATTTCGTCGGCAAAGCGCAACCAACCCGCCTTGGCGAGGTGAAAGATCAGGTGTAGGTCTTCGTCAGGGCTGAATAGCGAGATATCGACGAACTTGCCATGCCGGGTGACATCACGGACGACGGAACCACGAATCGCCTCGAGCGGCGGATCGAACGTTTTCAGAGCGGCGATGGCCGCCAGATTCACACGCGCGATGCTCACACCGCGTAACCGCGTCGCAAGAAAGTCTGCGAGCCCTTGAACCTCCGGCATCTCCGGCATGCGGCCATGATGCCACGCCCGCCCAGTGAGCGCTATGCCCCAATCTCAGCGGGGGAGGACAGGCCAGGGGGTGCGTTTGCGGGGGTCGGTGAAGAGGAGGCCGGCGACCCACGCGTCACAGCGCCCGCGCGATGTCAGCATGGCGCCGCGCCGCAGGCCCTCGTACTGAAAGCCGAGCGCACGGGCCGTTCGCGCCGACGCCGTGTTGCCGACCGCGCCGTTCCATTCGATGCGATCCAGGCGCATGCCGTCGATGGCGAAGCCGTCGTCGATGACCGCGGCCGCCGCCTCAGCCATATACCCCTGGCGTCGTGCGTCTGCGATGATCCAGAACCCGAGCTCTGCGGTGTCAGGTGTCGATCGCGTCAACGACACGACTCCCAACACGCGCCCGGCAGTGCGAACCACCCAGTTCCGCGCGCGGTCATCCCGCGCCGCTACACCAGCGTGCTCGACAAACCACTCCGAGTCTGCCCGTTCGTAGGGCGTGGGCTGAATCGGCCTGACTTTCGTTCCTATCGGGAGCCTTGTCCGGCAAGGGCCGGTTGGGCTGATTCTTGGTCAGCGTAG
>CANNEP010000018.1 GCA_947503655.1 uncultured Microbacterium sp.
GGCACCACCTCGGCATCAGAGGCAAGACCCCCATCGACCGAATCAACAACGGTCGAGGTCAGTACAGCTAGACGGCGAGCGGTGCTCCTGGTGCGACGTTGGGGTCATCGTCTTGTGGGTGATCGGTGACGGGGCGGGCGGCGATGATCGAGGAGATCGGCTTCCACACCAGCGCGAGTGTAATCGCGGCACCAGCGAACGCGAACCACCACGGTGCGGTCGGGCCCCATACCTGCGCGATCACACCGCCGAGGGCTTGCCCGATCACGAGGCCGCCGAACACGCCGACCATATTGACGGATGCGATGCGGCCCTGGAGTTCACGCGGAACCAGGCGCTGGCGCACGGTGGTGGAGATCGTTCCCCAGAGGAACGCATAGACGCCAAAGAAGAACATGATCACGAGGGCGACGACGCCGTTCGTGGTGAGCGCGAATGACAGGTGCATGAGCACTTCGCACGTGAGGCAAATGCGCATCAGGGGCGCGAACGAGAAGCGCTTTTCCAGCCAGCCGAAGCTGAGCGACGCGAGTAGGCCGCCAATCGCCGCAGCGGAAGTAAGGAAGCCGTATCCCACGGCGCCCATATTGAGGTGCTCGGTCGCGTACAGCACGAGCACGCCCCAGGGTGCAGCCCACGTCACGTTGAACGTCAGGATGATGATGACGAGTGTGCGTACCGGCTTGTTCTTGCCGAGCCAGCGCAAGCCTTCGGCGATGTCGGTATGAACGGCCTGGTGTTTATCCGGGTCGCGCGTCGGCTTGGTGTCGGGGATGCGTGAAATGAGGGTCAGGGCGAGCAACACGCACAGCACCTGCAACAGGAACGGCCAGAACGACCCGATCGCGAACAGGAAGGCGCCCAGCGGCGGGCCCGCGAACTGGTTGGCGACGAGGTATCCGGCTTGCAGGCGCGTATTACCGACGCCGAGGTCTTCACTCTTGACCATCATCGGCAACAGGGTTTGCGCCGAGGTATCAACGAAGACTTCTGCTGTGCCGTAGATGAACGCGGCAGCCAGCACGATCGCGATGTTGGCGGTGCCGGTGATGAGGAAGATCACGAGGCCGAGGATCACGACACCACGCAACGCGTTACCGGCGATCACGAGCATGCGGCGATTCAGACGGTCGGCGATCGCGCCCGCATGAAGGCCAAAGAGCAACCACGGGAGAAACTGCAGGATTGCTCCTGACGCCACCAGAATCGGCGACGACGTCATCGATGCGATCAGCAGGGGAGCGGCGGCGAGGGCGATGCCATCGCCGATGTTGCTCGTCCACGACGACGCCAAAAGCCAGCGAAAGTCCCGCCCGAGCCGTGCGGGCGCAATCATTTCACCGGGGGAAGCCACCGGTCGATCTTATGAGAATGTGCGAACAATTTGTATGGATTCTGAACTTCTCGTCTGCGTGTGACGCCCGAGAAAAGCACCTGAAAGTGAAGGGGCGCGGTATGCGCGAGAATGGAACCATGACCGTCACTCTTCTCGGTGCTTCCGAAATCCGTCGCCTCGCCGCCGAGCTTGACGTCACCCCCACCAGAAAGTGGGGCCAGAACTTCGTGGTTGACGCCAATACGGTGCGACGCATCGTGCAGGTTGCACGAGTCGAAGCCGGCGAACGCGTCGTTGAGGTCGGCCCGGGCCTGGGCTCGCTGACCCTTGCGATTCTCGAAACCGGCGCGACAGTGACGGCCGTCGAGATTGACCCGCGTCTCGCTGCGCGCTTACCGCAGACCGCTGCCGAGCACCAGGTGCCGGAAGGCGCCCTCCAGATCATCCAGAACGATGCGCTCAAGGTCACCGCGTTGCCGGGCGAGCCCACCGTGCTCGTCGCAAACCTGCCGTACAACGTGTCGGTTCCGGTGTTGCTGCACTTCATGGAGACGTTCCCGACACTCGACCGTGGTGTTGTGATGGTGCAGGCCGAGGTCGGCGAGCGGCTCGCGGCCCCTCCCGGGTCAAAGACCTACGGTTCGCCCAGCGTCAAGGCCGCCTGGTATGGCGACTGGAAGCTCGCGGGCAACGTGTCTCGTCAGGTGTTCTGGCCGGTACCCAACGTTGACTCGGTGCTGGTCGGCTTCCAGCGCTCGGGCGACACGCTCGGCACCGAAGAGGAACGCAAGGCAACGTTCACGATCGTTGATGCCGCATTCCAGCAGCGCCGCAAGATGCTCCGTCAGGCGCTTTCGTCACTGCTCGGTGGTTCCGCTGCGGCTTCCAGCGAGGTGCTCGAACGCGCCGGCGTTGACCCGACGCTTCGTGGTGAACAGCTCACGGTGCACGACTATCTGCGCATCGCGCGCACGATCGCGTAACGCGAACGAAGCGACACGACGCGGCCGCGTTTCACTTGAGTGACGCCCACGCTACGGTGGGAACATGACGCATCCTCGCCTCAATCTGAGCACGCCCGACACGCACCGCCCATACGTCGCAGCCGAGGGGCGCTTCAACAACACCGACTACCGCCGCGTCGGCAACAGTGGCCTCTACTTGCCGCTGATTTCGCTCGGACTGTGGTGGAACTTCGGCGACAACGTTCCGTTCGACAACCAGCGCGCGCTGCTGCGCCACGCGTTCGACAACGGTATTTTGCACTTCGACCTGGCCAACAACTACGGCCCGCCCTATGGTTCCGCAGAAACCAACTTCGGTCGCATGATGCGCGAAGACTTCGCCCCGTACCGCGACGAGCTCATCATTTCGTCGAAGGCCGGTTGGGACATGTGGCAGGGCCCGCACGGCGACTTTGGCTCGCGCAAGTACATTCTGTCGAGCGCTGAGGCATCGCTGACACGCATGGGCCTCGACTACGTCGACATCTTCTACTCGCACCGCGTCGACCCGGACACCCCGGTCGAAGAGACCATTGGTGCTCTCGACACACTCGTGCGTCAGGGCAAGGCGCTGTACGTCGGTATTTCATCGTACTCCGCTGAGCGCACGGCCGAGGCGAAGGCCGTTGCCCGCTCGCTCGGCACGCCCCTCGTCATCCACCAGCCGTCGTACTCGATTTTGAACCGCTGGGTCGAGGGCGGTCTCACGGAGACGCTTGAGGCCGAGGGCATGGGCGCCATCGCCTTCACGCCGCTCGCGCAGGGCTACCTCACCGACAAGTACCTTGGTACCGGTCTGGCAGACCGCAACGTGAAGCGCGGATCCCTGCCCGACGACATCTCCGAAGAGGGCCGCGACGCGCTGCGCGCGCTCAACGCCATCGCGCAGGAGCGCGGCCAGAGCCTCGCCCAGATGGCGCTGCAGTGGGTTCTGCGCAACCCCGTGGTGTCGTCCGCGCTGATCGGTGCGTCGCGTCCGTCGCAGCTCGACGAAAACATCAAGGCTCTCGACAGTGCGCCGTTTGACGCCGTCGAGCTCGCCGCGATTGACGCACTGAGCGACTCGATCGACGTCAACAAGTGGGCGGTGTCTTCAGACCTGTGACCAGCGAGCCGACTCCCGTAGCCGTGCGCGTTCGCGCGCCCGGCAAGGTCAACCTCGTGCTTGCCGTCGGTGAGCTACAGGAAGATGGCTACCACGAGCTCGCAACCGCCTTTCAAGCGCTTTCGCTCACCGAAGAGATCACCGCGACGCGGGCTGATGGCATCTCACTGTCGGTGAGCGGAACCGTTGATTACGCGGGCGTGCCGCTGGACGAATCGAATTTGGCTTACAAGGCGGCGCTCCTGCTGCAGGAGCGCACCGGTGTGACCGAAGGCGTGCACCTCAGCATTCACAAGGGCGTTCCGGTTGCTGGTGGCATGGGTGGTGGTTCCGCTGACGCGGCAGCCGCGCTCGTCGCGTGCGACGCACTGTGGGGCACGAACCTGTCGCCCGCCGAACTGCACGCGCTCGCGGCAGAACTCGGCGCGGATGTGCCATTCAGTCTGCACGGCGGCACGGCGATGGGAACCGGGCGTGGTGACGAACTGAGCCCCATGCTTTCGCAGGGGCGGTTCGACTGGGTGCTCGTCACGAATGATGAGGGGCTGTCGACGCCGCGCGTCTATGGCGAACTCGATGCGATTCGTGAGCGCCTGCGCGCCGATCTTCCCGTGGTTCCGGTGCAGCCACACCTAGATGCCGATCTGTTTCACGCGTTGCGTGCTGGCGACCCGGTGCGATTGGCCGATGCGCTACACAACGACCTGCAACAGGCTGCGCTAATGCTGCGGCCCGAGCTGGCGGCCGTGATTGAACTGGGCCTGCACGAGGGCGCGCTTGCTGGAATCGTGTCGGGTTCGGGCCCGACGATCGCGCTGTTGTGCGCGAACCCGGAGTCGGCGCTCGACGTTCAGGTCGCGATGATCGCGGCGGGTTACGACAGCTTCCACGCGCACGGCCCGGTGCCGGGCGCACGCATCATTTCGGCGGTGTAGCTGCGAGGGGTTCGCTCAGGTCTCGGCGATAAGCTGAGAGGGATGGCGCACTTGCTTGGGGCTGAAGCCCTCCACCTAGAATTCCCGACCAAAGTCGTGTTCGACTCCGTCACCCTCGGCATCAACGAAGGCGACCGTATCGGCATCGTTGGTCGTAACGGCGACGGTAAGTCGAGCCTGCTGGCGATGCTCGCCGGCGTTCTCGAGCCTGACAGCGGCCGCGTGACCGTTCGCGGTGGCGTACGTATTGGCGTGCTCACCCAGCAGGATGAGCTCGACGACGACGACACCGTGAGCAACGCAGTCGTCGGCGAACGCCCCGAATACGAGTGGGCCGGTGACGCCCGCATTCGCGATGTCATCGCGGGCCTGCTGCGCGGAATTGAGTGGAACGCGCGTATCGGCGATCTGTCCGGTGGTCAGCGTCGTCGTGTCGCGCTGGCGCACTTGCTTAGCGGCGACCACGATGTGATGTTCCTCGATGAGCCCACGAACCACCTCGACGTCGAAGCGATCGCGTGGCTCGCCGAGCACCTCAAGCGTCGCTGGCCCGCGAACTCTGGTGGCCTGCTGATCGTGACGCACGACCGCTGGTTCCTTGATGAGGTTGCCAACTACACGTGGGAAGTCCACGACCGCATTGTCGAGCCCTTCGAGGGCGGCTACGCGGCGTACATTTTGCAGCGCGTCGAGCGTGATCGCCAGGCCGCGACCGTCGAGGCGAAGCGTCAGAACCTCGCCCGCAAGGAGCTCGCGTGGCTGCGCCGCGGCGCACCCGCGCGCACGTCGAAGCCGAAGTTCCGCATCGATGCGGCCAACGAGCTCATCGCCGATGTGCCGGAGATTCGTAACAAGACCGAACTCGCGTCGCTGTCGGTGTCGCGACTCGGCAAAGACGTCGTTGACCTGATCGACGCCGGCGTCAGCTTTGGCGACAAGACCGTGCTGCGCGACATCGAGTGGCGTCTCGCGCCGGGGGAACGCACCGGCATTCTCGGTGTCAACGGTGCCGGAAAGTCGACCCTGCTGGGTCTGATTTCCGGAACCACGAAGCCGACCGCAGGTTCCGTTAAGCGGGGCAAGACGGTACAGGTGCGCACGCTCACGCAGCGCATGGATGAGCTTGACCCGCACCTGAACGACCCGGTGCGCGTCGTCATCAGCGGGTTGCGGATGACCTACACGTTCGGCACCGGGTCGAAGGCGACCGAGTTGTCGCCCGGCCAGTTGCTGGAGCGCATGGGCTTCTCGAGCGCCCAGCTGTCGACGCCGGTAAAGGATCTTTCGGGTGGTCAGAAGCGTCGCTTGCAGCTGCTGCTGATTCTGCTTGACCAGCCGAACGTGCTGATCCTCGACGAGCCGACAAACGACCTCGACACCGACATGCTCGCCGCGCTCGAAGACCTGCTCGACTCGTGGCCCGGCACCCTCATCGTGGTGTCGCACGACCGCTACTTCCTCGAGCGCGTCACCGACCAGCAATATGCGATCCTCGGGCAGCGCCTGCGCCACTTGCCCAACGGTGTTGACGAATATCTGAAGCTACGTGCTGCCGAAGACCGTGCTGGATCCGCCGTCCCTGGTTCCGGAACCAGTAGTTCCGCATCCGCATCCGTCACGACTCCCGCGACGCCCGCGCTGTCGGGCAAGGAAGCGCGCGAGGCGGAGAAAGAGATGGCGTCGCTCGAGCGTCGCTTCCAGAAGTTGCGCACACAGGCACAGACGGCCCGTGCGGGTTTGGCTGACATGGACCAGGGTGACTACGTCGCGCTCGGCAACAAGATGACGGAAATCTCAAACATCGAAGCTGAGGCTGACGAGTTGGAGATGGCCTGGCTGGAGCTTGCCGAAAAGCTCGGTTAAGCGGCCCTCTTGAGGCCACAGAACTTCCTCTTTTGCAAATCGGTGACGCCGTATTTCAGCGGCGTGACGCTCTGTGACGCTCGATTCGAACGGCGTAAAAATCGCTCGTAGCGTGGATGGAGTCCCCAAGAGAGGTTCTGCTCCATGTCTCGCATTCTCGGCCACCGCCGTATCGCAACTGTCCTCGCCGCCGTCGCTGCGGTTCCGCTCGTCGTCGGCCTCGCAGGCTGTGCCACCACCCCCAGCTCCGGTGCTGCTGATGAAGCCGACCCGATCAAGATCGGTGTCGTTAACGACGGTGACGCCCAGTGGGCGCCGTTCGTCGCCGCTGCCGCCGAAGAGGGCATCGAGGTCGAGCTGGTGAACTTCGGCTCGTACGAGCAGCCGAACCCCGCGCTGGCCGAGGGTGAGCTTGACCTCAACCAGTTCCAGCACATCGTGTACCTCGCGACGTACAACGTCAACGCGGAGCAGGATCTGCAGCCGATCGGCGCGACGGCGATCTACCCGCTGGGTCTGTACTCGAAGAAGTACGACGATGTCGCTGACATCCCCAAGGGCGAGACGATCGCCGTGCCGGACGATGCTTCGAACCAGGCTCGCGCGCTGCTCGTGCTGCAGTCGGCCGGCCTCATCGAGCTGAAGAGCGGTGGCTCCATCTTCTCCGACCTCGCTGACGTCGACACCGACAAATCGAAGGTCAAGGTCACGGCGCTTGAGGCCGCGCTCATCCCGACGTCGCTGCCGGACGTTGCCGCTGCGATCATCAACAATGACTTCGTCACCGACGCCGGTCTCACGTTTGACGACGCGCTCGCGCAGGATGACCCGAGCGACCCCAACGCCCTCCCGTACGCAAACATCTTCGCGGCTCGCGCTGACGACACCGAGAACGAGACCTACCTCAAGCTCGTAGAGATCTTCCAGACCGACGCTGACGTTCAGGCGGGTCTGCAGGAGTCTTCTGGCGACGTCGCGGTGCCGCTGACGACCCCGGTTGAAGAGCTCGTCGCTTCGCTCGAAAAGGTCGAAGCAGATACGCTGGCACAGAAGTAGTCAGGCTTGAAACCCTGATCGCAGAGGATCGGTGGGCATTCGTGCTCTCCGATCCTCTCTGCTGTTGCACTACCGGAGAACGACATGGCTATCGTCACCCTCACAAACGTTTCTCGACACTATCCCGCCCGCACAGCGGGCGGCGATGATGTCGTGGCCGTCGACAATGTTTCCCTCGACATCGAGAAGGGCGACGTTTACGGCATCATCGGATATTCCGGTGCCGGCAAGTCGACGCTGGTGCGTCTCATTAATGCGCTGGAGCCTGCGACGAGCGGAACCATTACCGTCGATGGCGTAGACATCACGGCTCTCAGCGAGCGTGAGTTGCGTCGCGTGCGCGGCGGCATTGGCATGATCTTTCAGCAGTTCAATCTGTTCGCTGCGAAGAGCGTGCGGGCGAATGTTGCTTATCCGCTGAAGCTCGCGGGCTGGAGCAAAGCCGATATCGCCGCTCGTGTCGATGAGCTGCTGTCGTTCGTTGGCTTGGCGGATAAGGCGTCGGCGTATCCGGAGCAGCTGTCGGGCGGCCAGAAGCAGCGTGTCGGTATTGCGCGTGCGCTGGCTACTCGTCCGGCGATTTTGTTGGCTGATGAGGCGACGAGTGCCCTCGACCCGCAGACGACGCATGAGGTGCTTGATCTGCTGCGCCGCGTCAATCAGGAGCAGGGCGTCACGATCGTCGTGATTACGCACGAAATGGATGTCATCCAGACGCTCGCGACGAAGGTCGCCGTCATGGAGGGCGGCCGCATCATCGAGCAGGGTGATGTGTTCGATGTGTTCTCGACCCCGCAGCACCCCGCTTCGAGGCGCTTTGTCGGCACCGTGATCAAGGGCGTTCCGTCTCCAGCAGAAGCGGCCGCTTTGGCGGCTCGCCACATCGGCCGGTTGGTGACCTTCTCTTTCCGTGATGGTGATTCGGCGCAGGCGCGGGTCTTCCTCGACCTTGCCGCGGCCGGTCTCGACTTTGAACTGGTCTACGGCGGAATCAACGACATTCGTGGTCGTGCCTTCGGAAACCTCACGCTCGCGATTCGCGGTGACCGGGCCGCCATCGACCGAACGCTCACCGTCATCGGCGAACGAATTACCGTCACCGAACTCGAGGGGGCACGCTGATGGATCGCTTGATCGAACTCCAGCCTGAATTCTGGAAGGCCGCGCTCGAAACCCTCTACATGACGAGTTTCGCGCTCGTCATGGGAGGCATTCTGGGGCTTGCGTGGGGCGTCATGCTCTACGTTTCTCGCCCCGGCGGCATCATGCCAAATCGTGTCGTGAGCGTGATCGTCAATACAATCATCAACTTCTTCCGGCCGATCCCGTTCGTGATCTTCATCGCCGCGATTTCGCAGCCGCTGGCTCGTCTCATCATTGGCACCGGTATCGGTGTCAACGCCGGCGCTTTCGCGATCGGCCTCGCGGCGTCGTTCGCGATTGGTCGCATTGTCGAACAACATCTCGTTTCGGTGCCGCCTGGGGTCATTGAGGCGGCACGTGCGATGGGTGCTGGTCCGTGGCGCATTCTGTTCACGGTCGCTATTCCCGAGGCTCTCGGGCCGCTGATTCTGGGCTACACCTTCGTGATCGTCGCCCTCATCGACATGACGGCGATGGCCGGTCTGATCGGTGGTGGCGGGCTCGGTGCCTTCGCCCAGGTCTATGGCTTCCGCCAGTTCGAGCCCATCGTGATGTGGGCCGCGATCGTGCTGATCGTCGTCTTTGTGCACGTCGTGCAGCTGCTGGGCAACCGACTGGCCCGCAAGGTCATGCGCCGCTGACGGCGTTATGCATCACGAAATACGTAATGTCGCGACTATTTTGAGGAAACGGTTGTCGGCAGGAGTTGTGATGTTGCATAACGCCCGCAACGAGCGCATCACGAGCGTTCCACTGGCTAAACCACAGGTTCCGGAACCGCGGGTGCCTCTTGCAGCGTGCGTCGCGACTGAAAGTGGCGGGGTTCGCCAGACAGCGGATCGATGAAGTCGAGCTCGCGGGCGAGAAGTTGCAGGGGGCGGCTGAAGTCGTCCGGAACCTCGGGGTGCAGCACCGGGTAAAAACCGTCGTTGAGGATGCCGGCTCCGAGAGCCGCGAGGTGAACGCGCAGCTGGTGCATGCGCCCGGTGTGCGGCTTCAGGAGCGTGTGAATCATGCGGGTTCCCGCATCGGTTCCGCGGCTCTCACCAACCCCGATCAGTTCGATCAACGTCTCCGAGTTCGGTTCCGGTTTCGTGTCAACGAGCACCGTCACCGACTGTCGCACCTTCTCAATGTGGTTGCGATACGTGATCGGAAACGCCTCACCAGCGAGGTGCGTGCCGTCGAAATCTGCGGGCGCGAGCGAAACCGCCTCGTACGTTTTCTGCACGATGCGGTTCTCAAATAGCAGCTGATACGCGCCACGGGTTTCTGGCCGTGCTGAAAACATCAGTAGTCCCGCGGTCGCGCGGTCAAGGCGGTGGATGGGGGAGAGATCGGGGTTTCCGAGCTGATTGCGCATGCGCACGAGCGCCGAGTTCTGCAAGAACTTGCCGCCCGGCGTCGTCGGCAGAAAGTGCGGCTTGTCGATCACGACGAGGTCGTCATCGACATGCACAACCTCAACCTCGAACGGAATCTCGCGCTCCACGGGTGGCTCGCGGTAGTACCAAATCCACTCGTGCGAGCCGATTTTCGCGTCTCGCGAGACAGCGGAACCATCGGTCGTCACCATTTCGCCGCGATCGAAACGACGGCGGAGGGCTTCAGGATCCATGTGGCCGAAACGATCGACGACGTAGTCAGCAATCGTTTCCCACTTACCCGTCAGCGGCAGATGTAACCGGGTAGCACCGACCCCATCACGAACGGGGAGGGGAGAGGGCATGGCCATCCGACCATTCTCTCAGGCGCGCGCCTGTGCGAACTCTCCGGAACCACGCAATACCCGAGAAAACGCAGAACGCTCCGGAACCACGCAACCGCCCCGAGAAACGCCGGGAGGAAGATACTCAGGGCAGATGCTCGAACTCGATGACGAGTTTGCGCAACAGCGTTGCCAGCCGGTCGCGTTCGCTGTTCGATAGCGACGCGAGCAAAATTGCTTCGGCGTCGACGAGGCGGGTGATGGCGGCGTCGACGCGCACGCGGCCCTCTTCGGTAAGCACGACAATGACGCCACGGCCATCGCCGGGATCCGACTCGCGACGCACCAGGCGACGGCCAACCAGCCGATCAATGCGGTTCGTCATGGTTCCACTCGACACCAGCGTCTGTTGCAGCAACTGCTTTGGGCTCAGGTGAAACGGCTCCCCGGCACGCCGGAGTGCAGAAAGCACATCCCATTCCCAGCTCTCCAGATCACTGCGCCGAAACGCTTCGCGGCGGGCCCGGTCGAGGTGTCGGGAGAGGCGGTCTACGCGCGAGAGAACCTCGAGTGGCGAGAAATCGAGGTCGGGTCGCTGAGCGCCCCACGCGCCAACAATTCGATCAACCTCGTCGGTTTCTTCCGTCACCACCCCATTATGCGACAAGGGGAGGTGCTGAGACGTGGCAGACTGGTACCTGCGGCCCTGTGCCGCGGTCCGCGATGGTGTAATGGCAGCACGACAGCCTTTGGAGCTGTTAGGTCTAGGTTCGAGTCCTGGTCGCGGAGCATGACCGAGAACAACCTCGCCATTGTTGTGCTTGCTGCGGGCCAAGGAACGCGCATGAAATCGCGGACTCCTAAGGTCCTTCACCGCATTGGCGGGCGTACGCTGGTCGGCCACGTGCTCACCACCGCACAGCGCCTGCAGGCGGCACACATCGAGGTCGTTGTTCGTCACGACCGCGACCGCGTCGCTGGTGACATTGCCGAGAGCTACCCCGACGTCACGATCGTTGACCAGGATGAGATTCCCGGCACCGGCCGCGCCGTGCAGGTTGCGCTTGACGCCCTGCCCGCCGACTACGAGGGCGATGTCCTCGTGCTCTCGGGCGATGTTCCGCTGCTCGACAACGACACGATCTCGGCCCTCCTCGACGCGCACCGCTCGACGGGTGCTGCCGCGACGCTGCTGAGCGCGATCCTTGATGACCCGACCGGTTATGGCCGCATCATCCGCGACGATGCCGGCGACGTTGCGCGCATCGTCGAGCAGAAAGACGCGACGGCTGATGAGGCTGCGGTTGGCGAAATCAACGCGGGTGTCTACGTTTTCCAAGCTTCGCTGCTGCGCGAGTACCTGCCGCAGGTGGGCATGGCCAACGCGCAGGGCGAGATGTACCTGACCGACGTCATCGGCCTGCTGCGCGGTGCTGAGAAACGCATTTCGGCCGCCATTACCGACGACCTGCAGGTCGCGCTCGGTGTCAACGACCGCGCCCAGCTCGCCGAGGCCGGCGATCTGCTGCGTCGCCGCATCATTCGCCACTGGCAGCGCGAGGGCGTCACGATCGTTGACCCCGCCTCGACCTGGATCGACGACGACGTGACGCTCGCCCCCGACGTCACGATTCTCCCCGACACGCAGCTCCTGGGTGCCACCACGGTCGCCGCGGGCGCCACGATCGGCCCCGACACGACGCTCGTCGACTGCGAGGTTGGCGAAGACGCAACAGTTCGCCGCACCGATGGCACGCTTGCCGTCATTGGTGCCCGCGCCACGGTCGGTCCGTGGGCCTACCTCCGCCCCGGAACCATCCTGGGCGCTGGCGGCAAGATCGGTACGTTCGTCGAGACGAAGAACACCACGATTGGTGAGGGCAGCAAGGTTCCGCACCTGTCGTACGTGGGTGACACCACGATCGGCCGCGGCGTCAACCTCGGTGCCGGCGCGATCACGGCGAACTACGACGACATCGCGAAGCACCGCACCGAAATCGGTGACGAGGTGCACACCGGCTCTCACAACGTTTTCGTGGCTCCCGTGACCATTGGAGCGGGAGCAAAGACCGGCGCTGGCGCCGTGATTCGCAAGGATGTCCCAGCCGGTGCTTTGGCACTCAGCGTCGCGCCTCAGCGCAACGTTGACGGCTGGGTCGAGAACAACCGACAGGGTACGAAAGCGGCTGCTGCCGCGGCCGATGCCCGCATCTCACAGAAGGCTGCAGATGGCAGGCAAGAAGAAGACCGTTGATCTTGATCGTGAACACGACATCGCTCCCGGTGTCGAGGTAAAGAACAAGAAGCGCCTCGTTGTTGTCTCGGGCACCGCGCACCCGGAACTCGCCGCTGCCGTAGCGAAGCACCTCGGTACCGAGGTTGCTCCGACCGAGCACCGCACCTTCGCTTCTGGTGAGCTCTACGCTCGCTTCGAGGTGTCGGTTCGCGGTTGCGACGTCTTCGTGGTGCAGTCGTTCGAGGGCGCTGTCAACAAGCAAATCATGGAACTGCTGATCATGATCGACGCGCTCAAGCGTGCGTCGGCCAAGCGCATCACCGTTGTGGTTCCGTACTTCCCGTACTCCCGTCAAGACAAGAAGGGCCGCGGCCGTGAGCCGATCTCGGCTCGTCTGGTGTCTGACCTGATGGACACCGCGGGCGCCGACCGCGTCATGAGCGTTGACCTGCACGCCGCACAGATCCAGGGCTTCTTCGATGGCCCCGTTGACCACCTCTTCGCGAAGCCCGTGCTGCTCGACTACTTCGAGAAGACGCTGTCGGCTGATGACCGCGAAAAGCTCACGATCGTGTCGCCCGACATGGGTCGCGTTCGCGTCGCTGACACGTGGTCTGACAGCCTCGGTGCGCCGCTGGCCATCATCCACAAGCGTCGTGACCCGAAGGTTGCGAACCAGGTTTCGGTGCACGAGATCGTCGGCTCGGTTTCGGGTCGGGTCTGCCTCCTCGTTGACGACATGATCGACACCGGCGGAACCATTGTGAAGGCTGCAGAGGCGCTGAAGGCAAACGGTGCAGAGCGCGTTATCGTCGCCGCAACCCACGCCATCTTCTCTGACCCGGCGTCGACCCGCCTGCAGAGCGAAGCCATCGACGAGGTTGTTGTCACCGACACGGTGCCGCTGCCCGCCGAGAAGCGCTTCGACGGTCTCACCATTCTTCCCATCGCCCCGCTGCTGGCACGCGCCATCGGAGAGGTCTTCGAAGATGGTTCCGTCACCAGCATGTTTGATGGCGCGGCATAACTCATAGCCAAGCCATAGGGTCTGCGCGGCAATTGCTCGCGCAGACCCTTTATCTTTGACGTGACACCCCAAGGAGACTCCTCATGGCTCGCACCGTTTCGCGCTCCACCGCCGTCGTTTCATCGCTCGCCGGCGTGACCGGCGTGTTTTTGCTTGCCGGTTGTAGCGCGCAGGCGCCGGTTGCGGAGATTCCTGCGACCGACTCAACCGTCGACGCGTCGGCAACCGACCCCGCAGGTGTGACACCGACCGCTGAGGGCGGCTCGGGCGAAGATTCGGCAATGGCAACCTACGCGAGCGGCACGTACACCGCCGAGGGTAGCTATTCGCCGCAGGCGGGTCTCATCGAAACCATCGAAGTGACGATCACGCTCGACGGCAGCACGATCACCGCCGTCGAGGTGGAGGGCAACCCGCAAAAGCCCGAGAGCGTGCGCTATCAGGGCGAGTTCATTGGCGGCATCGCCGACGTCGTGCTCGGCAAATCGATTGACGAAATCAACGTCTCCCGCGTTGCCGGCTCATCGCTCACGAGCGGCGGCTTCAACCAGGCCATCGAGGCAATCAAGGCAGAAGCTGCCGCCTGATGAATGCCCACTGGCGCTTCGACGCGATCGGAACCACGTGGGACATTGAGACGGAGGCTGAGCTTCCGGATGAAGCGAAAGAAGCGACGCGCCGCCTGATCGACGAGTTCGATCGCGAGTGGTCGCGCTTTCGCCCGGACTCCCTCGTTAGCCAATTGGCGCGCGGCGCTGGCGTCGTTGATGCGCCCGCTGACACGGTGCAACTCCTGACGATGTACCAGCAGCTGTCGGACGCAACCGGTGGTTCCGTCAACCCGCTCGTCGGTGATTCGCTTGCCGCGCTCGGCTACGACGGTCAGGTCTCGCTCACGGTGGGCGTACCCCACGCGGCTCCGGCCGACTGGCAGACCATGCTGGCGTGGACGAACGACTCACTCGCGCTGCACCGACCCGCCACGATCGACGTCGGAGCGATGGGCAAAGGCAAGCTCGTCGACCTCACGATTAAGACGCTCGCGGCGTGGATCGAAGGTGATGTCACGGTCGATGCGTCCGGCGATATCGCCACACGCGGCACGCCGATCCGCGTCGGCCTGGAGCACCCCTATGACACAACGAAGGCCATCGGCGTCATCGAGGTACAGAACGAGGCACTGTGCGCGTCAGCCACCAACCGACGTGCGTGGGGTGATGGCCTACACCACGTGATCGACGCACGCACCGGGCAGCCGGTGCGAACAGTGGCCGCCACCTGGGCCGTCGCACCCGACGCCGTGACTGCTGATGCGATCACCACCGCTCTCTTTTTCGAGGGCGGCCCCGCGCTCGCACACGCGTGGGACGTGCAGTGGGTACGAATGTTAACCAACGGACAGGTAGAGTACTCGCCCCGCAGTACGGCACAGTTATTCACATGACACCTGCGTTGCGCGCACTGCGCACTCGAGTCCTCGGACTCCTCGCTCTCACATCGATGTACCTGCTGGTCGTCATCGCGCTCAGCATCCTGTTCATTTACGCCGTGGCGCTCAGCTTCACCGGCACCCTCGCGTTCGCGGCGATCGAACTTGTCGCATCGGCGGCGGCGATCGCGGCGGGTGCCTTCGCCATTGACCTGCTGACACATCGACTGACGAACACCGCGCTGCGGTGGGAGTCCACCCTCATCACCGTGCTCATTCTGGTGTTTGTCATGCGCCCCTCGGACGACCCGATGGAACTGGTCTGGCTGACCGTCACCGGCGCGGTGGCGTCGGCGTCGAAGATGGTGCTCGCGTGGCGCGGCCGCCATGTTTTCAACCCGGCTGCGGCCGCCGCGTCGGTCATGACGATCACCGGGGTCAGCCCCGCGGCTTGGTGGGTCGGTACGCCGATACTGGCGGCGGTCGTTGCGGTGCTCGGCATCGCGATCGCGTGGCGCACCGAAAAACTCCGCGTCGTTCTTACGTTCATTGTGCTCGCGTGGGCGATTTCGATTGCCACCACGCTGACTGCGTACGCGCAGGCTGGCCTCGCCGTCTCTGCAGTCGACATCTCGGTGCAACTGCTCATCTCATCGCCGATTCTTTTCCTCGGCTTCTTCATGCTGACGGAACCATTGACGCTGCCGTCGAGATTCTGGCAACAGCTGCTGGTGGCGGCGGTTGTAGCGTTCTTCGTCGGGTATCCGCTGTCTGTCGGCGTGATTTCGTTGAGCGCCGACCGGGCTTTGATGATCGGAAATATCGTGGCCTTCGTGCTGGCGGTGCGCTCGCGCAACCTCGGTCGACTCACCCTGACCGATACGCGTGAGGTCACGCCACGCATTCGGGAGCTGACGTTCGCGGCAGAGCCCGGCTCATCATTCGTGCCCGGCCAATATCTCGAACTCACGGTTCCCCACAAGGGCGCGGATATTCGCGGCACCCGTCGCGAGTTCTCCCTCGTTTCCGCACCGGCGGAGTTGCCGCACGTGCGCATCGCGTATCGTGTCTCGCCCGCCGAGCGTGGTTCCACTTTCAAACGTGCGCTCGAGCAGGCACAGCCCGGCGACCGGCTCCGCGGCAGCGGAATCTGGGGAGACTTCACATTACCGGCGTCGGGCCCGCTGCTGTTCGTCGCGGCGGGTATCGGCATCACGCCGTTCGTATCGCATGCGCGTGAGCTCTCAACGCGCGGCGTTCACCGCGACATCGTGGTCGTTTACGTCGCATCGTCGGCGGCCGAATTGGCCTATCACGCTGACTTTGCCGATCACCGCGTCATCATCGTGACGCCCGACGACCCCACGCCGCTCGGCAACGAAACGTGGGCGGGCGGTGAACGTCTCTCGGCGCCGTCGCTTGCCTCCCTGGTTCCGGATCTCGCGACCCGTCATGCCCTCATTTCGGGCCCGCCCGCCCTCATCGCCGACCTGCAACCCGCGCTGGCCCGTGCAGCGAGCGTCAAAACCGACGCGTTCGCCGGCTACTGAGCCGCCGCGTCGGCCGCCGGGATCGCCGGAACCTCGGGCAGCGCGGGCAACCGCAACGTAAAGGTCGTTGAACCCGGCTTGCTCTCCACCGAGAGCTCGCCGCGGTGCGCGATCGCAATCGCCTGTGCGATCGCGAGGCCGAGCCCGGTGCCTCCGGTATTGCGCGCGCGCGAGCGGTCGGCGCGGGCGAATCGTTCGAACAGGGTCTTCTGAACTTCGGGAGCAATACCTGGTCCGTTGTCGTGCACGTGCACGAGGGCGTCGTCGCCGTCACGCTCGACCGAAAGCACGATGTGGGTGCCGGCGGGAGTGTGGGTGCGGGCGTTCGCCAGGAGGTTGGTGACAACCTGATGCAGGCGCCCGGCATCGCCGAGGACGAGCAGCTCGGTCAGGTCGCTGGACCAGTCACCCGTATGGTCGGAGTCTGCGGCCTGCGCGTCAGCGATCGATTCGATCGTCAGCGGAACCAGGTCGACCGGGGAGAGCACGAGCTCCTGACCCTCATCGAGTCGGGCGAGGAGCAGGAGGTCCTCCACGAGGCGCGTCATGCGTACCGATTGCGCTTGAATGCGCTCGAGTGCCGCCGTCGTGTTCTCGCTGTTGGAAGGGTCGCGCAACGACAACTCGGAGTAGCCGCGGATCGACGCTAGGGGAGTGCGCAGTTCGTGGCTGGCGTCAGCAACGAACTGTCGCATCTTGTCTTCGTTTGCGACGCGGGCGCGAAGGGACGCGTCAACGTGATCGAGCATCGTGTTGAGGGCGAGACCGACCTGGCCGACTTCGGTGTGGTCGTCGACGTGTTCGGCCGGCACGCGGTCAGTAATGGCCACGGCACCCTGATCGAGGGGCTGTTGAGCCACGCGCCCGGCGGTCGCCGCGACGGCGCGCAACGGACGCAGAGACGTTCGTATCGTGACGCCGATCGCGAGTGCGAGGAGTATGAGGCCGCCGAGCGTAAGCGCTGTGATGGTCGCAAGCATGAGCCCGATCGTGCGATCCACGTCGGCGCGGGGGAGGCCGATCAGCACGACGTTATCGTCGACGGGAAACGCCATGACGCGGTACGTGCCGACCGCGTCAAACGTGAGGTCGGTGGTCTTGCCGACCGTGAAGGTCATGCCGGTAAGGGGCGCGATTTGCTCTTTCGTCAGTACCTGCACCTTGTCGTTGGCATCGAGGTATGCGCCCGTGAGGCCGGAGTCGAGGTCAAGAATGAGGATCGTCCCGGGCTGTAGAAACTTGCCGGGGCCCGACGACTGGGCATCAAATGACAGCACGGCGGCAGCATCCGGTGCGCCGGTTTGCACGGCCGCGGCGATCCACGGCTGTGCACGCCGCGACGATTCTGAAACGCGCGTCGTGAGCTGATCTTCCAGCACCGAGTTCAACATCGCGGCAGTCAGGGCAGACACGACGATCAGCAACGCCGAAACGATGCCGACAACGACAGTGGTCAATCGAGTCTGCAGTGACCATGCGCGTGGGGTCACTGGGGCGCCTTGATCATGTAGCCGACACCGCGAATCGTGTGAATGAGCGGCTCACCGAGGGTGTCGATCTTCTTGCGAAGGTACGAAATGTAGAGCTCGACGACGCTGGAGCGGCCGCCAAAGTCGTAGTTCCAGACCCGGTCGAGAATCTGTGCTTTGGAGACGACACGGCGCTGGTTGCGCATCAGGAATCGCAACAGTTCGAACTCGGTGGCGGTCAGTTCGATCGACGTGCCCGCGCGCTCCACTTCGTGACTGTCTTCGTTGAGTGAAAGGTCGGCCACCCGCAGCACGGGGTCGGCTTCGGCCGACATGGCGGTGCCCGAACGTCGCATCAGTGCGCGCAGACGCGCGACGACCTCTTCGAGGCTGAACGGTTTCGTGACGTAGTCATCGCCGCCGGCTGTGAGCCCCGCGACGCGGTCACCGACGGCATCTTTGGCGGTGAGGAAGAGCACCGGAACCATGTTGCCTGCTTCGCGTAGACGGCGCAGCACACCCATGCCGTCAAGGTCGGGCATCATGACGTCGAGCACGATCGCATCCGGTGCGAACTCGCGCGCAACGTTCAGAGCTTCGAGCCCCGAGCTCGCGGTGCGTACTTCCCAGCCCTCCATGCGCAGCGCCATCGACAGCAGGTCGGTCAGCATCTGTTCGTCATCGACAGCCAAAACGCGTACGGGCGAACCATCGGGGCGGGTGAGGGCGGTTGCGGTGCTCATGATGCCATTGTGACGCCGAACCTATGTGTTTTCTATGGCATCGGTTATGTCTTGGCTGTGAACGAGTGATGAACCCCCTGGCATCGACGTTGCCACGGGGGAGCGCACTGGGGAGACGTTGCCCGCGTGCTCGCCGCGCAGGGCCTTGCAATCAGCTCAGGAGACACGGCGTGCGTTGGTGGCGGCGGGCTCACCCTCGGTGGTGGCATTGGCTGGATGACACGTGCGTGGGGGCTGGCGATCGACCAACTCGTCGGCGCGACCGTGGTGACCGCGGATGGCGTGACCCGCGAAGTCGACGCGAATCACGATTCCGACCTATTCTGGGCCCTGCGGCGTGGTGGCGGCGGATTCGGCGTGGTTATTGCCGGCTTTTAGCGCACGCGATGCGACCTGGCTCGTGATGATGGGTGCCTTTGACACCGGTTTCGATGATGCCGAGCGCGCTGATGTCGCTGCTGCGTGCGCCGCATTGAACGCCGATGGCGCGCTGGTCTACGGCAACTTTTCGTCGGACACAGGTCCGGCGGCGGCTCACGCCATGTACGCGCCGGCAACGGCCGCGCGCCTCCGAGAAATCAAGCAGCGGTGGGATCCGACGAACATTTTCTGCCGCGCCCACGTGTTCGTGTAAATCAGGAAAAGGAGCCGCCCCGAGGGAGCGGCTCCTTTTCTTTAGGCCTTTTCTTTAGGCCTTAGTGCGTGTCTTCGGCTTCGACCTCGGTGCGGTCGCCCGACCACAGCGTGTGGAAGGTGCCTTCCTTGTCGATGCGACGGTACGTGTGTGCACCAAAGAAGTCACGCTGACCCTGCACGAGGGCAGCGGGCAGGCGGTCGGCGCGGATGCCGTCGTAGTACGACAGCGACGACGAGAACGCGGGGGCCGGTATGCCGGCCTGAGCGGCGGCGACCACGACGCGACGCCACGCAGCCTGACCGCGGGTGAGCGCGTCAGCGAAGTACGGAGCCGTCATCAGAACGGGCAGCTCGGCGTCGGTCGCGTACGCGTCGGAGATGCGGTTGAGGAACTGCGCGCGGATGATGCAACCGGCGCGCCAGATCTTCGCGATTGCGCCGAGGTCGATGGTCCAGTTGTACTCAGCAGCGCCGGCACGGATCTCGTCGAAGCCCTGGCTGTAAGCCACAATCTTCGACGCGTACAGAGCCTGACGCACGTCTTCGATGAACGCGTCGGCGTCAGCGACGGTGAACGTCTCGTCCGGGCCCGGGAGGTTAGCGGCCACGGCACGCTGCTCCGGGTGCGACGACAGCGAGCGGGCGAACGTGGCTTCAGCGATGCCCGAGACCGGAACGCCCAGGGCAAGTGCGGTCTGCACGGTCCACGCGCCGGTGCCCTTGGCGCCGGCCTGGTCGACGATCACGTCAACGAGGGGCTGGCCGGTCGCGGCGTCAACCTGACGCAGCACCTCAGCGGTGATCTCGATCAGGTACGACTCGAGCTCGCCCTTGTTCCACTCGGCGAAGATGTCGGCGATCTCAGCCGGGCTCTTGCCGGTGCCGCGGCGAATCAGGTCGTAGGCCTCAGCAATGAGCTGCATGTCGGCGTACTCGATACCGTTATGCACCATCTTGACGAAGTGGCCAGCGCCGTCGTGGCCGACGTGCGTGACGCACGGCTCGCCCTCGGCAACCGCAGCGATCGACTTGAGAATTGGGCCGAGGGTGACCCACGACTCGTCCGAGCCGCCGGGCATGATCGATGGGCCGAGCAGAGCGCCCTCTTCGCCACCGGAGATGCCAGCGCCGACGAAGTTGATACCGGTCTCACGCACGGCCTTTTCACGGCGAATCGTGTCGGGGAAGTAGGCGTTGCCACCGTCGACGATGATGTCGCCCGGCTCGAAGACCTCAACGAGAGCGTTGATCACGGCGTCGGTCGGGCCACCAGCCTTGACCATGATGATCGCGGTGCGCGGCTTCTGCAGCGACGCCGCGAATTCTTCGTAGGTCTGCGCCGCAACGAACCCGGCTTCGGGGTGTGCCTCGAGGAGATCGGCGGTCTTCTCGAAGCTTCGGTTGAACACCGCAACGGTGTTCCCTTCGCGGCTTGCGAGGTTACGTGCCAAGTTCGATCCCATAACAGCGAGACCAACCACACCAATATTTGCCTGGGCGAGGGATTCCGTCACGAGTGTGCTCCTAAACGTCGTGGGTGATGGTTCCAGCGTATCGCGGCGCACAACACGAAGCGCGAAAATGACGTTGGGGGAAACGACAAAGCGCCCGGCACGGGGCCGAGCGCTTTGAATAAAGTTAGTTCTTCTTGTAGCTACCGCGTCCGAGCGTGAACAGCGCACCGATGCAGGTGACGACGCCGAGCGCACCCAGCGCCAGAATGCCGTAGAAAACAATGTGAGAGACTTCAGCGCCGGTCATGGCATCCTCCTTCAGAAGTATGTGTCTAACGCTACCGCGATATCGGGTAATATAGAGGATCGACCTCGGCGAGGGATGCATACGCATCCGTTATCGACGCGGTGATGTGGCTCCTCACGGAATCCTCACGCGTCTGCGTTCGAGTCGATACCCAAAGACCACCGCACATCCAATCGTGATGTGCGCGCCCCAAGGAGATTCACATGTCTGAAGACAACAAGGTCGTCGCAGAGGTTCGCGAGAACTTCGGCAAGGGCTACGCACGCCGTCTGCGCGCTGCTGGCCAGATCCCCGCCGTCATCTACGGTCACGGCACCGAGCCGCAGCACGTTGCACTGCCGGGCCACCAGGTCAGCCTGATCCTGCGCAAGGCAAACGCCCTGCTCGACCTGGACATCGCTGGCAAGGCTGAGCTTGCCCTGGTGAAGGACGTTCAGAAGGATCCGGTTCGCCAGATCATCGAGCACATCGACCTCCTCGTCGTCAAGAAGGGCGAGAAGCTCACCGTTGACGTTCCCGTCGTCGTTGTTGGCGAGTCGGCACCTGGCACTATCATCAACCTTGACGCTGTTTCGATTGCACTTGAGGTTGAGGCAACGCACATCCCCGAGCACATCGAGGTCAACGTTGACGGTCTCGAAGACGGCCAGCACGTCTACGCTGCTGACCTCAAGCTCCCCAAGGGTGCAACGCTCGTTGCTGAGGGCGACGTCCTCGTTGTTGGCGTTTCGGTTCCGGCCGCTGCTGACCTGGGCGACGAGGCTGCTGAGGGCGAAGCCGCTGCTGAGGCACCGGCCACGGAAGCTGCAGCTGAGTAATTCACTCGCTTAAGCGAGGGGGTGCGAATTTCGTGCCCCCTCGTTTGTGTTAGGGAGAAAACATGGCGGAGACCTGGTTGGTCATCGGTCTCGGAAACCCGGGCCCGCAGTACGAGAACACGCGCCACAACGTCGGCCAGATGGTGGTCGACGAGCTGGCTCGTCGGCGCAACGAAGGGTTCAAGGCGCACAAAGCCAATGCCCGCGTCGCAGAGACCTGGGTGCGTCCGGGAGGCGCGAAGCTGATTCTCGCGAAGCCCAATTCGTACATGAACGTGTCGGGTGGCCCGGTGGCAGGCCTCGCGAAGTTCTATGGCATTGATGCTGACCACATCATCGTGCTGCACGACGAGCTCGACATTCCGTTTGACACCATCAAGATGAAAATCGGTGGTGGCCACGGTGGGCACAACGGTGTTCGCGACATTGCGAAGGCACTCGGAACCCCGGAATTCTTTCGCGTACGGGTCGGCATCGGCCGCCCGCCGGGTCGACAAGACCCCGCCGACTGGGTGCTGTCACCGTTCTCGGGGGACCAGCGCACTCAGCTGCCGCTCCTGGTCGGCGACTCCGCCGATGCCGTTGAGTTGGTTGGTGAGGAGGGGCTCTTGAGCGCCCAGCAGAAGTTCCACGCTCCGCGCGGCTAGCGCACAGGCATAAAAGTGGCCGCTGTCATCGCGACAGCGGGCCACTTTCGTATGTCTTAGCCGAGCGGCATGCCGGCCATGATGCCGCCGATAGCGGCACCGACGGCCCAGAAGATGAACCCGGTGATGCCCAAAACGAGAGCGGCAATACCGTACCCTCGTCCCTTTCGCTGCACGATGGCGATGATGCCGAGCACAATCGCGGTGATGCCGGCGATCGTGCCGATCCACAGCGAAATCTCCAGCCACAGCACGCTGTCACGCACCGATGCAAAATACGACAGGTCGATCTCGGTGATGTCGAATTCGGTGATCGCACCGAACTCTTCTTGGAACTCGGCAAAGCGACGAATCGCTGGCCCACCCAGGGCAAGAGCGAGGATGGCGCTACCGAGAGAAGCGATGAGCGCGAACACCAGGGCGACAACGCCCAGCGTCTTCTTTTGCGGCGGGAGCGTGCCGGGGTACTGACCGTACTGCGGGTATTGCGGCTGTGAGTACGGTGCCGCATACGTGCCGAAGGGGCTCGTCTGCTGCGGCTGCTGGCCCCACGTCGGTGGCTGTGGCTGCTGGGGCTCCCACGGTGCCGGTGGCGTGACCCGCGTGGCCTGCTGATCCCACGGGGCCTGAGGAGCCTGCGGCTGCTGCCCATAGCTGGGCAGCGGGGGCAGCGGCGGAACCAGGGGCTGCGCTGGGCGGGCCCCGGCGGTAGCGCCGGTGTCGGGGATGCTGTTGTCCGGCGAAGAATTAGGCGGCTGGTTCACGCCCCCATACTAGGGACTAACAGCGGCCAGATACTAGGTATCTCTGCTTTGTCGGACGCTCACCGTAGACTCTTCTGGTGAGTTTGTCGGGGATTGTTCGTGCCATTGAAGCTTCCGAGGCCTTCGCTGGCCTCAACTACGTCGCTCTGAGCGATGCCAATGTATCGGTAGTCGATGGGCTCGATGCGCCGGTGTTGGCCGCCGCGCTCGCTAAGCGCGCGGCGTCGGGCAAACCCAGCGTGCTGGTTGCCGTAACGCCGACCGGCCGCCGTGCTGATGCACTCGCCGACGCCTTGCATGATCTGACCGATGCTGACGTGCGTGCCTTCCCCGCATGGGAGACGCTTCCGCACGAGCGTCTTAGCCCGAGCGCCGAAACCGTCGGCCGTCGCATTGAAACGCTCCGGGCGCTGCGCGCTTTTGACGGCTCGCGTCCGCTCATTATTACCGCCTCGGTTCGAGCCGCTCTGCAGCCGATCGCCCCCGGACTGGGCGAAGTGCATCCGATCGTTCTCGCCACCGGCGCTCGTGGCCACGAGCTCGACGCCATCGTGAACGGGCTCGTTGAACTCGCGTATTCCCGCGTCGACATGGTGTCGCGCCGTGGTGAGTTTGCGGTGCGCGGTGGCATCCTTGACGTTTTTCCGGCGGTGGCGGATCACCCGTACCGTGTCGAATTCTTCGGCGATGAGGTCGACCAGATTCGTGCCTTCTCGGTATCTGACCAGCGTTCGCTCCCGGGCGACGTCACGTCGATCACACTGCCTGCGAGCCGCGAGCTCCTATTGACCCCGGCCGTCCGCTCCCGAGCCGCAGCCCTGGTTCCGGCGTTCCCCGGTGTCGCCGCCATGCTGGAGAAGATGTCGGCCGGCATTCCGGTCGAGGGCATGGAGTCGCTGACGCCCGCGCTGGTCGACGATCTCGTGTCTATTGCCGGGTACTTGCCCCGTGGTTCCGCCGTCGCACTCATCGACCCGGAGCGCTCGCGTGGTCGCGCGGCGACCCTGGGCGATACCAATCGCGAGTTCTTGGAGGCCGCGTGGAGCGCCGCGACCGGTGGCGCTGAGGCTCCCGTCGATCTCGGTGCGGGGGACTTCTTGACGCTAGGAGATTTGCGCAGTGCCGTGCTCGACGGCGGCAACGTGTGGTGGTCGCTCAGTCCATTTGATCCGGGTGACGCGGAAGACGCCGATGACACACGCTTCCCGGGGTCACCGGTGCCGTCGTTCCAGGGCAACGTCGAAGGCGCAACCGGTTTCGTAGCCGATCTCGTGTCGCAGGGTTGGGCGGTCGTCGTTGTCGCGGCCGGTGCCGGCCTCGTGGAGCGCGGGCGCGACGTGCTTTCGGAGCGCGGAGTCGCCGCTCGCGTCGTTGACGATCTGACCGAGGCGCCCGTATCGGGCGTCGTGACGCTCGTGCGTGGCAGCGCAGAGGCGGGCTTCATCAGCCCCGAAGCGCAACTCGCGGTGCTCACCGAAAACGAGTTCTACGGACGCACAATCGGTGGTTCCGCCGGCCCGAAGAAGCTCGCGTCGCGGCGCAAGAACGTGGTCGACCCGCTGCAACTCAAGAATGGTGACTTCGTCGTGCACTCGACGCACGGCATTGGCAAGTTCGTCGAGATGACGCAGCGCGAAGTGTCCAGCGGCGGCCGCAACCCGAAGAAGACCATCCGCGACTACCTCGTCATTGAGTACGCGCCTTCGAAGCGCGGCTACCCAGGCGACAAACTATTTGTGCCGACTGATCAGCTCGACCTGCTGTCGCGCTACGTCGGTGGCGAGGCGCCCGTGCTCAGCAAGATGGGCGGCAGCGACTGGGCGCAGGCGAAGACCAAGGCTCGCAAGGCGGTTCGCGATATCGCGGTTGAACTCGTCAAGCTGTACTCCGCGCGCATGGCGGCCAAGGGGCACGCGTTCGGGCCCGATACGCCGTGGCAGCGCGAACTTGAAGAGGCCTTCCCCTTCGCAGAGACTGCCGACCAGCTGCAGACGATCGACGAGATCAAAGCAGACATGGAGAAGCCGATCCCGATGGATCGCCTCCTCTCCGGAGACGTCGGCTTCGGCAAGACCGAGGTGGCCGTTCGTGCCGCCTTCAAGGCGATTCAAGACGGCAAGCAGGTCGCGATGCTGGTGCCCACGACGCTGTTGGTCAAGCAACACCTTGAGACGTTCACCGAGCGATTCGCGGGCTTCCCCGTCAAGGTGAAGCCGCTGTCGCGCTTCCAGACCGACAAGCAGGCGCGTGACATCGTGGCGGGCTTGTTGGACGGAACCGTCGACATGGTGATCGGCACGCACCGCATTTTGACGGAGCAAGTGAAGTTCAAAGACCTCGGCCTGCTCATCATCGATGAGGAACAGCGCTTCGGCGTCGAGCACAAAGATACTCTCAAGAAGATGAAGACCAACGTCGATATTCTCGCGATGAGTGCGACGCCGATCCCGCGCACGCTGGAGATGGCGGTCACCGGTATTCGTGAAATGTCGACCCTGCAGACGCCGCCGGAGGATCGCCACCCGATTCTGTCGTTCGTCGGCCCGAACAACGACAAGCAGGTCGCTGCGGCCATTCGCCGTGAACTCCTGCGCGAGGGCCAGATCTTCTTCGTGCACAACCGTGTGCAGTCGATCCAGCGCGTTGCCGCGCACCTGGCGGAGTTGGTTCCGGAAGCTCGCATCGCCGTCGCACATGGACAAATGGGGGAGCACGCGCTCGAGCAGGTCGTTGACGCGTTCTGGGAGCGCGAATTCGACGTGCTGGTGTCGACCACGATCATTGAAACCGGCCTCGACATCTCCAACGCCAACACGATCATCATCGACAAGGCCGACAAATACGGCCTCAGCCAGCTGCACCAGTTGCGTGGCCGCGTCGGTCGTGGCCGTGAGCGCGCCTACGCGTACTTCCTTTACGACGATGCCAAGCCGCTCACCGAAACAGCGGCCGACCGCCTCCAGACGATCGCAGTGAACAACGACCTGGGCTCGGGCATGCAGGTCGCACTGAAAGACCTCGAGATTCGCGGCGCGGGCAACATGCTCGGCGGCGAACAGGCCGGTCACATCGCCGGTGTTGGCTTCGACCTGTACCTGCGCATGATCGGTGAAGCGGTCGCGACATTCCGCGGTGAAGAGACCGACGGGCCGACTGAATTGCGTCTCGAGTTGCCGCTCGATGCGCGCATTCCCGAGACCTACATTGATAGCGAGCGGTTGCGCCTCGAGGCGTACCAGAAGCTGTCGGCTGCGGCCTCGCTCACGGCAAAAGACGACGCGATCGACCTCGTGATCGACGAACTACAGGACCGCTACGGAACCATGCCTGCCGAGGTGAAGGGGCTGGTGTCGGTTGCGCGGTTGCGTCGTCGCGCTGCGAAATCGGGGCTGGAAGATGTTGTCGCGATGGGCAAGAACCTGCGTTTGGCGCCCGCGCACTTCCCGGATTCGATTCGCGTGCGCATGCAGCGCCTGTACCCGCAGGCGAAGCTTGTTGGCAGCGGCGACGCACTCGTGGTTCCGCTGCCGACGTCCGGCGGTGAAATGTACGAGTCGGAAGATCTGCTGACGTGGGTCAACCAGCTGTTGAACGCGCTGTACCCGTTGCCAGAGAAACCGGCCGAATCGTAGCGATCGCGGCTTGAACGCGGTAGCGTCTGGCCATGCTGTATGAACACCTGGGCGCCACGCCCCGCATTCATCCGGACGCCGTCGTTGCGCCGACCGCTGTGATCTCCGGTGACGTTGTCATTGGTGCCGAATGTCAGATTCTGCACGGCGCGGTGATCACGAGTGAGGGCGGGCCCATCGTTCTCGGTGAGAACGTGATTGTGATGGAGAACGCCGTGATTCGTGCCGCGGCGTCGGCCCCGGTGCACATTGGTGACCACACGCTGATTGGCCCGGGAGCCTCGATCAGCGGGGCGACGGTGGGAGAAGAAGTCTTTCTCGCGACCGGCACGCGCGTGTTCAACGGCGCTCGCATCGGTGACCGGGCCGATATTCGCATCAATGCGGTCGTGCATTTGCGTACGGTGTTGCCGGACGACGCCGTCGTGCCGATCGGCTGGGTGGCCGTCGGTGACCCCGTCGAGATTCTGCCACCGCACGAGCATGACCGCATTTGGGTCGCGCAACGTGAACTCGATTTCCCCGGTTATGTTTTCGGCGTTGACCGGGACACTCCTGACGTTATGGTGCAGTTGACGGAGCGGTACGGGCGCGCGCTGGCGCGTCATCGCGACGACAAACCGGTTGCAGACGCGTAGACTGGCCGAGGTCCTTTCGGGGCTGTGGTGTGTCGGGAAGCCTGGTCGACGATTCCTAACCGAACCTCTGGAGTGAATCGTGAAGTTACTGCGTTCTGCCCGTTTTCCCGCCATCATGCTGTTGTGTGCAGCCGCGGTTGGCCTCATTCTGGCGAACTCGCCGCTGGGCCCGGCGCTCGCCGATCTCCGTGGAACTCACCTTGCCGCGGAAGGCAGCGCGTTCGACCTATCGATCGGGCACTGGATTTCTGACGGCCTCCTCGCGATCTTCTTCTTCACCGCGGCCATCGAACTGCGCTACGAACTCACGAAGGGTGCGCTGCGCGAACCCAGGAAGGCCATGGTTCCGGCGATTGCTGCCGCCGGCGGCGTGATTGTTCCGGTTCTCGTATACCTCGCCTTTGCGAACGGCACGCAGTATGCAAACGGGTGGCCGATTCCGACTGCCACTGACATCGCCTTCGCGCTGGGTGTGCTGGCCGTCTTCGGCCGCGGACTGCCGGGAGCCGTGCGCGCGTTCTTGCTCGCGCTCGCGATCTTGGACGACATTGTCGGCATTATCTTCATCGCCGTGCTCTTTACGAACGACCTGCAGCCGCTGTGGCTGGCAGCCGCCGGCGGACTCGTGCTCGTGTTCTTCGTGCTGAGCCGCATGAAGCCCCGCACCACGACCGATGCCGCGCTTCGCCAGGCAGCCCTGCTGATCATCGCAATCGCAACATGGGGCATGGTCTACCAGAGCGGTGTGCACGCCACGATCGCCGGTGTCGCGCTGGGCTTTGCCATGGCGCCGCGCAAGGCCGACCGTCTGCGCCACCGGCTCGAGCCTTGGGTCAATGCCCTCGTGCTCCCCATCTTTGCCTTCTCTTCGGCAGCCGTGATGGTTCCGTCCGTCAGCATGGGCGAACTGACTCCCGCGTTTTGGGGAATTCTGGTCGCGCTGCCGGTCGGCAAGATCATCGGTATCGCGCTCGCCGGTTACCTGGCGCAAAAGGCGCTCGGCACGCAGTCCGACAGTCACTTGCCCGTCGGCGACTTGATCGCCGCCGGTGCACTCGGCGGAATCGGATTCACGGTCTCCCTATTGCTCGGTGAACTCGCGTTCGCTGGCGACGCCGAAGTACGCGCAGAAGTGACACTCGCGGTGCTTGCCGGCTCGATCATCTCTATGGTGCTCGCCGGGATCTTCGTATCGTTGCGAGCCCACAAGTACCGAAAGGTTGCCGCCGTTGACAGCTGACCCCCTCCGCCGCTCTGCCGACACCATGCGTGCCGTGCAAGAGAGGTGTGTGTGGAGTCAGCAGATGACGCACGAAGCCCTGCTGCCGTACCTGATCGAAGAGGCGCACGAACTCGTCGACGCGGTTGAGCGTGGGTCGGATGACGACCTGCGCGAAGAACTTGGCGACGTGCTGTGGCAAGTGCTGTTTCACAGCGAGATCGCTTCACGTGAAGGTCGATTCTCGATCGATGACGTCGCCGGAGAGCTGGCCGACAAGATGACTCGTCGTCACCCGCACGTTTTTGCGGGGGAGACCGCTGAGACGCCGGAGCAGGTTCTCGTGCTCTGGAACGCCGCCAAGGCTGCCGAGAAGCGGGAGCGCCGCAGCGTGCTGGACGGCGTCGCCCGATCAATGCCGGCGCTCGCGTATGCGCAGAAGGTGCTGGGCAAAGCCTCGTCGGTCGGCGTCGAAGCTCCCGTGTTGCCGCTCGCGCTCGAGACAGAAGAAGACCTAGGCGTCGCGCTGTTGGCGCTGGCCGGGCTTGCGCGCGAGCGTGGATTAGACGCCGAAGCTCTGTTGCGAGCCGAGGTACGACGCGTTGAAGCTCGCGTGCGAGACGCGGAGTCTTCCTCCGGTCGTTGAGCGAGGACGCGTAGCGACCGAGAAGAAACGGATCGACGTATCGAGATCGGTCGGGGGCGCCTCCTCGGGGGCGGGTTTCGGGGGATGGGGGTGGAGGTGGAAAGATAGGGGCGTGGCAAATGTGAACCCTCCCCGTGGCATGCGTGACTTCCTCCCGGCAGAAAAGGCGCGTCGTGAACGCGTACTGGCCGTGATCCGTGAGCGATACCGCGCCCATGGTTTTGATGAGATCGAAACCCCCGTGGTTGAGGACTACGCCCGTCTGCACTCCGGAATGGGGGGCGACAACGAAAAGCTGTCGTTCTCGATCCTGAAGCGCGGCCTCGAAGCCAACGACTTTGTCACGTCCGAAGGTGACGTGGCGACCCTTGCCGACCTCGGCCTGCGGTTCGATCTGACGGTTCCGCTCGCCCGCTTCTACGCGACCAACCGCGGCGACCTGCCCACGGTGTTCCGCTCGATCCAGATGGCTCCCGTGTGGCGCGCCGAGCGCCCGCAAAAGGGTCGTTACCGCCAGTTCGTGCAGTGCGACATCGACATCATCGGTGACGCGTCAGCGCGCGCCGAGGCCGAACTCATCGTCGCAACCCTCGACACCGTTGACGCCCTCGGCCTGGAAGGCGCGAGCGTGCGCATCAACGACCGCCGCGCGCTCGACGCGATGCTCGATGTCTTCGGATTCACTGGCGATGAGCGCCCCGGCGTGCTCATCACGATCGACAAGCTCGACAAGATCGGTGCCGAAGGCATCGTTGCGGAGCTACGGGAACGCGGAACCACGGCTGCCGCTGTCGACGCATTCGAAGGTTTCCTGCGTCGACCGGTGACGCTGGAATACCGTCCATTCGGCGAGGGCCAGATTCGCAAGGCGCTGCCCGCTGGCGTACCCGATGAGGTCATCGAGCACCTTGTCGGCATTGGTGAGGCTGTCGTCGCGGCCCGCGGCGGCGAAGCACCCCTCGTCTTCGACCCGTTCCTCGTGCGCGGCATGGGCTACTACACCGGAACCATTTTCGAGCTCGCGCACCCGAGCGTGAACTACTCACTCGGTGGCGGCGGCCGCTACGACGGCATGATCGGCCGGTTCCTCGGTCAAGACGTGCCGGCCGTCGGCTTCTCGATCGGCTTCGAGCGCATCGTTGACCTGCTCGAGGCCAGCGAAGCCGACGCGACGCCCGCTCTCGTTCTCGTGCACGACAAGAACGTCACCGTGAACCAGCTCATCGCGCTCAAGGCAGAGTTGATTCGCGAGGGCATGCGGGTACGTGTCGAACAGCGCACGAAGAACCTCAACGGTCTCCTCACGCGCGCGCAGGCCGATGGCTACACGGCGTTTGCCACGGTCACCGCTCACACCACGCGCGAGACGGTCGAGATTAAGACCCTCGGGTAGTCGGTGGCTCGTTTCGGTGCGCTCAGTCTGCTGATGCCTCGGTGACGCGCTTCTTTTCGCGTACGTACACTTCGCGGCGCACGCGAGCGACGACGTCGCCGTCTTCGTCGGTGATGACGGTCTCGAACCACTCGAGCACCTTCGCCCCGCCGCGGGCGAGCTCGCGTACTTGAGCTGCACGCTCTGGGCTGACTTCGAAAACAGCAGTCAAGGTTCCGCGCCCCGGCTTCACAAACTCAATCTCGCCCTTCGTGTCCCACACCACGTAGTCGCGACCCAGCTGATGCATCAGCAGCATGAAGAAGTACGGGTCGGTCATGGCAGACATGGAACCACCGAAGGCGGTTTTCACGTAGTTGCGCGTGATGAGGTTCACGCGCAGGGTGACGACGGCGCGCGTCCAGTCCTCGGAAAACTCGCGCACGCGAATGCCAGCGAAAAAGTTTGGAGCCCACAGGCTCATGCCCAGGGCCAAGCGGCGGGGAGTGATGCGCATTTCTCTAGTGTGTCCGCCCGGTCAAAGGGCAGCAAATTCGGTTGGAGAATCGGCACAATCGTCCGTCTAGACACAGTTGTTCTATTTGAAGTAGAATAAAGCATGTTCATCACCGTGAATCCGCAGAGCGACGAGCCCCTGTTCGCACAGGTCGCCAGCGCCGTGCGTGCGGAAGCCGCGACGGGAGCACTTCGCCCCGGCGACAAGCTCCCGGCCGCTCGCGAAGTTGCAGCCGCACTCGGGATGAACCTGCACACAGTGCTGCACGCGTATCAAGATTTGCGTGATGAAGGGCTCATTGAAATGCGCCGCGGTCGCGGCGCGATCATCACCGAAGCGGCGGCTCCGCTCGCCGAACTTTCTGATGACATCTCCGCGCTCGTCGCGAAGGCGAAGGGCCTTGGGCTCTCCGCAGAAACATTGACATCCCTCGTTAAGGAGGCCACACGATGACAACATCAATCACCCCCACGACGACCCTGGCGCACGCTCGCGCGCGCTTCCTGCTCGTCGGTTTCTGGGTTCCGTTCCTTGCCCTAGTCGGTGCACTCGTTCTGCAACTCATGTGGCTGAGCGAGCTGCCGATCCCTGCCGCAATCCACTTCTCGGGCCGTGGTGGCCCCGATGGCTTCGGCCCGGCGTGGACCTTCCCGGTGCTCACCGGCGTGATCGGCATCGGCATGCTGATGCTGTCGACGCTGCCCATCATCGTGATGGCCCGGCGCGGCCAGTGGAGCGTTTCGCCGCGCCTCCTCGGTGCGATCATGGCTGCAACCGTTGTCATGCTCGCCATCGGCCTCACCCTGACCGTGAATTCGCAGCGCGGCCTGACCGACGCCACGAAGGCACCTGACGCTGGCCCGTTCATTCTGCTGGGCGCCGCCATCGGCCTCGTCTATGGCGTTGCCGCGTGGTTCCTGCAGCCAGCCCTCACCCTGCTGCCTGAGCCCCAAGCGGTGATCACGCCGGCAGTGGTGGCGAGTGGAACCAAGACGGCGTGGATGCAGACGGCTCGCGTTGGTGGCGCAGGGCTCGTGCTCACGGTGATCGGTGTCGGCACGGTGCTCGCGATGGCGATTGTGATGACCTTCACCGCTCCGGGCTCAGCCTGGGTTCTGTGGGCGACGGCGGTGCTCATGTTTGTGCTGTTCGCGTCGATGTTCGTCTTCCGGGTGCGTATCGATGAAACCGGGTTCCACGCGCGCAGTATCGCGGGAATCCCGAGCTTCCACATTCCACGCGAGGAGATCGCCGAGGTGCGCTCGCTAACTGTCAACGGTATGGCTGACTTTGGTGGCTGGGGGCTGCGCTACATGCCGGGTAGCGGCACGGGCATCATTCTGCGCACCGGCGAAGCGCTGCAGATCGTGCGCACGAACGGCAAGAAGTTCACCGTCACGGTCCAAGATTCGGTGCGCGCCGCCGAGCTCCTCCTGGGGCTACGTGAACACGCAACCCCGTGAAGCGCCGCGCATGATCGCGCGTTAGAACCGGCGGCCACCCCTGCGGCCAGACGACCGACTCCCGCCCCGGGACGATCGGCCGCTGCTCGATGACCGACTCCTCCGGGAGCTATGCCCACCGGAAGAGCGCCGTCGTGACGACCCGGACGAGCCGCCCCACCCGGACGAGCTCCCGCCACCGCCGCCTTCACCCCCAAACGCGCTGGCCAGGGCGCCGACCACGAGGCCGCCGATGGCGAAGAGCACGACAACGCCCAATTCGCCATCCGCGACGCTCGCGCTGCCGAACAATCCGAGGGCACCGCCGCTAATACCGCCGAGGAGAGCTTTGCCGCCGCGCCCTTCGTCGTCGTCCGCGGCGGAATATGAGCGTGGCGACGGATCGCCCGCGTCACGTGAGTCGTACATGATGGCCTCGTTCGAAGCCCTGCCGGTCGGTCTGGTGAACCGCCCGCGCTCGGGGGCGGGCGGCGCTGCGATGGCTGTCTGCACCTGCTGTGCGAGCGCTAGAGCGGCATCCGCCGCCAGGTCGCGTGCGTCGTCTCCCGTCGCTTCCTTCGCCACGACGAGTTGCCGGTGCGCGGCGCTGAGGCGGAGGAGTGCGAAGGTTCCCGCCTCACCGGGGCGTGCTTGCACTGACTTCTCCGCGGCCTCCACAGCCGCAACCGCCTGATCTAGGCGTGATCCGTTTTCGGAGTAGGTCTCGCTCGAGTCGGTGACCGGGGGTGACGGCTGCACCTGGCGGGCTGCCAAAGCGTCGGCCTGTGCATCGACGGCGTCATGCAGATCGTTCGCCTCGGCGAGGAGCCGCTCGATCTCGTGCACGGTCTGTGTGATGGCGCGCGGCTTCTTGCCAGCAACGGCTTTCTGCAGCGCATCAAGGTGCTCATCGGCTACAGTCAACCGCGAACTGATCTCATCGGCGTTGCCCGCGATGCCGACGAGGTCTGCGGCTGGGAAGGCTGCCGCGAGGGATTCGAGACGCTCGGCTGTTTGGCTCTGAAGACGAGTAGCATCTGCTCGCACGGACCGCAGTCGGGCGAGATGGTCGGCAGCACCGTCCGTTATGGCGCGCAGCTTCGCAATCTCTTTTTTGCGGTCTTCGAGGCGAGCGTCCACCTCGGTGCACAGCCGAAAGATGTCGTCCGTCCATGACCGCGTCTGTGACGGTGCGTCTGCTTCGGCATCCTGAAGCTTCTCCAGAATGCGGAAGCCCTCGTTGAGCTGTGTCCGGTTCTCCGCTAATACGGCGGCGAACTCGGCGGTCGTCTCCTCACCGAACTCAGCGGTCACGAAGCCGAGCTCCTGTTCGCTCGTGCGCACCGCCTCATCGGCCTGTACAAGCCGCTGCGCCGCGCGCTTCTTTTGCCCCTCGAGGGTGCGCAGCTCCGCGGCCAGGGCTGACCGGCGCCGTACGAACAACACCAGCCGCGTGACGGCGAAGATGACGAGTGCGAAACCTGCCAGGATCAGCGCCCACACCCACCATGGCCAGGGAACTTTGGCGAATTCGTCGGCGACATAACCAATGCCGCCCGCCCAGTCGTTGTCTGCCAGGTAGTCCGATCCCAGTTGATCCTCGATGTCGAGGATCCTCGATTCAGACAGCGGGCCGGCGGCAACGCCATCGCCCCCGTACTCGGCGGAAATCGCGAGGCTACGGCCGTCGGTCGCAATCGCAAGGAGGTATTGACCGGAGCCGAGGTTATTGAGCTGAGCAGTTTCGTCCGCCCACGCCAGGGCATTGGTAGGGTCATCAAAATCAGGCACGAGAACGACAAACAGCTCGGGTCGGCCATCCGAAGATGCCAGCTCCTCGAGTTTCTGCTCGAGGAGCGACTCTTCCGCCTCATTCAAGACATCGGCGCGGTCGCTGATGTGGCCCGAGCCCAGCGACGGCGGTGGCTCGGCATTCGCCGCCGATCCGAAGGCGAGACCGCCCAGCAGCATCAGTCCACATACTGCGACACCAAATCGCACTATCCCGTTCGTCATCGCGCGTCCCCTCGCTTGAAATACGGTGGTCCCTATCCTCACACATGGTGCATACCGAGCCTGGGCGTCTCAGCCTGCTCCCCACGTTCGCCGCTATCACGCGCGCATCGATGGTTCCTCCCGGCCCCATAGCGACCGCACCCCTTGACCCGCGCGCCGCGACAGCGTTTCCTGGGGGAGTGAACCTCACCCCCGATACCACCGCAGCCGCCGACGCCTACCTCACCGACACTCTCATCGCGCCTGACGAAGCGTTGCAAAACGCGCTCGCCGCACAGCGCGGTGCCGACCTTCCCGACATCGAAGTGACCGCGTTGAGCGGCAAACTCCTGAATCTGCTCATCCGCATGAGCGGGGCCAAGCGCGTGCTCGAAATCGGCACCCTCGGCGCATATTCCACGATTTGGATGGCCCGCGCCGTCGGTGACGACGGTCACGTCACGACGATTGAAGCGGAACCAGACATCGCGAAAGTCGCGCAGCAGAACCTCAACAACGCGGGCGTTGCCGAGCGCGTAGAGATCAAGATTGGTCGCGGCGAGCACGTGCTCCCGACGCTCGTTGGCGCCGAACCCTACGACTTCGTCTTCATCGACGCTGACAAAGAATCCAACACGCTCTACCTCGACTACGCGGTGAAGCTGGGGCGCAGCGGAACCGTCGTGGTTGTCGACAACATCGGTCGCGAGGGTGAGATTGTGCGGCCCGACACCACCGACCCCAAGGTGCAGGGGACACGCGCGGGCCTAGAAATGCTCGGCCGTGACCCTCGTTTTGACGCCACCGCGTTTCAAACCGTGGGATCCAAAGGGTGGGATGGCACGGCCATCGCCGTCATTGTGTGACGGTCTGCAACATTGCTTCACCCGTACTCGTGCCTCTCGATAGACTGGCCGAGGACCATCGTCGCTCCACCATTCCCTTTTCCACGAACAAGGAGTTCCCGTGGCATTGATTGAGGCTGTAGGCGCTCGCGAGATTCTTGACTCGCGCGGCAACCCGACCGTTGAGGTGGAGGTTCTGCTCGATGACGGCATCGTGCAGCGCGCTGCCGTTCCGTCGGGCGCATCGACGGGCGCTTTCGAAGCGTATGAGCTTCGCGATGGCGACAAGGCTCGCTACGGCGGAAAGGGCGTGCTCAAGGCCGTCGACGCCGTCATCGACGAACTCGGACCAGCCATTGAAGGTTTCGAGGCGAGCGAGCAGCGCGTCATCGACGAGGTTCTGAAGGAGACCGACGGAACCAGCAACAAGGGCCGCGTTGGCGCAAACGCCATCCTCGGCGTGAGCCTCGCAGTCGCAAAGGCTGCTGCTGACTCGGCAGACCTGCCGCTTTTCCGCTACGTCGGTGGCCCGAACGCACACGTTCTCCCGGTTCCGCTGCTCAACGTCATCAACGGTGGCGCGCACGCAGACACCGGTGTTGACATGCAGGAGTTCTTCCTGGTTCCGCACGGCGCCGAGTCGTTCGCCGAGGCACTCCGCTGGGGCACCGAGACCTACCACGTGCTCAAGAGCGAACTGAAGGCGGGCGGCTACGCAACCGGTCTCGGCGACGAGGGTGGCTTTGCTCCCGACCTGCCCAGCAACCGTGGCGCACTTGACTTCCTGATGGCTGCCATCGAGAAGGCAGGCTTCAAGCCGGGCGAAGACATCGCTGTTGGCCTTGACGTCGCATCGACCGAGTTCTACGCCGACGGTGCGTACTCGTTCGAGGGTAAGAAGCTTTCGGCTGAAGAGCTCGTCGCTTACTACGCCGACCTCGTCGCGAACTACCCGCTCGTCTCGATCGAAGACGGCCTGGCTGAAGACGACTGGGAGGGCTGGAAGGCTCTCACCGACGCTCTCGGCTCGAAGGTTCAGCTGGTGGGCGACGACCTGTTCGTCACCAACCCGCAGCGCCTCGCCGACGGCATCAAGAAGGGCGTCGGCAACTCGCTGCTCGTCAAGGTGAACCAGATCGGTACCCTCACCGAGACCCTCGACGCCGTGAGCCTTGCTCAGCGCTCGGGCTACACCGCGATGCTGTCGCACCGCTCGGGTGAGACCGAAGACACCACGATCGCCGACCTCGCCGTTGCAACCAACGCTGGTCAGATCAAGTCCGGTGCGCCTGCCCGCAGCGACCGTGTTGCGAAATACAATCAGCTTCTGCGTATCGAAGAAGAGCTCGGTGAAGGCGCTGTCTTCGCTGGCCGCTCGGCTTTCCCGCGCTACTCGGCATAAGCCGAGCGCGGCAACGCACTCACGCTGAAACACAGAGAGGGGAAATCCATGGCACGACGCCCGGATTTCCCCTCTCGTGTGTCTACGTCCCGCACCGATCCGGTTCGCACGATGACCGCGCGGGGGAGTAAAACCACCAACCGTGCCAAGCGCGTCGACGTTCGTGATTGGCTCGGCGGCATCCGGTTCTCCGGATTCATGGCCATCATGCTGGGGCTGGTCGTGCTCGCTGTCTTCGTGCTGGTCCCGAGTATCGGCACCTACCTCGAACAGCGCCAGCGCATCGCATCGCTGCAAGAAGCCGTCGCGGTATCGCAAAAAGAGGTTGATCGCCTCGAAGCCGAGCGCGACCGCTGGACAGACGCGAACTACATCGCGTCGCAGGCCCGCGAGCGGCTGTACTACGTCAAGCCCGGTGAGGTTGTTTATCTCGTCGACAACGACCTTGACGAATCTCTTCTCCCGCTCGGCCGTGGTCCGGTCAGCGACAAGGTGGAGAAGACGAGCGTTAATTGGATGACGAAGGCGTTGCGCTCGGTGACCGAATCGGGCCTCGCGCAATCAGTAGCCGTCACCGACGAGGCCGCCAACACGCCAGAGCCCGGCGAACAGACAGATTCACCGACGCCCTGACCGGTAGCCTAAAGGGGTGACTGTGCCCCCTTTTGAACCCGTACGCCAGGTCGATCTCGATGTGATGAGCTCGCAGCTCGGCCGCACTGTGCGCGGCGTTGTGGGCATCGCTGCCCGTTGCGTGTGCGGCAACCCGACGGTTGTCTCGACTCAGCCGCGACTGGATGACGGCACGCCGTTTCCCACGTTCTACTACATGAGCCACCCGGGCGCCACGGCCTCGATGAGCCGTCTTGAAGCCTCCGGCATCATGGCGGAATACTCCGCACTCCTCGAAACCGACGAAGAAGTTCGCGCCGCCTACCAGCGCGCACACGAGGCCTACCTTGCCGACCGCGCCCAGTTTGGTGACGTCGAAGAAATCGATGGCATCTCCGCCGGGGGTATGCCGACCCGCGTCAAGTGCCTGCACGCGCTTGCCGGTCACGCCCTCGCCGCTGGCCCCGGTGTGAACCCGATCGGTGACCTGGCACTCGCTGCCGCCGACTGGTCACCCACCGTCTGCATTTGCGACGAGCCGGGTCGAGCGGCATGAAGCGTGCGCTCGCGATTGTCATCGTCGGCGTTTTCGCCGCGATGCTTTCGCTGAGCGCTCCCGCCATGGCCGTCGAGTTGGCAGAAGACCCGACGCCCACGTCATCGACTACAGAAACGTCAACACCAACCCCCTCGCCAACTCCGACAGACCCGATCCGGGGTGCCGAGTACTGGCTCGATGGCTACGGAATCACCGAAGCGTGGAAGACCACGAAGGGTGACGGTGTCACGATCGCCGTCATTGACACCGGTGTCGCGCACACCGCATCGCTCGACCCCGCGGTCGTCGGCGGCGCTGACTTCTCCGGTGCGGGTAGCGAAGACGGCCGCACACCCGTGGGCGTGAAAGACGCCAACCACGGCACGTATGTCGCCTCGCTTCTCGCGGCTCGCCCCGGTGCTGGCGACACCGGTATGGTTGGCGTCGCTCCGGAAGCCGACATTCTCGCAATCTCCGTTGGCTTTGGTTCAAGCGCCACGGTTCCGTTCGTCGATCAGCTCGCCGACGCGATCGTGTGGGCCGTTGACGAAGGCGCCGACATCATCAACCTGTCGCTCACGACCAACCAGCTGTCGTGGGATCAAAGCTGGGACGCCGCGTTTCAATACGCGTTTGACCACGACGTCGTCGTGATCGTCGCCGCCGGCAACCGGGGGAGCGGAACCTCGGTCGTCGGTGCGCCCGCAACAATTCCCGGCGTGCTCACCGTTGCTGGCGTCGACCCGACCGGCAAAGCGAGCCTCGGGGCGTCGACGCAGGGCATCACGATTGGTGTTGCGGCTCCGAGTGAGGAGCTCTTGGGCATCGCTCCCGATGGCAGCGTCGTGGTGTGGGACGGAACCAGTGGTGCAGCTCCCATAGTGGCGGGAGTAGCGGCGCTCGTGCGCTCGGCGCACCCCGATCTTGACGCGGCGAACGTCATTCAGCGACTCATTGCGACGGCGACTCCGGTGCCGGGCGCGGCCACGCCGTCGCCCCTGTACGGTTACGGCCTGATCGACGCGAAGGCTGCTGTTACCGCAACCAACGTCACCCACGTTGATGAGAATCCGATGGGGTCGTTGGCTGAGTGGGTGCGCATTTATCGGCGTGCGGATGCACCGCCGCAACCCCAGCAGCCGGGCGAGGTTCCGCAGGTCCAAATCCCGGAATTGCCACCGGTTGAAGGGCAAGCGCCGAAGCCGAATCCCCTGATGCCTTCCTTAGAATCCATCCGTAACGGGTCTATTCCGCTCATCGCTGTGACATTGCCTGGTATTCTATTAGCGCTCGGCGTCACTGCTGCTGCCCGGAGCATCCGTTCGGCGCGCGAGTCGCGCACGTCGAGTAATGATCACTCAAAGGAATTATCTTCCCGTGCCTAAAATCCTGATTGTTGGTGGAGGCTACGCCGGTTTCTATACCGCGTGGAAGCTGGAGAAGCACCTTCGTAAGGGCGAGGCAGAGGTCATCATGGTTGACCCCCTGCCCTACATGACCTACCTGCCCTTCCTGCCGGAAGTCGCCGCTGGTTCCATCGAAGCTCGTCACGCTGTTGTGTCGCACCGTCGTCACCTCAAGAAGACGACCATCGTTCGCGCAAAGGTAACGAACGTCGATCACGCCAACAAGACGGCGACGATCACGCCCGAGCAGGGTGAGTCGTACGAACTCGAGTACGACCAGATCGTCGTGACCGCTGGTTCCGTTTCGCGCACCTTCCCGATCCCGGGTATTGCCGAGAACGCGATCGGTATGAAGGCGATCGAAGAGGCTGTTGCTGTTCGCGACCGTCTGCTCAACAACTTCGATAAGGCAGCCACGCTGCCCGCGGGCCCCGAGCGCGACCGTCTGCTGACGGTTGTCGTTGTCGGTGGTGGATTCGCCGGTATCGAGACGTTTGCGGAGCTGCGCTCGCTCGCGTCGTCGTTGCTGAAGAACTACCCGCAGCTCAAGTTCGAAGACACGCACTTCCACCTCATCGAGGCCATGGGTCGCATCATGCCTGAGGTTTCGCTGGCGACAAGCGAGTGGGTTCTGAAGGACCTCGGCAAGCGCGGCGCCAACGTTCACCTCGACACGCAGGTTGTCGACGCGACCGACGGCAACGTTGGCCTGTCGACCGGCCAGGTTATCCCCGCCGACCTCATCATCTGGACCGCCGGTGTTATGGCGAACCCGCAGGTCGTGAAGAGCTCGGGTCTACCCGCAGACCAGCGCGGCCGCATTACCGCTGACGCAACGCTGCGCGTTGTTGACGGTGAAGAGATCGTTGAGGGTGCCTGGACCGCCGGTGACATCTCGGCTGTTCCTGACCTCACCGGTGGTGGCGTTGGTGGCTTCTGCGTTCCGAACGCTCAGCACGCGGTTCGCCAGGCCAAGCGCCTCGCCAAGAACCTCGTTGCCGTACTTCGTGGCGAGCAGCCCGTCGAATACATCCACAAGAACCTCGGTGCTGTTGCAGGCCTCGGCCTCTACAACGGCGTCTTCCAATCCGGCAAGCTGGCCCTCAAGGGCTTCGTTGCCTGGGTTGCACACCGCGGTTACCACGGCCTGGCAATGCCGTCGTGGGAGCGCAAGTGGCGCGTGCTGTGGGGCTGGTGGCACAACCTGTGGCTCGGTCGCGACATCGTGTCGCTCGAGGCTGTGCAGACGCCGCGTAAGTTCTTCACTGACTTTGCGTCGAAGCCGCGTCCGGCTGCTGCTCCCGTCGAGGCACCGGCTGAAAAGCCCGCCGAGTCGGTTGCTGACAAGGCCGCTGAGCCGGTCGGCGCCAAGTAAGACGTTCACGAAGGCGGGTGCTTCGGCACCCGCCTTCGTCGTTTCTCCGGGCCTATCGCTAGGCTAGAAACGACCCGCCCCCATAGCCCAATGGCAGAGGCAGACGACTTAAAATCGTCCAAGTGTCGGTTCGAGTCCGACTGGGGGTACTCGCGAACATAGGTCGCCCGCAGGGAGATCGCGTACGCTTTCGCCATGATGATTGAGCCGCAACCTGCTGAGAAACCGCGATCGCGGCTGCTGACAGCGGCGGTGTGGGGTGGCGGTTTCGTCGCCCTGATTTGGGCCATCGAGATTATTGACGCGATCATGAATCAGCGTCTTGACAACAACGGTGTGCGCCCGTGGACGGTCGATGGCCTGTGGGGCATCGTCTTCGCCCCTGTGCTGCACAGCGACTGGGCACACCTCATTTCCAACACGGTTCCGGCTTTCATGCTGACGTTTGTCATTGTGCTGAGTTCCGGAACCATGCGGTGGTTAGAAGCGACGGCAATCGTGTGGGTGACGGCCGGGGTGGGCACGTGGCTCATCGGCGGGCTGAATACCAACCACGTCGGAGCATCATCGCTGATTTTTGGTTGGGTCGCGTTTCTGGTGCTGCGCGGAGTCTTTGCCAAGAAGCTCAGTGAAATCGCGATCGGCATCGTTATTGCCGCCGTATACGGATACCTCATTTGGGGCGTGCTGCCGACAGCGCCGGGCGTCTCTTGGCAGGGGCACCTGTGCGGTGCGATCGGCGGTGTGATTGCCGCCGTTGTTCTCGGGCGGCGGTCGGTGCAGGAAAGCGACGCCACGGCTAAATGACAATTTGGTGACGGCCATTTTCGCCGCTGAGAAGCGAGCGTATGCTCCCACTAAAGAGGTGCGTTCGCAGCGCCTCTGAGGGGAGGGCATCATGCGCCGTACGTATCGAGCCGGGTTCGTCGTTTCCACGGTTTTTGCCGCAGCGATACTGATCGCCGGATGCTCGGGCGGTGTCGGGCCTGTAGGGCCACAGGCGACGGGTGAGGCGCAACAGTCGGCGGAGAGCCCTGCCGCTGAAGAGCCGAGCGGAACCACGAGCGAGGGAACAACGTCAGAACCGAGCGCCGGTGGCACATTGTCGGGTGCCTGCCGGGAGATCTCCGAAGCGATGGGGAGCGCAAGCACCGAGATGGGCACCGCCATCCAAGATGGCATGACCAATCCTGAAGGGGTGAAAGAGGCGCTTCTGCTGCAGGCACAAGCGCTCCAAGAAGCAGTCAAGGCCACAGCAAACTCCGAAGTGAAGACCGCGCTGCAAGCCGTTGCTGACGATATGAGCACGTTTGCCGCCGTCTTCGAGGGTCTCCCTGACTTGGCCAAACCCTCATCATGGGCCAACGATCCGGTCGCGCTGGAGAAGGTCACCCAGCTGGGTCCGAAACTGCAGGCGGCCGGAACCGAATTACAAGCATCTGTGGGAGAGCTCCTCACGCTGTGTAACTACACGCCCTAGGCGCCATCGCGCAATTTGTGGGAGAACTCTGCCGATGGTTACGTTAACCCGCCACGACCTGTGAGCAATGTCCTCATTCGTGCATATTTGGAGAGAATGCCCCTAGGCTGGCCACGTGCTTGACCTGATGACCCGATCAGCGGCGGCGCAAGGGTGGCGTTCTCCCGAGGTATGGTGGCGGGCGCTAACCGATGCTACCTCGCTCATGCCCGCTCCTGTTGCTGTGATCGCGCAAGACGCGCTCGCCTTCAATACCCGCGACATGCTGGTTCGCGCCGGGGGAGTGCCCATTCGCGTCGCGAGTAAATCGATTCGTGTACGAGCCGTTCTTGACGCGGTGCTGGCGATGCCGGGCTACCAGGGTATCCTCGCGTTCACGCTCGCTGAAGCGCTGTGGCTGTCAGAAACGCACGATGACATCGTGATGGGGTATCCCACGACCGACCGTGCCGCGCTCATGGCGTTGCTTTCGAATGATGTCGCCGCGAGCCGCATCACCCTTATGGTGGACGACACTGCACAGCTCGATTTCATCGACGCTCTCGTCGCGCCCAACGCCCGGCCGGTGATCCGTGTAGCGATTGATGCAGACGCCTCGTGGCGCGCCCCCGCACTCGGCCACATCGGCGTTCGTCGCTCGCCGCTGCACACGCCAGCCGAAGTCGCCGCGTTCGCCGCACGCATCGCCAGCCGCCCCGGCTTCCAGCTGGTCGGCCTCATGATGTACGAGGCTCAAATCGCCGGGCAGACCGACGCGAGCGGACACCAAGACGGCCTCATGCGCTGGATGAAGCGCCAGTCCGGCGCCGAGCTGGCCGACCGACGCGGTGGAATCGTGGCCGGCGTTCGTCGCGTTGCAGACCTCGAGTTTGTCAACGGCGGCGGTACCGGCTCGCTCGAGTACACCGCTGCCGATGACGCCGTGACCGAACTCACCGCCGGCAGTGGCTTCCTTGCGGGAACTCTCTTCGATGACTACCAGGGGTTCCAGCTCGCACCCGCCGCAGCATTCGCGTTCGACGTGGTGCGCAAACCGTTGCCCGACATCGCCACGATTTTGGGCGGGGGCTGGATCGCTTCCGGCCCACCGGTTGCGTCGCGCCAACCTCGAGCAGCATGGCCCACCGGCCTCAAGACACTCGGTCGCGAGGGTGCGGGCGAAGTCCAGACACCGTTGCAGGGGGCGAATGCGCTCGCGCTCGTGGTGGGCGACCGGGTGTGGCTCCGCCACGCGAAGAGCGGCGAAGGATCGGAGCGGGTGAAGTCATACCACGTTGTCGACGACGGTGTTGTCGTCGACGAACTATTGACGTATCGCGGTGAAGGAAAGGCTTTTTTGTGACACGACCAGGTGGAAAATGGCAGAACTGGGCCCGATCGGCGAGCATCCGACCGCAGCGCGTGGAATTTCCGCGCTCCGCTGAAGCGGTGCAGCGGGCGGTGCTCGCGGCGAAAGACCGCGGCATGCTCGTCAAGGCAGTCGGCTCCGGCCACTCCTTCACCGGTATCGCGGTTGCCCCCGGCGTGCTGCTCGATCTCTCCGACCTCAGCGGCATTGTCACCGTTGACACGGAGCGTCGCCGCGTCACGCTGAAAGCCGGAACCAAGCTGCACCAGATTCCGCAGCTGCTGGCACCATACGGGCTGGCGATGGAGAACCTCGGCGATATTGACAGGCAGTCCATCTCCGGCGCTATTTCCACCGGAACGCACGGCACTGGTTCCACTTTCGGCGGCATCTCTACGCAGATCGTCGGTGCGACGCTCGTAACGGCCGCGGGTGAATTCCGCACGATTGACGAGAACAATTCGCCGGAGCTGATTCCGGCGATCGCCCTGGGGCTTGGTGCCCTGGGCGTTCTCATCGACGTCACCGTGCAGTGTGTTCCCGCGTTCTTGATGCACGCGGTTGAGCGTCGGGAGCCGATCCAGGACGTCGTCGCCAACATTCACGAGCGCGCCACTGGCGTCGACCACTTTGAGTTCTACTGGTTCCCGCACACCGAGTTCGCGTTGACCAAGGAGAACACCCGGCTGCCGGAGGGCGACAAGCGCCACCCACTGCCGCGCGCCTCGAAGTGGGTTGACGAGACCCTGCTGGCCAACGGCGTGTATCGCCTGACGTGTGCCCTGGGTCACGTCGCGCCGGCGATTATTCCGCCGGTATCGCGTATGGCGGCGCAGCTCACCGGGTCGCGCGAATACACCGACCTGTCGACGAACGTGTTCAC
>CANNEP010000019.1 GCA_947503655.1 uncultured Microbacterium sp.
AGTCAGCCCAGCAGCGCGCGCAGACCGAACAGGCCTACCTCGCGGGCGAACTCGACCTGCTGTACGTCGCACCCGAGCGCCTGTCGAACCCCGCGACCCGTGCCCTCATCGCACAGGGCACGCTGAGCGTCATCGCGATCGATGAGGCACACTGTGTGTCGCAGTGGGGCCACGACTTCCGCCCCGACTACCTCGCTCTGGGCGACCTAGGTGACGCTTTCCCCGGCGTTCCGCGCATGGCGCTCACGGCAACGGCAACGCGGGCGACGCACGCCGAGATCACCGAGCGCCTGCACCTCGGTCAGGCCGCGCACTTCGTTTCGAGCTTTGACCGTCCGAACATTCAGTACCGCATCGCTGCGAAGACCGATGCGCGCAAGCAGCTCGTCGCGTTCATTCGCTCGCAGCCCGAGGGTGTCGTCGGCATTGTCTATGCGCTGAGCCGCAAGCAGGTCGAGCAGACCGCCGAGCACTTGCGTGCGCAGGGTATCGATGCGCTGCCGTACCACGCGGGCCTCCCCGCCGACGTGCGCGCCCGACACCAGTCGCGGTTCTTGCGCGAAGACGGCGTTGTCATGGTCGCGACGATCGCATTCGGCATGGGCATCGACAAGCCCGACGTACGCTTCGTCGCCCACATTGACCTGCCGAAGTCGGTCGAGGGCTACTACCAGGAGACCGGTCGTGCCGGCCGTGATGGCGAACCCAGCATCGCGTGGATGGCATACGGCCTCGGCGACGTTGTGCAACAGCGCCGCCTCATCGACCAGGGCGATGGCGACCGCGCACACAAGCAGCGCCAGCAGCTGCACCTCGACGCGATGCTCGCGCTGTGCGAAACCGTGCAGTGCCGCCGTCAGAACCTGCTCGGCTACTTTGGCGAAGAATCCGCACCGTGCGGCAACTGCGACACGTGCTTGGAGAAGCCAGATACGTTCGACGGAACCATTGCTGCGCAGAAACTGCTGTCAACGATTGTGAGGCTGAAGCGCGAGCGCAATCAGTCGTTCGGTGCCGGTCACCTCATCGACATTTTGCGCGGCGCCTCGACCGAGCGCATTCGCCAGCAGCGCCACAACGAACTGTCAACGTACGGCCTCGGCGCCGACCTGACGGATGCCGATTGGCGTAGCGTCGTCCGCCAGCTCCTGGCGCAGGATCTTCTCGCTTCGCAGGGCGACTACGGCACGCTCGGCATCACTGAAGGCAGCACGGCGGTGCTGCGCGGCGAACGCACCGTGCTGCTGCGCAAAGACGCGCTGGGTCGCACCTCTGGTTCCACTGTCCGTAAGAGTCGTGCGAGCGACACCGTCGCCGACGGCGATCGCGACCTCTTCGAAGCGCTCCGCGCGTGGCGTGCCGAACAGGCGCGTGAGCAGGGTGTTCCCGCGTACATCGTGTTTGGCGATGCGACACTGCGCGCGCTCGCCGACGTGCGACCGACGAGCCTGGATGCGCTTGATACGATCACCGGCATCGGTGCGAAGAAGAAAGAATCGTACGGCGAGGGTGTTCTCGCCGTCATCGCCGCGGCAGAGTAGAGGGGTGGCGCCCGGTGTGGGGCGCACACAACCCCGGCACGCCCGGGCCCCGCGGCGCTTTGTCGATGATCGCCAAACGGTTGCGCGCTTCATTGTGGAGCATCTACCGTCGTAGTCATTCCCCGTGTTCTGCCTAGGAGAGTCATGACGAATTCTGAAGTCACCACCGCGACCGGTGCCGCACACCGCGACGGTGAGCCGCGTATCGACGTGTCGGCGGTTACCGACATTCTGATGGGCACGTGGGCCGATGAGCGCCGCACCGCTCGCGCCATGATGAAGGATCCGGCGTTCTGGCGCGTCGACGGCCTCGGCATGGACGAGCACCGCGAACGCGTACTCAGCCAGCTGCACCTGCTCGTCGAGAACAACGCGATCAACCGCGCATACCCGGCTGCATTCGGCGGCCAAGACAACCACGGTGGCAGCATCGCCGCGTTCGAAGAACTTCTCACGGGCGACCCCAGCATGCAGATCAAGGCGGGCGTGCAGTGGGGCCTGTTTGGTTCGGCCATTCTGCACCTCGGCACCGAAGAGCACCACAACAAGTGGCTGCCCGGTGTGCTTGACCTCTCGATTCCTGGCGCGTTCGCGATGACCGAAATCGGTCACGGTTCTGACGTCGCGGCGGTCGGAACCACGGCAACGTACGACCCTGAGACCGAAGAGTTTGTCATTCACACGCCGTTCCGCGCGGCGTGGAAGGAATTCTTGGGTAACGCTGCCGTGCACGGCATCGCAGCGACCGTGTTCGCCCAGCTCATCACGAATGGCGTGAACCACGGCGTGCACTGCTTCTACGTGCCCATCCGTGACGAGAACGGCAACTTCCTGCCCGGCGTCGGCGGCGAAGACGACGGCCTCAAGGGTGGCCTCAACGGCATCGACAACGGTCGCCTGCATTTCACCGACGTTCGCGTGCCTCGCACCAACCTGCTGAACAAGTACGGCAATGTCGCCGCCGATGGTTCCTACACGAGCCCCATCGCAAGCCCCGGTCGCCGCTTCTTCACGATGCTCGGCGCCCTCGTGCAGGGTCGCGTTTCGCTCGACGGCGCGTCGTCATGGGCAGCAGCGATGGCTCTCAACATTGCGATTGTCTATGGCTCGCAGCGCCGCCAGTTCGACCAGGGCGCCGGCACCGACGAGGTCGTGTTGCTCGACTACGGCAAGCACCAGCACCGCCTGCTGACGCGCCTCGCGACGACGTACGCGTCGATCATCGCGCACGACGAAATCCTGGTGAAGTTTGATGCGGTCTTCAGTGGCAAGGCCGACAACGACGAAGATCGTGAAGACCTCGAGACGCTCGCGGCGGCCCTCAAGCCGCTGTCAACGTGGCACGGCCTCGACACGCTGCAGGAGGCTCGTGAGGCCTGCGGTGGCGCGGGCTTCATGTTCAGCAACCGCTTCGTGGGTCTACGCCAAGACCTCGACATTTACGCGACGTTTGAGGGCGACAACAACGTGTTGCTGCAGCTCGTCGGTAAGCGTCTCCTGAAGGATTACGCCCAGCAGTTCAAGGGCAAAGACGCCGCGAAGCTCGCAGCCTTCGCCGCGGGTCAGACCGCCGGGCGCATTTTCCATGGTGCTGGCCTCCGCGCCCTCGGCCAGACAGTGGCCGACTTCGGTTCGACCGCACGTTCGGTGGAGAACGGGCTGCGCGCCGACCAGCAGCACGATCTGCTGAGCGACCGCGTACAGACGATGGTCTCTGACGTCGCGATGCGTCTGCGCCCCGCCAGCAAGATGTCGCCCACTGACGCCGCGGCGCTCTTCAACGAAGTGCAGGTTGACCTCATCGAGGCAGCCCGCGCACACGGCGAACTCCTGCAGTGGGAGTCGTTCACCGACGCCGTGCTGCGTGTGACGGATGACGGAACCAAGGAGGTGCTGACGTGGCTGCGCGACCTGTTTGGTCTGGGGCTGATTGAGAAGCACCTGTCGTGGTACCTCATTAACGGTCGTCTGTCGGCACAGCGCGCTGGTTCCGTCTCCCGCTACATCCAGCGCCTGCTGGTGCGCTTGCGCCCGCACGTCCTGGACCTCGTCGACGCCTTCGGGTACGAGCAGGAGCACCTGCGCGCGCCGATCTCGAGCGGCATCGAGGGCGAGCGCCAGGACGAGGCTCGCGCCTACTACGCAGCGCTGCGCGCATCGGGCGACATGCCCCTTGACGAAAAGGCGCTCAAGAAGGCTCAGAAGAAGTAGTCCAGCTGGTCGAGGGCCCGTCTCTGCAATTCTGCGGAGATGGGCCCTCGCCCGTTGGAGCCATGGCACGATGGGGGCACGACCTGAATTCTGGGGGCATGATGACGCACGAGAGTACCGCAAGCGAGATCACCACCGTCCGCCGCAACGAAGAAACCAGCCGCTACGAGATCCTCGTCGGAGACGAAGTCGCCGGCTTCACCGAGTTCAAAGAAAAGAACGGTGTCTTCCTGTTTCCGCACACTGAGGTCGACCCCGCCTTTGGTGGCCGCGGCCTGGGCTCGATTCTCGTCGCTGGCGCTATGGCAGACCATGCTGCGCGCGGCGACACCGTGGTTCCGATTTGCCCCTTCGTGGTGAAGTACCTGCGCGCCAACGAGGTGCCCGGTCTCACCGTGTCGTGGCCGCCGAGCGCACGGTCATGACCCGCCTCGACGCCGAGGTCGAGCCGACCGAGCCCACCGAAAAGTGCACGGGGCCGCGCGTCGAGCTCTACGAGGCTCGGGAGGTGCCGCTCGGCGGCATTCGCGGCATGAACGTGCACCGCGCCCTGCCACAGCGCGCGCTGCCGATGGTGGGTGCGTGGTGCTTTTTGGATCGCTTCGGTCCGCAGCAGACGATGATGCGCGTGGAACCACACCCGCACATGGGTCTGCAGACGGTCACGTGGCCGTACGCTGGCGAGATTCGCCACCGTGACAGCGTCGGCAACGACGTCAACATCACGCGTGGTGCGCTGAACCTCATGACGGCGGGTGCCGGAATCTCGCACTCCGAGTACTCGGTCAGCGATGGCCCGGTAGACCTTGACGCGTTGCAGTTTTGGATCGCGCTGCCGGAGAGCCGGCGCTGGGGTGCGGCTGATTTCGAGCAGGTGACCGATCTGCCGCAAGCGTCGCTGGTGGCGCGCGACAGCGCGTCCGGTGCGGAGACTGCGGTCAACGCGACCGTCGTGCTCGGCGAGCTCGCTGGCGTGCGTTCACCGGCCACGGTGTACACGCCCATTGTGGGTGCCGAGATTGTGATTCCGGCTGGGCACAGCGTCGAGGTTCCGCTCGTTCACGATTGGGAGCACGCGGTGCTCGTCGTCGAAGGCGCGGCGACCGTGGCGGCTGACCCCGACACGGATTTGGCTCCGGACCAATTGCTCTACTTGGGCATTCACCGCACGAAGGTGGTGATCACGGCGGAGCAAGACACCCTGGTGTTCTTGATCGGCGGCGAACCATTTGAGGCTGACCTCGTGATGTGGTGGAACTTCGTCGGCCGCAGCCACGAAGAGATCGAGCAGGCGCAGGCAGACTGGGCCGCCCGCACCGAACGCTACGGCCACGTCATCGGTCACGGCGACGAGTGGATTCCGGCGCCGCCGATGCCGAACGTGCGGCTCACGCCGCGGCGGCGCGTATATCGCGATCTGACGTAGGTCATCGGCGGGCCGATTCTCTACGAATCGTCGTCCAACAACGAAACATCCCCCGGCTGGCGAACCAGCCGGGGGATGTTTTTATCTAAGGATTACTCCGCGTGTGCGCGACGCTGGCGTCCGATGAAGAACGCTGCACCACCCAGTGCCACGATGAGGAATCCGGCCAGAAGCGGAACCGTTGCGTCCGGAGCACCGGTGACCGGGAGGTCACCGCCGCCTGCCGGAGGCGTGGTCGGAGCCGTCGTCGGGTCCGTCGGACCAGTCGTCGGGTCCGTCGGCGTCGGAGTTGCGGTCGGAGCCGCTGTTACGACGATGCCGTTCGTGTCAGCTGAGCCCACGTTGGGGTTGTCAGCCTGCGTGGCGACGACGCGAACCGAGATGGTTGCTCCTACGTCAGCAGCGGTCGGCGTGTACGTGTTGCTCTCGGTGAGCGCTGCCGGAGCGGCTTCAGCGACGATGGGCTCGCCGTTCTTCAGCCACTCGTACTGGAATGACAAGCCTTCAACATTCCACGTTCCCGGCGTTGCCGTGAGAACTTCACCAACGACGCCCGAGCCGGAGAGCACCGGAGCCGCCGTGTTGACCGGAGCAAGCGCGCCCGAGTCAACCGTCACAACGCTCGATACAGACGAGTCTCCGTACTGGACGTAGCCCAGGTAGCGCGTCTCGGGTGCGAGTCCGGTCCAGCTCAGCTCGACCGGAGCCTCAACAGCCTGCTCGGCGGCGATCGGGTTCGGCGTTGCCGTCAGGGCACCCTGATCTGCACCGTCAACAACACCCGTCGTGAAGTCCCACGTCATGGGGCCCGACGTCGAGTACAGGTTGACCTGGATGAGGTAGGCACCAGCAGCCGGAGCGTGAACAGTAACTTGCTCGTCTGCCGAAGCAGTCGCGCCCTGCCACATCTCGTCGTATTCAAATACCGCCGGGTCCGGCAGGTGGTAGACGAACAGGTCAAGGTCGCTACCAGCGTCGTCCGACGAGTCGAGGTCGAAGCGTGCCAGCTCGGCACCCTCGGCAACCTCGATCATGAACAGCACGTCGCCTGCGGAGTCACCAGAATTCTCGTCACCCGAGTGGCCGGGAACGGGGTTGTCCGGGTCTTCGTGCAGCTCAACCGGGGTCAGGCCCGAAATGTTGAGCGGCAGTTCGCCGTCAGCGCCTGGCGTGATCGTGTAATCGATCGCACCGTCGATACCCTGGCCGTAGAGCTCCTGCGGAGCGTCTGCGGTGGTCGGGAACACGGCGATCGGCGAACGAACCTCGATGTCAGCGCTAGCCCACGTCAGGAAGCCGGTTGCCCATGCTTCGGTCGGCGCAGTGGCGTTCTCGAACGTCACGGTGAACGTTGCGGACTCGCCCTCGCCGAGCGTGATGCTCGACGGCTCAACGGTGACGTTGACACCCGGAACCGAGACGGTTGCGGTGTACGTGCCAGCGGTTTCTGCCGTCACGGTACGCGTGACCGTCTGAGCGCCGGCGAGGCTACCGATCGAGATCGAAGCGAGGTTAAGGTCGCTCGGGTCGATGGGCTCAATGCCGTCGAAGTCTTCCAAGCCGACGCCTTCGAGGTACGCAGCCCAGTCAGCCGGACCGTTGTGGTAGATCAGACCGGGGTGGAAGTACTTCGTCGGGTCAACCTGACCAGCACCCTGTGCAAACGGGTCCGGGAAAGCGTTGCCGTCAGCGTCCTGCGTGTCGTATGCCGTCGTCATGAGTGCCGACTTGACTTCGCCCGGCGTTGCCAGCGGGTGAACGCCCAGGTACAGCGCTGCGAGACCAGCAACGTGCGGTGCGGCCATCGACGTACCCGACATCAGGCCCCACTGCGGGTCAACGCCCTCAGGGTTGTTGATGGCGGCGAGGATGTTCACACCAGGAGCTGCCACGTCGGGCTTCAGAACATCGCTACCGTCAGCAAGCATCGGGCCACGGCTTGAGAAGCCAGCGATCTGCGGAACCGGAGTTTCTTCGCCCGTGATGTTCTCCGCGAGGAGCGTGACCGACGGGTCGGTCTCGATTGCTGCCAGCAGTGCGTCACGGTAGGTGTGAGCAATGTGAACGGTCGGAACCGAGTGCATGTCGGTGTCGAGCGAGCCCGGGGTCACGTTGACCAGGACCATACCGATACCGCCAGCGTCAGCGACCGTCTCACTCTTCTCAGCGCGCGCGTTGCCACCACGGTCACACACAACGATCTTGCCGTCAACGGCAGCCGCGTCAAGCGTGTCCGGGAAGCAGAGTGCTGCGTCTGCTGCGTCAACACCAGCAGCGGGGACGTCGCCTGCGTAAACAGCGTCACCGGTCACACCATCAGCCGGTACGGTGATCGCGGCACCAGGCGCCTCAAACTCACCGGCAGCCTGAACTGTTCCTTCGTAGGTCGGGATCGTCGATGCCGCCACCGTCGTGTACCACGGCGATGCGTGGTCAGCGGTGACGTAGTCGGGGCCCGAGTTACCAGCCGAAGCCGAAACGAAGATACCCGCTGCGGCTGCGTTGAAGAACGCGATGTCGAGGGCATCAAGCACGGTCGTTGCCGCGCCACCGCCGATCGAGAAGTTGATCACGTCAACACCATCAGCGGCCGACTTGTCGATAGCGGCAAGCAGGTCAGAGCCCGCACAAATGTCGTCAGACGTGACAGCGGGGTTAGGGCCGTCGTAGCAAACCTTGTAGGACGAGACCTTGGCGGCCGGAGCCACACCCGAAATCAGACCCAGGTCAAGGCCTCCGACGTTTGCCGCAACATCGTGGTTACCGGCAGCGGTGCTCGCGGTGTGCGAACCGTGGCCGCCACCGTCACGCGGCGACAGAATGTCAGAACCGAAGCCGAAGCCTGCGGCATCGGCGCCAGCGCTGAAGAACTGTGCACCAATGATCTTGGTGGAGTAGTCATCGTTGTTCCACTGGTCGCCCGCGACGCGGTCGGCGCGGAACTGCGTGCCATCAGCCTTGTCGAAGACAACGGTGTTGCCTTCGAGGTACGGAGCAACACCGGGAGCGGTACCCAGCGGGTCACCCGCGAATGACGGGTTCTCCGGAGCAATACCGGTGTCAATAACGCCCACAACGACGCCTTCCCCAGCGCCTTCCGGGCCTCCCGCGTAGGTCTCCCAAACGCCTGCGTCGCCCTCAAGACCGAGGAACTCGGTCGATGGCACAGCGGTGGGGTGGAAGATCGCGTCAGGAACGAGCGACGCGACACCATCGGTTGCGGCGAGGCGCTTGGCCTGCGACGCGGTGAGGTTTGCCGTGAATCCGTTGAGCGTGATCGTCAGGTTGTCGTCGATCGTGACGCCAGCGTCAGCGGCAATCGCGCTCTGCACATTCTGCAGGTGCGATGAGTACTCGACCACGGCGTCTGATGCGGTGTCGAGCTTGGCACCGTCAGCCGCCTTCGTCGCGGCGAGGCCAGCTTCGCCACCCTCATAGGTTGCGGCAGGTTCTTCGTCCAGAAGGACGATGTATCGACCATCTTCCAGATCCAACGGCGTGGGAATTGTCACCTCCATTGGCTCCGCCGCGAAGCTCGTTGTAGCTGCAGACGTACAAGCTATAAGGGCTGCGAACGTGACGACAGCCCCCGCTTTAAGGCCGAATCGACCTTCCATAGACGTTCTCCTTCGAAGCACAACAGACGGACCGAAAAGCCAATCCGCCAGCGAACGTAACCTTTTATCAGCAGATTCATAAGGGGTGATGAGAGATATCTCATATTCGGAACCCTCGGTAAACTAGATAGTGTGACCACCCGATCCCCCCTTTCCACCCGCGTTCTCCTCATTTGTGCGGCTATCGCCGTCGGCACGGGAATCCTCTCCGCGGTGGCGGGATATCTCACCATTCCGGTGGTCGCGGGAGCACCGATCTTCTACGGCTTCGTGCTGAGCATGCACCTGTTGCCCGGCATCGTGGCGCAAGAAATGTTGCGCACGCCGTGGGTCGCACTTATCACGCACCTCCTCGCAGCACTCGTCGCGCTCGCGATGAGTCCGCAATGGTTCCTGAGCTATGTCGCCGCGATCGCCATCATGGGTGGCGCGCAGGAGGGGTGGGCTGCGATCGGCCGCTATCAGAAGTGGTCGACCGGCTGGATGCTGATGGGTGGCGCCGTTCTCGGCCTCCTCCTCGGCCTCACCGCTGGTCTCGGCATCGGCATCAGCAAGTTCGGCGTGCCGCTCGCGCTCGTGTCAGTGCTGGTCTACGTCGCGGGCGCCGCATTCTGGACGTTCGTCGGAGTGCTCCTCGGCCGCTCGATGCGCAAGGCCGGGCTCGCGCGCACGGTCAACTAGCGCCGCAAAACGAGCGGGTACGCTGGCTCGCCCGTATTTAATCAGGCGGCCCGTTGTGGCGACTCTCATGTCGGGCGACTAGCGTGTAAGGGTCCCCTTCCTTTCTGCTCCAGAGATCCCTGTGCCCGAAGCCACCGCGTCGACCACGCCGCTCATGCGCGTGCAGAATTTGTCGATCACGCACACCGGCAATCCGGCACGCGCGCCGCAGAACGTCAGCTTTGATGTCTTCCCCGGGGACGTCCTGTTAGTCCTCGGTCCGAGCGGCGCTGGCAAGTCGACGCTCACTCTCGCCCTCAACGGCCTCATCCCCCACGACATCCCCGCCGAGATTTCCGGCACGGTCGACATCGATGGGCTGACGGCCCCCGCAGCGACGCCCGCGCAATTGTCGCCCCACGTGGCCATGGTGTTCCAAGACCCAGACGCACAACTGGTCACTGGTTCGGTCTACGACGAAGTTGCCTTCGGTCTCGAGAACCTCCTCCTCCCCATCGCCGAAATCCACGCTCGCGTGGAGCGCGCACTCCACAAGGTCGGCCTGTGGGAGCGTCGTCGTGCGAACCCCGACGAACTGTCGGGCGGCGGCCGCCAGCGTCTCGCGATTGCGTGTGCGCTCGCGATGGGTTCGAAGGTTCTCGTACTCGATGAGCCGACCGCCAACCTCGACCCCCAGGGCATCGATGAGGTCTACGCCGCTCTCGCTGAGCTCATCGCCGACGGCGAGCAGGCGATCATCCTCGTCGAGCACAATCTCGACGCCGCGATGGGCTTCGTCACGCGTGTGCTCGTGCTCGATGATGCGGGCCGCGTGGCGTACGACGGAACCACGGAGCAGGTGCTGAGGCAGCACGCGAAAGAGCTCAACGAGTTGGGCGTATGGCTACCCGAGGCTACGCTCGCCGCGCTCGCCCTTCGCGCGAGTGGTGTGGGCATCGATCCGCTCCCTCTCACGGCGACCGAGCTCGCTCAGGCGCTCCCGCCCCGGGTCCGGGGCATTGCGGCAGACCCAGCTCCTGGTTCCGCTGCCGCCACCGCAGCGAGCGTGACGCACCTCACTTTTGAACGCGGCAGCACGCCGGTGCTCGCCGACGTTTCGGTCGAAATTGCCGAGCAGTCTTTCACCGCGATCGTGGGTGCGAATGGCGCCGGAAAGACGACGCTACTGCAGCTCATGTGTGGTGTTATTCGTCCGCCGAAGGGTATTGTGTCAATCGCCGGTATTGACCCGGCGAAGGCACGGGCGCGCGTCATCGCGGATCGCATTGGCTTTGTATTTCAGAACCCCGAGCACCAGTTCATGACCGCGACGGTGTTCGACGAGCTGGCGTATGAACTGCGTGCCCGCAAGCGCCCCGAAGCCGAAGTGCGCGAGCGCACGGAGGCGATGCTGGAGCGGTTCGGACTCGCCGACAAAGCCGGCATGCACCCGTTCTTGCTTTCTGGCGGACAAAAGCGGCGCCTCTCGGTGGGCACCGCCCTGCTGTCGGGCGCTCGCATTCTGGCGCTTGATGAGCCGACGTTCGGCCAGGATCGCGCCCGTGCGCACGAACTGCTCGACCTGCTGCGCGAATTGCAGAACGACGGAACCACGATTCTGGTGGTGACGCACGACATGCAGCTGGTGGCTGATTACTCGACGCACACGATCGCACTCGCCGCGGGACGTGTGATTGCTTCCGGAATCACGCGTGATGTGTGGGCTCAGCCCGCGGCGCTCGAGGCTGCCGGGCTGCGCGTGCCGCCCGTGCAGCGTGCGATGCAGTCCCGCGCTGACTACGCGGATGTGTGGCGCATCTCGGATCTGGCGCAGGCAGGGGCGGACGCATGACGATTCCGGCTCCCGCGGCGTACACCACCGGGTCGCTCGACGTTTTTCAGACCACCGAGCAGGCACCCGCGTGGCGTTATCTGCACCACATCAATCCGCTCGCGAAACTTGCCGCTCCCGTGGTTCCGGCGATCGCTCTGCTGTTCGTCCGCGATATTGATACGCCTCTCGCGTTTTTGGCGCTGTCGTATCTCGTGCTGCTGACCGGGGCGCGCATGACGAAGGCGCTCGCCATCACGCTATTCGTCGCGTTTCCGCTCGCGGTGCTCGTGACGGGTGCCGGCCTCACGCTGTGGATGGACACGTCACAGGTCGGCGGCTCGACGGTGTTCACCATCGGTTCGATCGCGATCACGAACGGCGCGATCGAGCAGGGTTTCGCGGCGGCGCTGCGCTTGGCCTCGCTCATTGCGGTGTCGCTTATTGCGGGTGTGACCACGTCGGGGCCGGATCTCGTGCGCTCGGCCGTGCAGTACCTCAAGCTGCCGTACCGCATCGGCTACACGGCGCTGGCCGCGTATCGGTTCGTGCCGCGCTTCAAGAATGAGCTGTCGATCATTCGCTCGGCACACCGTGTGCGCGGTCGACACGGTGGTCGGGGTCCGATCGCGGCGATCGCGCGCGGTTGGGGCTACACACTGCCTCTCATGGCCGGCGCGATCCGTCACGCGGAGCGCGTCGCCCTCGCAATGGACTCCCGCGCCTTCGGTGCGCACCCGACGCGCACCGAGCGCCACGAGGTTCCGCTTCGCGCCCGTGATTTCTGGTTCGTCGCGCTGTCACTTGTGATCACGGTGGCGATCTTCGCGGTCTGTCATCCCTGGTCCTGAGTGGTTTCTGGGAGACGTTGCGGGTCTCCACAAGGCGTGGCACTGAGTTTCACGTTGTTTGAGACGGAATTTCACAGAACCCTGTCTTTCGCGACGCAATCGCCTTAGAATTTGGGCATGCGGCAGTGACGCCGCGACAGCTTTCTGAGGAAGGATCCGGTATGGACCGCAAGATTTTTGATGAGGACCACGAAGCATTCCGCGACGTCGTCAAGGAGTTCGTAAAGCGCTACGGAACCATCGAAGCGCGCGAGCGTTGGGAAGCGAACGGCGAGGTTGACCGCGAAACGATGCTCGCGGCCGGCGAGTCGGGCATCATCGGCCTCTCGGTTCCCGAGGAGTTCGGTGGCGCCGGCATGCTGCAGGACTACCGCTTCCGCACGCTCGTCAACGAAGAGACGATTCGTGCTGGCCTCGGCTCGCTCGCCGGCGCCTTCGGCATCCAGGACGACCTGGCTGTTCCCTATCTCGCGCACTTCGGCACCGACGCCCAGAAGGCCAAGTGGCTGCCGGGCATGGCAACCGGTGAAATCATCGGCGCACTCGCGATGACCGAGCCGGGCGCTGGTAGCGACCTGCGCGGTATCAAGACCACCGCCAAGAAGGTTGACGGCGGCTACATCGTCAACGGCGCGAAGACCTTCATTTCATCAGGCAAGACGGCTGACCTTGTTGTCACGTTTGTGAAGACCGGCGAGGGCAACCGTCCGGACGCGTTCTCGCTCATTCTCATCGAGAACGGCATGGAGGGCTTCGACCACGGCAAGAAGCTCAACAAGATGGGCTTCCACGGGCACGACACCGCAGAGCTCTCGTTCTCTGACGTTTTCGTGCCGGAAGAGAACCTCATCGGCGGCGAAGAGGGCCACGGCTTCATCCAGCTGATGCGCAACCTCCCGCTCGAGCGCCTCTCGATCGGTGTCTCTGCGGCGGCTGCCGCCGAGGCAGGCTTCCTGTGGACGCTCGACTACGCGAAGAGCCGCGAGGCGTTCGGCCAGCCTATCCTCGGCTTCCAGAACACCTACTTCCGTCTCGCAGACATGCAGATCACGGTCGAGTCGCTGTGGGCGTACGTCGACCGCGCGATCGAGCTCTACGGCGAAAAGAAGCTCACGCCGGAAGAGGCCGCCAAGGTCAAGATCTGGGCAACCGAGCGCGAATGGGAAGTTCTCGACCAGGGTGTGCAGCTACACGGTGGCTACGGCTACATCACCGAGTACGACATCGCCCGCGCCTTCCTCGACGCCCGTGTGCACCGCATCTACGGCGGCACCAACGAAATCATGCGTGAGATCGTCGGACGCCAGCTCGCGAAGGGCTAAGTCTTCAACACATCAGCGGGTTCGACCTTCGGGCCGGGCCCGCTTTGTTTTGCCGTCGCTCAGCCGATGTAGTCGGGGGCTGCCGGGAGCCCGAAGAACTCTTCAAGCGTGTGATAGCCGCCCTCGTGGTAGAGCGTCGCAAGTTCGACGCCGATGTAGCGCAAGTGCCACGGTTCTGACGTGTAGCCGGTGATGCCGGTGGAGCCGTCTTCGTAGCGGGTGATCCAGCCGAATCGCCACGCGTTTTCTGCCACCCACGCGCCCTGTGCGCTGGAACCGAAGTTGTCGAGGGTTCCGCAGCCATTGCCACACGGCACGACGTCGGCGGTGAGTCCGGTTTGGTGTTCGCTGTGGCCGGGGCGGGCGCTCTGGTGGTCGGCCTCGACTTGACCTGCGGCATCGACCTGGGAGGAGTACGACGCGACCTGCGTCGTAAACGAACGGAACCCACTGTTCAGCGCAATGGTTCCGGCACCCTCATTTTGCGCCGCGGTGACCAGCGCATCGAAAGCCGCGGCGGCCTCGGCGCGGAGATGCGGTGAGCCAGCGGCCTGCGTTGCTGGCTGCACGAGGTCATTCGGCCGCCACGACGTATCGGGGAAGGGGCGCGCCTTATTAACGACAAACCACACCGTGGCAGGGTCGTCAGGCAACACGCACTTGTGAGTGCCTACCACGACGGCGCGGCGGAACTGCTCGACTCCGCCGGTCGCGGCAATCACGTCGGTGACGTTGGCTGTGGCGAGCGCATCGGTCATCGACGGGAGAGAACAAATGAAGGCGGTGGCCGGCACCGCGCTGATTTCTGGCACCGGCAAACTCGCGACGGCCTGCGGCCGTGGCGGCGACTGGTCGGGACCCGCAGTGGGCGTTGACGAACGGGCAGCCATGCCGATCGCTGCGCCGACAATGACGGCGGCGAGCCCCACCGATGCCACCACAATGGCGGCACGCCGAGACCGCGCATGATGGCGCGCGGCGGGGAACGGAGAGTACATGGGCTTATCTCGGAAATCATGTCGAGCGCCTCGGGCAACACTCGGTATATGCCAGCGTACCCATTCCGTGGGACGTTTCGCAGTGACATGATCGAAGCATGACGACTCTGCAAAAGGCCGTGGTTTACGACGAAGTGGGCGCGCCGTCCGTTCTGCGCATTGCGGAGGTTCCTGTTGCGGTTCCGGGTGAGGAACGCGTACTGGTGCAGGTGCGTGCGGTGGGGCTGAACCCGTACGACGCTAAGGTGCTGTCGGGGCGTGCGCCGCGGGATGCGGCTTTTCCGCGCGGGATCGGTGGCGACGTTGCTGGTGTCGTTTCTGCCGTCGGTGAGGGTGCGGTTTTTGCTGACGGAACCACGGTGCAGGCGGGGGATGCGGTGCTGGGTTGGGGCGTGAATACGATGCGCGAATACGCGGTCGTGCGCGCGGCGAACCTGGTGCGCGTGCCGGAGGGGTTGTCATTTGCGCAGGCCGGATCGCTCGCGACGCCGGCATTTGCCGCAAACGCGTTGGTGCATGCGCTGGCGCTTCCTACCTCGGGCACGATCTTGGTTTCTGGCGCGACCGGCATGGTGGGCAGCCTCGTTTCGCAGTGGGGCGTACGGGCGGGGCTTCGGGTGCTGGGCACGGTGAGCGCTCGGAATTTTGAGCGGGCGCGCGGGCTTGGGGTGGAGCCGGTGGAGTATGGCGCGGGGCTTGCCGAGCGGTTGCGGGAGGCTGTCGGTGGCGACGTTCTTTCGGCTGTCTACGACACGGTGGGCGAGGAGACGCTGGCCGCAGCGACGGCGGTTGACGCGCACGCGCTCGTGACGATTGCCGGCGATGAGGTTGCCGAGCGGTTCGGGGCCATTTCGACGACCACGACGACGCGCGATATCGGGTTCTTGGCTTCACTTGCCGCCGATGTTGCGTCGGGCGCCATTTCTTATGCGGTGGCGTCGACGTTTGCGCTTCACGACGTCGTGGCCGCCTTCGAGTTTTTAGAGTTTGGCCACCCGCAGGGCAAGGTCGTGCTCGAAGCATCGTAGATTTTTGTTCGATAGTGGGTTGACTTTTGGTTAGTACGGGTGTTCTATTGCTTCATGCGGTGGAACGGTCAACAACTCGGCGCTGTCGATGACAATGCCTTGCCCGGCATGGAGCAGCTGGGTGGTTTCATTCGGTCTGTCACGACGCCGGAATTCGCTGGCGTCACGTTTCACGAGGTGCTGGCGCGGTCGGCGTTGAACCGTGTGCCGTCGTCTTCGCGCATGATGTTCGACTGGACGATCAATCCCTATCGCGGCTGCTCGCACGGCTGCGTCTACTGTTTTGCGCGCGGCACGCACGAGTATCTCGAACTCGACGCTGGGTCTGACTTTGACAATCAAGTGGTTGTGAAGGTGAACATCGCCGACGTTGTGCGGCGAGAGGTTTCGCGGGCGTCGTGGCGGCGGGAGCGCGTGCATCTCGGTACGAATACCGACCCATATCAGCGCGCGGAGGGTCGGTATGCCCTGATGCCCGGAATCATTGATGCCCTGGCGGGGAGCGGAACCCCGTTGGCGATTCTGACGAAGGGCACGCTGTTGCGGCGAGACCTCCCGATGCTCGTGGATGCCGCGCGCGAAGTGCCGGTGTCGATTGCGATGTCGATTGCCGTTTTCGATGATGCCCTGCAGCACAGCGTCGAGCCGGGCACGCCGACGGCGGCCGCTCGGTTGGCGACTGTTCGTGCTGCCGTCGAAGCAGGATTTCGGGTGCGGGTGTTTTTGATGCCGATCATGCCGCACCTGACCGACTCACTGGAGTCGTTGGACGATGCGCTCGCACAGATCAAGGCGGCGGGCGCGAGTGGTGTGACGTGGGGCGCCCTGCACCTCCGGCCCGGGGTGAAGCCGTGGTTCATGCAGTGGCTCGAACGAGAGCGGCCAGATCTCGTGTCGTCGTACGCGGGGTTGTACCCGGGCATGTCTGCCGCCGCACCGAAAGCGTATCGGCAGTGGCTCGGGCGGCGGATTCGTCCGCTTCTTCGCGCGCACGGTCTCGCCGCGTTCGAGGACGACGACTACGGTGTGCGGCCGGCGCGTGCGGGTGGCGTTTCGAGCGGTCGGCGCGGCGCTGTTGGGGATGGCAGCAGTGCGGGGCGCATATCGGCACGATCAGGGATGACGCCGGTGCGCGCGACCGGGCGACTCGTGCCGAATCCCGAGGGGCCCGCGATGCTGTTCTAGTCGGGGCGGCGGGCGCAGCCGGGCTTAGGCAAGAACGCGGGCGCAGTGGGCGCAGTGGGCGCAGTGGGCACAGCTGGCAACTCCGAAAACACCGGTGGGACGCCCAGACGAATCTGAGCGGGCCACCGGTGTGTAGAACTGGTTACGCCGTGATTTCCTCAAGCGTTGCCGAGCGACCTGCGATCTCTTCGATCACGTCGTCACCGGCGCGAGCCTCGTCGAAGGGTGCTTCGATCTCGGCGCGGTCAAGGAGTTCGGTCATGCGGCGACGGCGCTGACGCGGGATGAGCGTCACGACACGTCCGCTGTTGCCGGCACGGCCCGTGCGGCCCGAGCGGTGCATGTACGTCTTGTACTCGTCGGGGGCGTCAGCCTGAACCACCAGGTCGATGTCATCAACGTGGATACCGCGAGCGGCGACGTCGGTTGCGACGAGCACGTCGACGCGACCCGAGGTCATACGCTGCAGGTTGCGCGTGCGCTTGGCCTGGTTCAGGTCTCCGTGCAGTGCGACGGCCGGGATGCCGGCGTCTTCGAACTGCTCGGTCAGCATTTCTGCGTATGCGCGGGTGCGGGTAAAGACGAGGGTCTTACCTTCGCGGTCGACCAGGGAGGTGAGGATGTCAGCCTTCTCGCGGTGCTCAACCACCAGCACGCGGTGCTCGATGGTCCCGGAGTCCTGATCTTCACCAGCAACTTCGTAGACGGCCGGCTCAACGAGGAACTCGTTGACGAGGGCTTCGACCTCGGCGTCCAGCGTTGCCGAGAACAGCAGCTTCTGGCTGCCGTCCTGCGTCTGGCGGAGGATGCGTTGCACGGGCTCGAGGAATCCGAGCTCGCACATGTGGTCAGCCTCGTCGAGGACCGCGAACTTGACCTCGGAAAGGTCGAGCTTGCGCTGCTGGATGAGGTCTTCGATGCGGCCGGGCGTGCCGATGATGATGTCGACACCCTTCTGCAGCGCACCCACCTGGCGACCCTGGGGAACGCCACCGTAAATCTGGGTCGTGAAGAGTCCGACGCTACGTGCGATCGGCTGCACGGTGCGGTCAATCTGCAGAGCGAGCTCGCGCGTCGGCGCGAGGATGATTGCGGACGGCTTGCGGCCGAACTCACGCTTGATGCCGGCGCGCGAGCGCAGCAGCGCCTCGACGAGCGGAGCACCGAAAGCGATGGTCTTGCCGGAACCCGTACGGCCACGGCCGAGGGTGTCGCGACCATCGAGGATGTCGGGGATCGTCGCAGCCTGAATCGGGAACGGCGACTCAGCGCCGAGTTCGCTCAGTGCGCGGACGATGTTGTCACCGAGGCCGAGTGCCTGGAACGTCGTCTCGGCGACGTCGTCAGCGGATACCGCCTGCGCCTCGAGACGCTCAAGTACGACATCTTCGTGATCTTCGAACGACTTCTTGGTTTCGGTCTTGTTCCAGTCGGAACGGTCGCCACGCGGACGCTCGTTGCGGTCGTCGCGGAACGACGGGCGCTCGGCACGAGCCGGGCGGTCACCGTACGAAGCGCGCTCGTCGCGGCCACGTGCCGGACGCTCGTCACGGTTGAAGCGCGAACGGTCGCCATCACGGAACGACGGGCGGTCGCTGCGAGCCGCGCGGTCGTTGCGGTCGAAACGACGCTCGCCGTCGCGGGGTGCACGGTCATCGCGGTTGTACGAGCCACGGGTGTCGCGGTCGCCACGGTTGTACGCGGGACGGTCATCGCGGTTGAAACGACGCTCGCCGTCGCGGCCACCACGGTCGTCGCGGTTGTACGAGCCACGGTCGGTGCTGTTGTCGCGGTTGTAGGCCGGGCGGTCGTCGGTCTGGAAGCGCGAACGCGGGCCGTCGCGGAACACCGGACGCTCGCGGTCGAAACGACGCTCGCCATCGCGTGCCGGGCGTGCGCCACGGTTGACGTCGCGGTCGCCACGGTCCTGGCGAGGGCGGTCGTCGCGGTTGTAGCGGTTGTAGCGGTCGCCACGGTCACCGCGGTCGTCGCGGTTGAAGCGGGGGCGCTCGTTGCGGTCGCCACTGGCGAAGCGGTCGTTACGGCCGCCGCGATCGTTACGGTCGTTGCCGTAGCTGCGACCCCGGTCGTCGCCGCGGTCGCGCAGGTCGCCACGCTCGTGACGGTCGTCGCGCGTCGAAGCGTCGCGCGACGGACGGCCGGCGGCGTTGTCCTGGATTCCGCGAGCGTGGTCGCGACCGGCGCGGTCGTCAGCCGACCAGCGTGCCTTCTTCGGCGCCTCGGCTTCGGCGGGAGCCTGGTAGCCGCGGTGCGAGCGGCCAATGCCCTGCTTCGTGGCCTTCTTGCGCTCCGAGTAGCGGGGGTCGTAGTTCTTGGGCGCGCGTGAGCCGCCCGATTTGTGGTTCTTCGGCATGAAGTGAATTAGTCCTTGAGTTGTCGCACGAAAACAGCGCTCGCGCATAGGCGAGTAACCCGGACTATCGTCGGCCGGGGCCATTCCTGTGATGTTCCGCGCACCGATCGGTGCACATCATCGGCCCCTGAGGCTCACACAAAAGATTTTCCGCTGACGCGGTTGCCTCAATGCCGACAGTCCAGTTTAACCGACGGGCGTCTGAGAAAGAGCCGTGCACCCAATCGTCCGTCGTGCGCCCGGCGCAACTCCCGGTTCCGCCCCCGGACGCTACCCCCGCGAGCGCCCCTGCAGAACGTAGCGGAGAGTGAGCCCGGCCAGGGCGATGACGGCTGCGACCACGATGGGGCGGAGCGAGAGTTCTGGCATGAAGAGGTATTGCTGGAACACCTGCAGCGCGTATTCGGGGACTTCGCGCCACTCCTTCAGCATCACGCGCGAGCCCAGCACGGATGCCGACGCTGTGATCGCGGCCGGCGTCACCCACAACAGTGCGAGCGCCCCGACGGTCGCGGCGATGCGGCCCGATGTATGCACGCCAACCACGACGACCGCGAATCCGACGCCGACGGGTGTGACCCAGAGGGTGATGGAGGACAGCATCGACATGTCTTGATGCGGCGCGATTACCGAAGCCAACTCGCGGATCCAGCCACCGACAAACAGGACGAAGAGTGTGGTTCCGATCAGCCACCCCGGCGATGCCCATCGTCCTGCGGCGTGCGTTTTGGTTCCGGAACCGAACCCCAGGCTGCAGAGCACACACGTCAGAAAGGCCGTGACGAGGCAGAGGGCCAGGCCCGTCGAGATGACGGCGAAGTATAGTTGCGATTCGCCATTACCTTTGAGACCCAGCAGCGTGACAAAAGCGGACTGGATGACGGCGATACCTTGGAGTCCGCTCACTCCCAGCACGACCCACCAGCGTCGGGCTCGGAGTCCGGGCGTGAAGCCCGTGATGAGACCGGCGAGCCCGGCTCCCACGATGAAGTACGCCGCGACGGCGTGCACGTAGTACTGGCTGAACGGTGCGAGCGCGAACGGCATATCGGTGTTGTTCGTGCCCCACAGATTCTGTAGTGGGAGTCGGGCGCCGGTCATCCACCACGGAAGCAGCCCGAGGCCTGCGGCGGCAACGCCAAGCGCGACCGCGCCGATTCGGCCCTTCGTTGTGGCTCGCATGCGGTCAGCCTAGGTGTGTTTCTCTCAGGCCTGGCCTGCCGCGCAGGGGTTTGTAATCTTTCGGACATCTGCGCAGTGTGAAATAGACGCATGGCACATGCTGATCCGATTACCGTCGCGATCGAGCGCCAGATCGATCCCACCCGCACGATCGAGGCAACAAGTTGGATGCAAGCAGGCGTTGACCTGGCTGCTGGATTCGACGGTTTCTTAGGTTCAGGCTGGGTTCGCGCTGGCGCCGAGAGCGAGCTCTGGTACATGCTTTACCGCTTCACCGACATTGCGACCCTCGAGGCGTGGGAGCAATCGTCGCAGCGCAATTGGTGGCTGGACTCCGGCCGCGCATTCGCGAAGGAAGTACGCACCGAGCGCCGGACCGGCATTGAAGGCTGGTTTGACGCACCACTGGGTGCGATGCTCAACGACCCGGCGACGGGGCCGATCGCGCAGGTCATTCCACCCGCACCTCCGCGATGGAAGCAGGCTGTCAGCATCTGGCTGGGCTTCTTCCCGGTGAATCTGCTGTTTTCGTGGCTGTTTGGGTTCATCCCGGGCTTCGACGTCTTGCCTCTGCCGCTGCGCGTGCTGATCTCTACGCTCATCCTGACGCCGATCATGGCGTACTGGGTACTGCCATGGGTCACCCGCATGCTGCGGCCCTGGTTGCACAAGTAGATCGCAGGCGGGGCCGGGCCTGCCGGCGGCCGGGGAGTTGGCGTGGCCGCGAGCCGCGAACCGTCTACCCGGCGCCACTGCGCCGATACGATGAGATCGTGAGTTTTGATCCCACCGGTCGCCAAGTATTCCTGCGTGCCTCGCACGATGGCCGCGTCGTTTCGGCGCAGATTTCCCAAGTGGGTGCCTCGCTTCGTCACCTCACTGTCGACGGCGTCGACGTGGTTCCGTCATTCCCCGCGGGAATCCCGGCACCCGGTGCCTCCGGCATTGTGCTGGTTCCGTGGCCCAATCGGGTGCGGGGCGGCACGTGGACGGTGGGCGACACGACGTATCAGTTGGCGATCACCGAGCCCGCACTCGACAACGCGAGCCACGGGCTGTTGCGTTTCACTGCGTACGACGTCGCGGATGGGCCGGAGTCGGTCACGCTGCGCGCCGACGTCTTTCCGCAGACCGGGTACCCATTTCACCTGCAGACATCGGTGACGTACGCGCTCGTTGCGGATGGCATCGTCGTCACGCATGCGATTCGCAATGTTGGCACGAGCCCGGCGCCGGTTGCCCTCGGCACCCACCCCTACTTAGCCGTTGGCGATGCGCCGGCGAGTGAGATTACGGTGACGTCGAGCGGAACCACATACTTCGTTGTCGACGACAAGCTGGTTCCGACGGGGTCGGCTGCCGTGACCCCCGAGAACGATTTGCGTGCGGGGCAGGTGCTGGCCGACCTCGTGCTGGACACCGCGTACACCGGACTGTCACGCGACGCCTCTGGACGTGCATCGCACACCCTGCGCGATACCGCTGGACGTACGGTGACGCTTTGGCAGGATGAGAGCTTCGACTACGTGCAGCTGTACACCGCGCGACCCTACGCTGATCGGGATGTCTCGATCGCGGTGGAGCCGATGACGGCGCCCGCGAATGCGTTCAACACCGGTGAGGCTGTGCGTTGGCTGGCTCCGGATGAAGACTGGCAAGCACAGTGGGGCATCACGTACGCGGCTAGCTGAGGCTCGGGCTCTCGCGGCCGGTTACTCGGTGCTACTCGCCGAGCGATAGCCCCGGGCTCTCGCTACTCCGCGCTCATCGACGCCGCCCATTCGGCGACCCGGCGCGTGCTTTCCTCTTCGGAGAGGTCTTCAACACGGCTCATGACCGACCAGCGCACACCGAACGGATCGCGGATACTCGCGAAGCGGTCACCGGACACAAAATTGCTCGGCGCCTCGCGAACCTCGGCTCCGGCGGCAGTTGCGCGGGCGACGACGTCATCGACGTCGGCGACAAAGATTCCCATCGAATAGCAGTCATCGCCACCGGTTGGTGCTGGTACGAGGTGGTACTCAGGGCTCGGCTCACCAATCTGGAGGTGGCCGTCTTCGAACGCCAATTCGGCGTGCACCACGACGCCACCGAACTCCGTGGCGTCGATGAGGCGGGCTCCGAAGATGTCGGCGTAGAAGGCCATGGCCTCACGTGCTCCGGGGATTGCGAGGAACGGCGTGAGGGTGCTGGATCCGTGGGGTCGGCCGTTCGTCGTGTGGGTGCCGGTGACGCCGATGCGTGGGGACTCGTTTTGCTCGTGAATACTCATGGCGTCACGCTACGCGCGGCTGGCGTGCGAGCGCTTGAAGAATTGCGACAACGTTGGAGCGCTTTGCGGTGTTGTTGGGTTCGCGTCGCTCGCGGTGTTGCGCGGTGCGGGGTTGCGGGCGCGGGTTGCAGGGTGTTCCGCGCGCTCGGGTCGTGCTTTAGCCTGTGTGCATGATCGATTCGTCGCGCGGGGTGTTGTTTCCGTCGCGGCTACCGTCATTCACTCGACTCCCACCACCGCCCGAAGTCGCGCATCTCGTCGTGTGGTTTTGGATTCCGGAGTGGAACCTCCCGCCCGGCGTGATCTCGCGGCAGGATCTCGTCGCGTACCCGGCACTCAACCTCGTCGTCGAACCCGACCAGGTGACGCTGTCTGGAGCGACGACGCGGGCGTCATATCGAGAGCTGAGCGGTGAGGGTTGGGCTGTTGGCGCGCTGTTACGGCCAGCCGCAGTCGCAGCGTTCGTCGAGTCGCCCGCAGACATTGTCGGCACGATGAGAACCGTCGATGCCGCAGACGTACTCTCTGCCGTGTCTGCGGCAATGGTTCCGGAGTCCCCTGCTTCCGCACGACATGCCGCTGCCGTGTCAGCGGTTGCGTCGTGGTTGGCGGCTCGGGCAGGCTCCGCGAGCGCGGCAGATCTGCACGCCAATGCACTGACCGATGTGTTTATGGGTGATCATCCTGCGCGGTCGGTCGCTGAGGCGGCGGCGCGGTTGGCTGTGTCGGAGCGTACGCTGCAACGAATCGCGCATCGCTACGTCGGCATGACGCCTGCAGCCATGATTCGGCGTCGGCGGCTGCAAGAAGCGGCCGAGCGGATGAGAGAGCATCCGGACGGGGATCTTGCGACGCTCGCGACGGAACTGGGCTACGCCGATCACGCGCACCTCACGCGGGACTTCCGGGTGGTGCTGGGGATCACGCCGACGGGCTATCGCGAGACGGCTACGCGCGCGAGCGAGTAACGCGGATCCGAATCACGCGGTAGACGACACCCGCGATGATGACGCACACGCCGATGAGGATTCCGGCGGCGGGAAGAGTCGCAACGAGGGTGAGGCATCCGATGGCGCCGAGGATCTGGAGCGCGCGCGGATAGCGGCGTGCGTCGCCTGACTGCCGGAAGGCCGCAACATTGGCGATGAGGTAGTACAGGAGCACCCCGAACGATGAGAAGGCAATCGCTCCACGCAGGTCGGCGACAAGGATGATCGCGATGACAATGACGCCGATCGCGATTTCGGCGCGACGTGGCACGCTCCAGCGTTCGTCTACGACCGCAAGGAATCGCGGCAGGTCTTCTTCCCGCGCCATGGCCAAAGTCGTGCGGCCGATTCCGGTGAGAAGTGCGAGGAGAGCGCCGAGGGAAGCCGTGGCTGCCGCGATGTGGAGGATCGGCGATGCGGCGGTCCACCCGGCGACCGTCAGCACGTCGGCGAGGGGGGTCGCCGTTGCTATGGCGTCAGCACCGAGAGTCAGTATGACGGCGAGTCCGACGAGCGTGTAGACGATGACCGCACCCGTGAGCGCAAAGATGATCGCGCGTGGAATGGTGCGCCGCGGAGTGACCACTTCTTCACCCATCGTGGCGATGCGGGCGTACCCGGCGAACGCGAAGAAGAGTAGTGCGGCACCCTGCAGCACACCCCATGCTGTCGGATCGGATAGCGGCTCGATGCCAAGTTCAGACGACGATGTGGCCACGCCTGACCAATACCAGCCGAGCTGCTCCGTTGTTAGTCGGGTGGTCACGGCGGTGGCACCGGCCGCAACGACGATGGCGAGCCCGATCAGGCTGATGATGACCAGAATGCGTGTAAGCAACGCAGTGCGGGTGACGCCGAAGCAGTTCACCACGACGAGTGCGGCGACGGCAAGGACCGCGATCGGAACCTCGAAGCCGGTGGGTGCAGCATAGGCGGCGAAGGTCATCGCCATGGCAGCGCAACTCGCAACCTTTCCGATGAGGAAACACCAGCCGGCAATGAATCCGGCCCAGGGGCCGATTTCAGCGCGTGCGTATGCGTAGGTTCCGCCGGATACCGGATGTACGGCCGCCAACTGCGCTGACGCCGTGGCATTGCAGAAAGCAACGATTGCGGCGATGGCAAGGGCCGCGAGCAGGGCATTGCCCGCGACGGACAGCACCGGACCCCAGACCGCGAATACACCAGCGCCAATCATGGAGCCCATGCCGACAACCACTGCGTCTGACAGAGTGAGTTGGCGTTTCAGTGGCACAGAAACATCGTGACACGAAGGGGTTAACGCGCGGTGACGTATTTTCGTGCGCCTGCCAAGTTCGGTGCACCTGGCCGGCGCGAAGCGGAGCTATTCGCCGTCGACAACCTCAGCCAGCACAACGGCCATCGAAAGCGTCTCACCGTCGAATTCGAACTGGAGGTATCCGTGTTCGTTGCGGTATCGGATGAATTCGTGGCTGGTCGCGATCGGCTCACCGAGGGCGTTCTGAATGTCCGCCCGAGACGAGGTGGCGTCGATGCCAGCGACGAGCGACGGCCACCCGGCATAGCGTTCGTGAGATCTCGTCTTTCGCGCATAGATAAAGATCGTGCGAAGGACGCCCTCAAGCACGAGGAAGTCGACGCCCCGATCAGAAACGGCGAGAAATTTCTCTTCGATGCCACGGTCGGTGTAGAGGTCGACTTTTGCGTTGCCTCCCAGGTTCTCCAACACCCGACTGAAGCTCGCGTCGCTCTCACGCGCGCGCAGCGCCTGCAAAAATTCGATGATGCCGCCCTGAATCATTTCGCCCCTGAGAAATTCTTGCGATCGTCGTGCATTGATGATGCCACACGAAGTGCGCCTTGGGGGAAGGTTTCGGGAGAAGGAGGTTTCGGTTACGGGCGCCGTCGGTGGCCTCACACGGGCGGATCGTCGCCGGATGACCTATCGCCGCTGGCTTCCGTGGTTCCGCTGAAGCGCGCACCATCTGCCGCTCCCCCTGTGGGGTAGAAGCGGAGGATCGGCGTCGGGGTGTCGATGTAGGTGTTGCCGTTGGGGCTTGTCCAGTGCAGAATGCCGTGGCGTTGGTGCACGACCTGCCAGTGGGCAGCGTGCTTCATCCGGTGATGCCCCTTGCACAGCAGTGCCAGGTTATCGAGATGTGTTTTTCCGCCGTCAGCGGCTGCGAGGCCGTGGTCGGCGTCGCAGCGGTGCGCGCTCTCGCGACACCCCGGGAAGCGACAGTGTTCATCACGCACCCGAAGCCGGCGCCGCAAGTCTTCACCGGGCCGATAACGGTCAACGGCAAGAACGGCACCGGACACGGGATGCGTCATCACACGATCCCACCCGGGTTCACCACCGGCCAGGAAGCGAGCAGTCTCCACGTCCATCGGCCCCACACCGATCAGCTCAGCACCAGAATCGGTGCTGCCAGCGAGGGTCGTGACGGGAACAGTGACCTGCACGTTCGCGCGAATCGCACCCAGGGCGTCACCGTGCCCGAGCGGGGCGCCAGAGAGGGCGATGTCAGCGAAGACATCCGCACGGATCTCATCACGACACCGCTCATCATCCGGATCGGCTTTCTCGACAGCGACCGCGATCGAGGTGAGTCGGTCGTGGATGCCGTGAGCGAGAACCGCGGGCAACAGCGCGACGAGTTCGGCCATGCCATCTGCAACATCACGAACTTTCACCGACCGGTGCTGGCGCGCGGTCTGGTGCCGCTCGGAGATGCTGCGCGCGTGGATCTGATTCGCGACACTCGGCAACACCGCCGCTAACCTCGGTGGCGTCGTGATCGCGGCACGCTCCAGCGCAGCCGCCTCATACTCGGGACGCACCTCAACCGGGAGGCCGTCGCTCGCCTTCACAATCTCCTGCACATGCCGCGACGTAATCACCCCGGTACGCAGCGCTTCAAACGTTTGCGGAAACCCGACGTACACGTCGTACGCATTCGACATCCGTCGCTGCACGGCGCGATCACTCAACCGCAGCGCAGCCCCGATCTCCGCACACGCAGAACGAATCATCATGTCGCGCTCAGCAATAAGCTCCGCTGTCTCCTTTGACAACGCATCCACATGCTCAAACACCGCCGCATATAGTGCGGTCTCCATCGCATCCAACCCCGCATGCGCCCGCTGAATCTCAACCAACGAATGCAACGCAAACGCAAACCCACCCGGCAGGTCATCGACAGGGACAACCGCGGCCGACCCACTTGCCGCAACCTCACCAGGGCGCTCGGCCAGGGGCTCGCCAGACGTGTCAGGGACAACCGCGGCCGCAACCTCGCCCAGGCACTCCTCGGACCCACCGCCCGCCTCCTGCGCCGACTGCTCAGACGCGCGCGCACCACCCAACGCCTCACCAGGCTCAACGGCTGGGGCGGAACCCTCGTCGGGTTCACGGGGTGGCTGTTCGGAAGTCATACACTCATGATGGCACGTTAAATCGAAGATATCTACGAGGATGAGAAGACTCTCATCGAACACTTCTTCGATAACGAAGAAACGGGCGGAACACCAGAAACCCAGTGCACCGCCCGCTCTCAACCACTTACGAGCGCAACGACCGCCGCGTCACCGGCGGGTTCACGGGAGCCTCCCCACCAGCACCAGCACCCTCAGCCGAGCGACCCGCATCACCCGAACCCGAACCCGAACCACCAGCAACTACCGGAATGCTTCCCGTCCGTCGCGGCCCCGGCGTTCCGTCATCAGACCCAGACCCACCATCAGGCCCAGAACCAGAACCCGAACCGCCAGCCCGCCGAGCAGCCCGCCGCTCTTTCGCACCTTCAACCAGGTTGTAGAGCGTCGGCAGCACGATAAGCGTCAGCACGGTCGACGACACGAGGCCACCGATCACCACAATCGCGAGCGGCTGGCTAATGAATCCGCCGTGCCCCGTGATACCCAACGCCATCGGCACAAGCGCAAAGATCGTCGCGAGCGCCGTCATCAAAATCGGACGCAAACGCATCGACGAGCCGGCAATCGTGGCGTCATACGTCGACAGCCCTCGACCACGGTACTGGTTCACGAGGTCGACGAGCACGATCGCGTTCGTCACGACGATACCGATCAGCATCAGCACGCCAATAAGAGAAGGAACCCCGAGCGGAACCTGCGAGACGATCTGCAGGAGAATCGCGCCGGTTGCCGCGAAAGGCACCGAAACCAGCAGCAGAAGCGGCTGACGCAATGACTTAAACGTCGCCACCATCACGACGTACACGATCAGAATGGCGGCGAGCATCGCGAGCCCGAGCTGCGTGAACGCATCGTTCTGCTGCGTGATGACGCCACCGAGTCCGGCACTCGCACCCTGCGGCAGCTTCACCGCATCCAGCGCTGTCCGCACCGAAACACTGGCGGCCGACAGGTCATCCGTGAGCGGCGTCACCGAAACCGTCGCCGTCCGCTGACCGTTTTGCGTCGTGATCGACGACGGCCCCTCTGTCTGCTCGACCGTCGCAATGTCCCCCAGTCGCGTCAGCCCCGCGGCCGACGGAATCTGCATGTCAGCCAACTCAGCAATCGTCGCCGGCGGATCAGCCGACGCAATAACCACCGTCACCGACGCATCGTTCATCTCAATGGTTCCGGCGTTCTTCGGCTGCATCGCCGCATTCACCATGCCGCCGACGACAACCTCACTGAGACCAACGGCGGCCGCCTTATCGCGGTCAACCTGCACCGCAATGTACGGCTGCGCAGCGGCCAGGTTGCTCGTGACCTGCTCGACATCGTCGAGTCCCGTCATGGCATCCTGCACCGCGGCGGTCGCCTTCTCGAGCGTCGCCGAATCGGGTGCCGTCACCTCAATCGCAATGTCGCTCGAACCGAGCGACGCGGCCGCGGCAATCGTCACCTCGCCAACATCCGACAGCGCGGCAACACCCGACTGAATATCCGCACGCACCTGCTCGGCATCCGCACCATCGGTCAGCGTGAGCGAGAACGTCGCACCCGAAGCGCCTCCACTAAAGGCATCCGTCAAAGCGGAACCACTAGAGCCGACAGAGGCCAGCACCGTGTCGACACCGGGCACGTCTTGCAGCACCTTCTCGACTCGTGCCGCGGCGGCATCCTTCACCGCGAGGCTCGAGGCGGCGGGCATTTCCTGCTGCACGGTCATGGTGTTTTGACCCGAGTCACCGAGGAAGTTCGTCTTCATAAACTGGGCAGAGAACAGCGTTCCGGCGAGCACTAGAACCGCCACGATGAGCGTCACCGCGGAGTGCTTGACCGTCCACTTCAGCATCGGCAGGTAGGCCTTCTGCAGCTTCGACGGCGGAGCGTCCGGGTGCTCTGGGTCGATGACGTTGCCGTCGGCATCCTGCAGTTCCTTGCCGGGCTTCATGAACCAGTACGCGAGCACCGGCACGATCGTGAGCGCGACCAGCAGGCTCGACAGCATGGCAATCGTCACCGTCATCGCGAACGGACGGAACAGCTCACCGGTCATGTCACCAACGAGCGCGATCGGCAAGAACACCGCCACGGTCGTGATCGTCGACGCCGTAATAGCGCCAGCCACCTCACGCACCGCGAGAATGATCGACGCCATCTTGTCGGCACCGCCGACGTAGTGGCGCTTGATGTTCTCAATCACAACGATCGAGTCGTCGACAACGCGGCCGATTGCCATCGTGAGTGCGCCGAGCGTGAGGATGTTGAGCGAGTACTCCATCGCCTGCAGACCCAGCAGCGTGATGAGCACGCTCGTCGGGATCGAAATCGCGGTGACAATCGTGGCCCGGAACGACAACAGGAAGATCAGAATCACGATCACCGCGAAGACGAGACCGAGCACTCCTTCCTGGGCCAGTGCCTCAATCGACTGCTCAATGTACGGTGCCTGGTCGAAGATCACGTTGATTTCGCCACCATCGAGCTGTGATTCCAGCTCCGGCAGCAGCGCCGTGATCGCCTGCGATACCTCGACGGTGTTCGCGGTGCCGAGCTTCGTGATCGAAATCGTCAGCGCGTCTTCACCGTTGACGCGAGAAATCGACGTGGCCTCCGCCGCAGCGAGCTCCACCGTCGCGACATCGGCAATCGTCTTCGCGCCGGTAGCCATTTGGTCTGCGTTCGTCGCAACCAGCGGCAGCGACGCGACGTCTTCCACCGACTGCACCTTGGTTCCGGTCTGCACCGTCAGCGTCTTGTCGCCCTCGGTGATCGCACCGCCCGGGAAGAGAATGCCGTTCTGCTCGAGCGCGTCATTGATCGCCTGCTGCGTGAAACCGGCGGCGGCAAGCTTCGCCTGGTCTGGGGTGATGACCACACGCTGCGTGGTCGCGCCGAGAATGGCCGCCTGGTTGACGCCGTCGATCTTCTCGAGTTCCGGAACCACGATGTTCTCGAGGCGCGTCTGGATCGTCTCCGCGTTGCCGCCAGAAACCGCGAGCTGTACCGCCGGCAGGTCGTCAATCGACAGCAACAGCACCTGTGGGTCAACCGACTCGGGCAGCTGCGACGAAATGCGGTTGATCGCCTGCGTCATCTTCTGCTCGGCCGTGCTGAGGTCCGTGCCATACGTGAACGACGCCTGCACGACGCTCGCGTTCGTGGCGCTCGTCGCCGACGTGGTCTCGAGACCGGGCACCGCTTGAATCGCGGCCTCAATGGGCGTCGATACGTCGGTGTTCACGACCTCGGGCGATGCACCGGGGTAGGTCGTAATGACCATGAGCGCCGGGAACTCGATCGACGGGATGAGCTCCCGCTTGAGGTTGACGAGGGCCGTGGAACCAAAAATCGCCGCGACGATAGTGATGAGGGCGATGAGAGCGCGGTTTTTCAGGCTCAGAACAGCAAGTTTGAACACGAGATGCCTTGCGTTAGAAGTGACGAATAAGTCGCTTCTTAGTATTCCACGCGGCGTGTGCGCGGTGTCTGGGAGGGCGCGCGGCCCAGCACCTACAGCCCAGCACCTACGCCCCAGCGAAGACGCCACCGAGCGCGACGCCCGCAACCGATGCCACGACGCAGACCACAAACGTTGCGGCAACGTTCATCAGTGCGATGCGGCGAGCGCCCGCCTGCGCGAGCGTGACGGTCGCGACGGCGACGGTCGAGAAGGTGGTGAACCCGCCCAGCAGCCCGGCACCAACGATGGTCGCGAAAGGTTCCAGGCCGGCAGGCGCTCCGGCCATCCACCCAGCGACGAGGCCCAGCACGAAAGAGCCCAACACATTGACAAGCCAAATTCCCCACGGAAACCGCGACCGCGTGCGGCGGGAGACAGCGACGTCAATGAGCCACCGCAACACCGCGCCCAAGCCGCCGGCAACACTCGCGGCGATGAAGGTTCCGATCTCCATCTGACTTACCGCCCGCCCAAAGCTGACGCTCGCACGCCACCACCGAGAAGGTAGCCGCCCGCGGCGGCCACAACGCCACCGATCGCGATGAGCGCCGCGATACCCAGCGCGGCGAGATCAGTAGTGGCGGAGACCGCCAGCGCCGAATACGTCGTGAAGGTACCCAGTGCCCCCGTGCCCAACAACAGGTGGATTTGGCGATTGCGCGCACTCGTCGAGCGGGACAAGACCGCGGTCAACAGACCGAGAAGGAAGGCGCCGACCAGATTCACCGTGAGCAGCCCGGCCGCATCACCGACCGCCAAGGTCACGGCGAGCCGCGCAGCGGTTCCGACGACGCCACCCACAAAGACAAGCCCCACATCGCGCGCGCGAATTCGCGGGGCGGCAGACGTCATGACGCTACGTTAGCGCCTGAAGGCGACAGGATTAACCGACCACCTGCGACAGCTTCGCCACGACCGTTCGGAATTGATCCGGGTTGATCTTAACCTCGCCCTTGGCTCCGCGCGCGTGCCGCAGTACTTCGTCACCGATCACCACCGACAGCCCCACAATGAGACGCGCTTCAGTTGCGTGGTCTTCAAACGCGAGCGAAGCCAGCTCCGGATGAGTGTCGAGCCACTCCTCGATAACAGTCGCGAGCCGCTCCCGGCTCTGGGAGCTCACCCACGAAACCCGTGATGTGGTGCCGGGCTCGCGCAAGAAGAGCTGAACCCGCTTCTTGGTGATGAGGTCGTCCGCGTCCCCCCGGACAGCGTCCAGCACGATTTCTGATGCTGCGACGATTAAGTCTGCGCCGTTCTTCTCAAGAATTGCGGTGGTGCGTTCCCGGTCGTACTCGAGCGGGCGGCCGAAGATGGCCTGCTCACGTGATGTGTAGTAGTTAAAGAAGGTACTGCGCGACACCATGGCAATGTCGCAGACGCGGTCAACGGTGACGGCGTCGATGCCTTCGTTGAACGCAATATCGACCGCCGCACCTTCGATCGCTTGCTCTGTTGCGCGCTTCTTGCGTTCGCGTAGTCCGACCATGTTGGTTCCCCCAGGGTGCAGGGCCTCGTACCCTGCGTCTGTACCAGGCTACGTCACAATGTTGGCTCGCATCCAAAATCTCCGTAATCGCGGGAGCGCGTCTCCGTAATTGTTGGTCGATGCGTAAATTAAGAGCGCCCGGAAGCAGCGTACGGAGATCACGCCGCCTGACCACACCCCGTACTTACACGAGGCCAGCGCGCACCACCATGACAGCGAGGTCGACACGTGTGCGAGCGCCAACCTTGGTCCGCACGGTCCCCAGCGTGGACTTCACCGTGCTTTCGGCAACGAGCATCATGCGCGCAATCTCCGCGTCGGACGCACCATCGGCGACCGCGATCGCCATCTCGCGTTCACGAGGAGCCAACTGCTCAAGCAACACTTGCGCATCCCGACGATGAGCAGCTTGCGGGTCATCCCGAACCCATGACACCAAATGACGCGCAGACCGCGCTGACATCGGCGTATCCCCTGCCGCGACACTGCGCACGGCCTGCACGATGCTCATGGGGTCATCGTCTTTCAAGAGGAAACCGGCAGCCCCGGCCTCGATCGCACGCAATACGGTGCCATTGTCGTCCATCGCCGTCATCATCAAGAAGGCTGGGCCGCTCTCACTGAGAGCCGCAACAACGGCAATGCCATCCATGACCGGCATACGCACATCGCAGAGCACCACGTCGGGGTATAACTCGCGCACCGCGTCAGCGACCTGAGCGCCGCCCGAGCACGTGCCGACGACCGTCAAGTCTGAAACGCTCGAGACCATTGACTCCATGCCGGAGCGTGCAAAAGCGTCGTCGTCGACAATCAACACGCGAATCGGGTCAGTCACCGTTCGATGATATCGGCGACGACACACCCTCCCACGGCATCCACACCGCGACGCGGAACGTACCCTCGGGCGTCACGCCCGCCTGAAATGATCCGCCCACACTGGCCACGCGCTCCTGCATACCGACGAGCCCGTTGCCACCACCGACGGAGCTGGGCGGGAGCCCCACGGTCATCGCGTTCGTCACCGATGCACTCACCCCGGTTTGCGGGCCGCCGCGCACATCAACGCGAATCGCCACATCACCGGCGTGACGTCTGGCGTTCGAAATCGACTCCTGCAGAATGCGGTACAGCGCATGCGAAACCTCGTTGTTGCACGACGTCGGGTCGGTCACCATGATCTGCGCCCGCACATCCGCGCCATCACCGGTGACTCGATCGATCAGCAGGCTCAGGTCGCTCAGACCCGTGCCACGCCGCGCCGTCGCTGGATTCTTCAGCACTTCGACGACGGCACGCAGCTCGTCCAACGACCCCTGCGCCGCTTCCCGCACCCGGCGCGCAGCCGTCAGCGCAGCATCGCCTGACTCCGACGCTGCCAACTCGAATGCGCCGGCATGCAACGACACCGCACTCAACCGCGCCGCGAGCGTGTCGTGCAGTTCACGTGCGATCTCTTGTCGTTCGTGCTCTCGCGCCACCTCATCATGCAGCACCGCGACGTTGCGGGCCGCTGCGGCGGTTCCGGCTCGCGCTTCGTCTCTCTCCTGCCGGTACTGCCGCAGGAACCCGGAACCAATAAACGGTGCCGCGACGAGCGCGGCGAGGAGCGGAATAAACGGCAGCAGGCTCAGGCGAGCGGCGGAACCAACGGCTGCGCCGTCAACAAAAGCCGCAAGAAGCGAGGACGTCGAGAAAACGTCCCAGAGAAACGACACGACCGTCGCGGCGTACGCCCCGGCGACCAGGAGCCAGCGGGTGCCGCCACGGCTGGCGGCGACGGCTCCGGTGACCGCAGTCAGGGCGACAAACGGGGTTGTCGGAAAGATGAGGGAAACCACGATCGCGATCGTCGCCACCATGATCGGCCAGCGGCGACGCCACCACAACAGCGCGACAACGCCGAGCATCGGGAAGGCCGCGAAATACCCGAACGGTGCCACCGCATCGCCCGCGCTCTCGCCTGACGTGGCGTACCTGCCTGCCACCGCCAACACCGCGAGCGCACACGCGATGAGAATGAGCGTCTCTCGCGACACCACAAACCACGGCCGTGACGGCGTTGACGCCGGCATCGGCTGAGGAATGGTCATGACTTGATCGTATGGCGCGACACCGACATCACTTCACCACCGTTCGTCGATGGCCATCCCCTCCTTTCGTACATCGAAGTGTGATCGTTTGGTCGTGTTGGCGAGGGGCCCGGATTCGCTGGAATGAAAAAGCACCTCGGGCTCCGGCCCCCAACCAAAGGAATCTCATGATGCGTCGCACCGTTTTCACTGCAGCTGCCACCGCAGCCCTCCTGGCCTTGACCCTCACCGGATGCTCCGCCGCCGGCGAAGGCGCCGGCCCTGCCGACACGAACCAGACCGCCACCGACGGCGCTGGCAACGCGGAAGCCGCCGAAGCATCCGCAGAACCCGAAGCGCCCGCCGAGCCCGAGGCTCCGGGGCTCAACACTCCCCTCACCCTCGGCACGTTCGAGTACACCGTCACCGGCCTCGAAGAGCTCGGCACCACGATCGGCGAAGAGCCGCTGTCAACGACGGCTCAGGGCACGTACCTGAAGATCGACCTCTCGGTGACAAACGTCGGTAACAAGTCCGAGACGTTCTTCGACAGCTACGTCACGCTCGTGGACGTCGAGGGCAAGCAGTACGACGCTGACTCCATGGCTCCGATCTACTTGCGCTCGGACGCGTCGTGGGTTTCGGGCATCAACCCGGGCAACACGATGGCTGGCCCGGTCGTCTTCGATGTCCCGGCTGGCACCGTCGCAGAATTCCTTATGGTGAAGGAAAACATGTTCGCTAGCGACGGCGAGCTCATCGCCCTCAAGTAGTGCGATGACAAGCAGCCCTGTCTGACGGCGCGTAGGGGACGCTCGTCGCAGGGCTGTTTGGCGTTACGCCGCCGGCGTCTGGTGAATCGCGGTGCTGAGCGCCCGGCCGTTGAGGTCGAGGTAGAGCTGGCCCTCGGTGACCGAAACGGTCATCGTGTTACGGCGCTCCAACGCACCAACGGCATCGTCAACGAAGCCGCGATCGAAGCTGTGAATGATGATCTTGTCGGCCTCGTGGATCGTCTTGCCCGACCATGCCGTGATCACCTTCGCCGGATCCCGATGCGTGTACAGCGTCGTGCGATCGGCAAGCTTGCTACCGAAGTGCAAGCGCGAAGCGTCGGGCGCGCCGACTTCGATCCACGCGAGCACGCGGCCAGTGAGATCCTTCACCAAAATTGCCGGCTCGTCGACCGAAGCGATGCCAGAGGTGAAGTCAATGCCCTCTTCAAACTCAAGGCAGTACGCGAGCACGCGCGTCAACATGTACGCGTCCGTCTCCGACGGATGCTGCGCGACGCGAAGCGTCAGCTCCTCATAAACCGACCGATCAACGTTGGCCAGATTCACCGTGAAATTGTAGATCGTCGCACCAGCCGCCATAACAAACGAGCTTAGTGCGACGATCTACAAGGGCTCACCGCCCCGCGATGCCGAAAGGTGACTATGCCTTCGGAATCACTCGGATGGTTCCGGTCACCGACTGCTCGCTCTCCCAGCAGTGGATGCCCTTGATGTCGGGCATCAGGTGCTTCGTGAAGACCGGATCCTTGCCCGCGCGACGCTGGGCCGAGTAGTCCTTCAGCAGGCGGAACGCGACCGGCGACAGCAATCCAATCGCCGTCAGGTTGATGAGCGCCATGATGCCCATCACGCCGTCAGCGGTGGCCCAAATGATGTCGGCGGAAGCGACGGAACCAACCAGGATCGCGATGACAGCGAGCAAGCGGTAGACGGTCAGCACACTGCGGTTGGTCGAGATGAACTCGATGTTCGATTCGCCGTAGTAGTAGTTGCCGAGGATCGAGCTGAACGCCAGCAGGAAGATAATGACGGTCAGCGCGATGTTAGCCCAAGCGCCGAGCGTTGACGCCAACGCGTTCTGCGTCAGCGAAATACCCACGACCGCGCCCGACAGGTCTGGCGTCGCAGCCAGAATGATGAACGCCGTGATCGAGCACACCAAGAACGTGTCGAAGTAGACGCCGAGCGTCTGCACGAGACCCTGCTTGACAGGGTGCGTGACAGCGGCCGAGGCACCAGCGTTCGGTGCTGAACCGAGACCAGCCTCGTTCGAGAACATGCCGCGCTTCACACCCGTCATGATGATGTAGCCGAGAGCACCGGCGGCAACTTCGCCGAAGCCGAAGGCCTCCGCGTAGATCGAGCCAAACACCTCAGGGATGCGGTCAATGTGCATGCCGACGACGATGAGTCCGAGGAGGAGGTAGCCGAGTGCCATGAGCGGAACCACGGCTTGCGTCACCGAGGCAATGCGGCGAACGCCGCCGAAGATGACGAGTGCGGTGAGCACGGCAAGCGCGCCGCCGACCGCCCACGGCAGCCACTCGCCGGCGCCGGTCGTTGCCGAGAACGTCTCGGTGATCGTGTTGGCCTGCAGCGAGCTAAACGCGAACGGGAAGCAGACGATCAGGATGATGGCGAACAGCACGCCCATCCATCGTGCGCCGAGGCCGTGCTGCATGTAGTACGCCGGACCGCCACGGAAGCCGTCTTTGTCGCGCACTTTGAAGGTTTGACCCAGTGTCGATTCGATGAAGCTCGACGCGCCACCGATGAAGGCCATCGTCCACATCCAGAAAACCGCACCCGGCCCCGCCAACGCAATCGCGGTTCCGACGCCCGCGATATTGCCAACGCCCACGCGGGATGCCGCAGAAATCGTGAACGCTTGGAAGGCAGAAACTGACTGCTTTTTGCCGTTCTCATCCAGGGGCGTCTTGTCGGTGAGCGTGCGGAACATGTCGGGCAGGAGGCGGAATTGCACGACGCCGGAACGCGCGGTGAAGTAGAGGCCCAGCAACAGCAACACCGGGAGAACGATGAAAGTCCAGAGTCCGTCGCCGGCGTCAGCAATAAATGTATTGAGCCAATCCATCCCCCTAGTATCGCGGCGATCAGCCGTTTTCGCAGAGGGTATCGACGCGAGCCACGGTTACAACCGGTGAACTTTTTCTCATAAAAGTGATGTCATCGCGCGGTGGAAATGTGAATCTCCCTAGAATCGGGAAACATCTTGATCCCTGATCCTGGGTGCGCGCGCACATCGACGTCGCACTCGCTGAAACGAGGAAACTCATGGTCGAATCCATTGAGTCTGTACTGGGTGCCATGAGCAGCTTTATTTGGGGCCCCTGGCTCCTGATTCCGCTGCTGCTGGGCACCGGCCTGTATCTCACGATCCGCCTCGGCGGTATCCAGTTCTTGAAGCTCGGAGCGGGACTCCGCCTCGGCCTCCTGCGTCGCAAGGACGACGGAGCCGACGGCGACATTTCGCAGTTCCAGGCGCTGACGACGGCACTCGCCGCCACCGTCGGAACCGGAAACATCGTCGGTGTTGCCACCGCCATCGGTATCGGTGGCCCCGGCGCACTGTTCTGGATGTGGGTCACAGGTCTGCTCGGCATGGCGTCGAAGTACTCGGAAGCTTTCCTCGGCGTGCGGTTCCGCACGAAGGACTCGGCAGGCGAGCAAAACGGTGGCCCGCAGATGTACCTCGAACGCGGTATTAAGGGCCCACTCGGCAAGGTTCTCGCAATCTCGTTCGCGATCTTCACCGTGTTCGCTTGCTTCGGCATCGGCAACATGACCCAGGGCAACTCGATCGCCGCCAACATGGAGCGCAGCTTCTCGCTGCCGACGTGGGCGACCGGCGCCATCCTCACCGTCTTCGCACTCCTCGTGCTCGTCGGTGGCATCAAGTCGATCGGTCGCGTCACGGCCGGATTCGTGCCCGTCATGATCGTGTTCTACGTCGTCAGCGCGCTGTACATTCTGATCGCCAACGTCGGTGACCTGCCCGCGGCCGTCGGCCTGATTTTCGCTGACGCTTTCACCGGCAGTGCCGCTGTCGGCGGCTTCGCTGGTTCCGTTCTCATCATCGCGATTCAGTACGGTGTTGCCCGCGGCATCTTCTCCAACGAGTCGGGCATGGGATCGGCCGCTATCGCCGCGGCTGCCGCGAAGACGAGCCACCCGGTTCGCCAGGGTCTCGTCTCGATGACGCAGACGTTCATCGACACGATCATCGTCGTCACCATGACCGGTCTCGTGATCGTCACGACCGGTGCCTACGCGTTCGTCGACGATAAGGGCGACCAAATCGACGCCTCACTCATGACCGGTGAAGCCTTCACTCACGGCCTGCCCGGAGAGTGGGGCCACTGGGTCGTCACGATCGCTCTCGCGATGTTCGCGTTCTCGACGATCCTCGGGTGGTCGTACTACGGCGAACGCAACATCGAGCGCCTCTTCGGACGTAGCCTCGTGCTGCCGTTCCGCATTGTGTTCTCGCTCGTCGTTTTTGTCGGCTGCACGATGCCGCTGAGCGTGGTGTGGACGTTCTCCGACGTCATGAACGGCCTGATGGCACTGCCGAACCTCATCGGCCTCATCATTCTGTCGGGCCTCGTCGTTCGCGAAACGAAGTTCTACCTCAAGAACGACGCGAAGCTGCTTGCGACGACCGCTCAGGTCGACGCGTTCATGAAGGGTCAGCCCGGTTGGGACGAGTGGCGCTTCCACGAGAAGGCGCTGCAAGACTAGCGGAACCATTACGCACGTAACGGCGTGCGAAACGGTGCCGAGGCTCTCACGAGGGCCTCGGCACCGGTCGTTTACATGCCTGCCGCGGCATATCGACGTCGATAGGTTGGCAACAGCGGCGGCACTCGATCGTTGCTCATCCTGGGTGCTCGCGCACTCGGCCAACAGGAATGATGTCGATCATCTCCCCCACCGTTGCCGCTCCGGCATCCACCCTCGGTCCCATTCGCCAAACGCACGCTCGCCAGGGCGATTTTCCACCCCTCACGCGCAGTTACTCAGCGCTCTCCGAGATCATTCGCGAGTCCGGCTTCCTCGCGCGAACGCCGCGGTTCTACCTCCTCGTCGGCATCGCCATCGCGGTCGGATTCGCTGGCGTTCTCACCGCCAGCATCCTCATCGGCGACAGCTGGTTCCAACTCCTCCCGGCCGCGGCCTTCGGCATCTTGTTCACGCAGGTCGCATTTTTGGCTCACGAAGCAGCGCACCGCCAGATTTTGGCAACAGGCCCGGCGAATGACCGACTGGGACGCGTGCTCATCGCCGCAGTGGGCATGAGCTACGCCTGGTGGGATTCCAAGCACACCCGCCACCATGCCAATCCGAACCGCGCCGGCAAAGACCCCGACGTCGCCGTCGACACCATTTCATTCCTCGAAGAAGATGCCCGCACGGCGCGGGGACTTCGCAAGCTCATCACACGCAAGCAGGGGTGGTTGTTCTTTCCGTTGCTGACGCTCGAAGGTCTCAATCTGCACGCGCACAGCGTTCGTCACCTCGCGCGGCGCGAGAAGGTTCCGGGTCGGTGGACCGAAATCGGCATGCTGACGGTGCGCACGATCCTGGTTTTCGGCCCCATCTTTCTGTTCCTACCTCTCGGTAAAGCGGTCGCCTTCATCGCGCTCATGCTGGCCGTGTTCGGTGTTTATATGGGTGCAGTGTTCGCCCCGAACCACAAAGGCATGCCGATCATCGCGCACGATGCGCGCCTCGACTTCTTCTCGAAGCAGGTGCGTACGTCACGCAATATTCGCGGCGGCTGGTGGGCGACGTGGCTCATGGGTGGCCTGAACTACCAGATTGAGCACCACCTGTTTCCGTCGATGGCCCGCCCCTACTTGGCGCGCACCCGCGCGATCGTGCGGGAGTTCTGCCAAAGCGAGGGTGTGCCGTACACCGAGACGACGCTACGGCAGTCGTACGCACGCGTGATCGCCTACTTGAATGAGGTCGGGCTTGCGGCGCGCGACCCGTTCGAGTGCCCGCTGATGGCACGCCGGGCGTAGCCTGCAACGTAAAAGCCGGCCCTCGTGAATAGATCACGAGGGCCGGCTGCTTGGCTTTACCGCACCGTCTTACTTGACCGCGGTTTCCAGCTGAGCAAGGCGCAGCCACGTGTCAACGACGGTGTCGGGGTTGAGCGACATCGACTCGATCCCCTGCTCGACGAGCCAGTCGGCGAGGTCGGGGTGGTCGCTCGGGCCCTGACCACAAATGCCGACGTACTTGCCAGCGCGACGGCACGCCTCAATGGCCATCGTCAGCATCTTGCGGACGGCGGGGTCGCGCTCGTCGAACGTCGCGGCTACGAGGCCCGAGTCGCGGTCGAGACCGAGCGTCAGCTGCGTCATGTCGTTCGAGCCGATCGAGAAGCCGTCGAAGTACTCGAGGAACTCGTCGGCCAGCACGGCGTTCGACGGCAGTTCGCACATCATGATGACCCGCAGGCCGTTTTCGCCACGACGCAGGCCGTTGGCCGCGAGCAGTTCGGTGACTGCAGCCGCTTCGCCCAGGGTACGGACGAATGGAACCATGATCTCGATGTTCGTGAGTCCCATTTCGTCACGCACGTAGCGGATCGCTTCGCACTCCATGTCGAAGCAGGCGCGGAAGTCCTCGGAGATGTAGCGCGAGGCACCGCGGTAGCCGAGCATGGGGTTCTCTTCGTGCGGCTCGTAGAGCTCGCCACCGACGAGGTTGGCGTACTCGTTCGACTTGAAGTCGCTGAGACGCACGATGACCTTTTCCGGCGCAAAGGCGGCACCGATCATCGAGACGCCTTCGGCGACGCGCTTCACGAAGTACTCGCGCGGCGATGCGTAGGCGCCGATGCGCTCGTTGATTTCTTCCTGCAGGTCGGCATCGATCGTGTCGAGTTCGAGGAGCGCACGCGGGTGGATACCGATCTGGCGGTTGATGATGAACTCGAGACGGGCCAAGCCCACACCGCGGTTTGGGATCTTCGAGAACGAGAACGCTTGGTCCGGGGTTCCCACGTTCATCATGATCTTGGTCGGCGCCTCCGGCATGTCGTCGAGGCGTGTGATTACCTCTTCGAACGGCAGGAGTCCGTCGTAGACGAAACCGGTGTCACCCTCGGCACAGGAAACGGTGACGGGCTGACCGGGAGTCAGCTGTGCCGTTGCATCACCGGTGCCAACGACGGCGGGGATGCCGAGTTCGCGCGCGATGATCGCGGCGTGGCACGTGCGACCACCGCGGTTGGTGACGATGGCCGAGGCCAGCTTCATGATCGGTTCCCAGTCGGGGTCGGTCATGTCGGCAACGAGCACGTCGCCAGCGCGGAACGATGCCATCTGGTCAATCGACGTCAGGACGTTGACTGCACCGGCGCCGATCTTCTGACCGATCGCGCGACCGGTCGAGATCACGTCGCTCTGACGCTCGAGCACGAAGCGGCGGGTGACGTTGCCGTCAACGCGCGAGACCACCGTCTCGGGGCGTGCCTGCAGAATGTAGAGCTTGCCGTCGAGACCATCGCGGCCCCACTCGATGTCCATCGGGCGACCGTAGTGGTCCTGAATGATGAGCGCCTGGCGCGCGAGGTCTTCGACCTCGGCGTCGGTGATCGAGAACTGCCCGCGCTCGTCAACATCGACATCGGTGAAGACGGTGCTGGCACCGGCTTCCTTGGCATCGGTGTAAACCATCTTGATGGCCTTCTCACCGACGGCGCGCTTGAGGGTCGCGGGGCGGTTCGCGCGCAGGGCGGGCTTGTACACGTAGAACTCGTCCGGGTTCACGGCGCCCTGAACAACAGCCTCACCGAGGCCGTACGAGCTCGTGATGAACACGGCGTCATCGAAGCCCGACTCGGTGTCGATCGTGAACATGACGCCCGAAGCACCGATGTCCGAACGCACCATGCGCTGCACGCCGACGGAGAGTGCGACGTCGTGGTGGTCGAAGCCGTGGTGCACGCGGTAGGCGATGGCGCGGTCGTTGTAGAGCGACGCGAACACGCTGCGAACGGCGGCGAGGATGTTGTCGATGCCGCTGATGTTGAGGAACGTTTCCTGCTGACCGGCAAACGAAGCGTCGGGCAGGTCTTCTGCGGTCGCGCTCGAGCGCACGGCCCACGACACGGCGTCGGGCTGCGGGTCGGTCTCAACGAGCTCCTGGTATGCCGAGCGAATGTCAGCCTCAAGGTCTGCGGGCAGCTCCTGGGTCTCGATCCAGTTGCGCACCGCGGCACCCACGCGGGCAAGCTCCGCGACGTCGGCAACGTCGAGCGTCTCCACTGCGGTGCGAATGCGGTCAACCAGACCGTCATGAGCCAAGAACGAACGATAAGCGTCGGCCGTCGTCGCGAAGCCGCGCGGCACGCTCACGCCGGCACCGGAGAGGTTTGACACCATCTCACCGAGGGAGGCGTTCTTGCCACCCACCTGTGCGACGTCATTCATTCCAAGTTCGTTGAACCACAAGACGTTGGTCATTGGAGATACTCCCTGTTGAGCGGGTTAATGCGATGGGGCTGAGCGCGTCGTGCGTGCTAGGCCCGCAACCGCATGGATTGCATGATGACAGCGGACATTTCTTCAACGGACTTTGTTGAAGAATTCAAGAACGGAACCCGGTTGCGCCGATACAGGTCTTCAGCGCGGCGCAATTCGAGTGTGCATTGCGCGAGCGACGCGTAGACCGAGTCGGGGCGGCGCTCATGGCGCACCTGGCTGAGACGACGTGGCGTCGTCGTCAGGCCGAAGCACTTCTTGGCGTAGGGCGCGACGGTCGGCGGCAACGTTTCAGTGGGAAAGTCATCGTCGGTCAGCGGGTAGTTCGCCACCAGCAGGCCGTACTGCAGCGCGAGGTACATCGTCGTCGGCGTCTTGCCGCAGCGCGACGGCGCGATGATGATGACATCGGCCTGGTCGAGCGCCCGAAAACTTTGCGCATCGTCGTGCTCGATCGCGTACTCGACGGCACGCATGCGTGCGAAGTACCGTTCGGCATCGCCCAGGCCGTGAAACGAGCCGGGTCGCACCGACGCTGTCGTGCCCAAGGCCAGCTCAAGTTCGCGCAGGTGCCCGCCGAGCAGGTCGATGGTTTCAAACTCCGACGCGTGAAGCACCGCCAACACATCGGCAGACTTCACGGTCGTGAAGATGAGCGGGTTCTCGCCCGCGTCGCGACTGCGCGTCAGCGTTGCGAGCACCTTCTTCGCGCCGGGGACGGTCGCGACGAACGGAACCGTATGGCGACGAAAGCGGGTGTCGGGAAAGTTTGCGAGAAGCGCGTTGCCGAGCGTCTCTACCGTCACACCCGTGCTGTCGGAGATGAAGTACACCGCACGCGCCACACCGGCAGCACCTGCTGGGTCGGTTACCAGTGGGGTGTTCGGCAGCGGTGCCGTCATGCGCAAATCCCTCGTGCGTGGAGTGGGTCACTTCCACCGTAAAGAAGGATCAGGAGTTCATTTGACCAAACCGACCTTCAAAAACTGCAGAATTTATCGCCACAGCAAGTGCCTGGTTCCGCCCGTGCACCCCACGTGCGATCGATGTGACCGCCGCGGCCGCCCAGAAGAAGGCCGATGACACGACGCGCGCCGCTCGCGCAGAGGCCGTCACCGGGATTGAAACCTCAATCAAGACCATGGCTGATGAACACCTCGCCGACGGATTGATTGACGGTCCCATTCTTGATGTTTCCTGCAGCCCAACCAACGGCGGTTCAACTGATGATCTGACAGCGCAAACTACCGTCTTCGAGTGCTTTGTTTCCAACAAAGACGTCGAGGGCCCTCAAGAACAGGTTGCGCTTGCCGTAGTTGTGGTCGGCCTGGTTCATGGCGGCGCGCACGTTTTGACGCCAATTCTGATGCGCTATGCGTCGA
>CANNEP010000020.1 GCA_947503655.1 uncultured Microbacterium sp.
AAACAGCGCACTCCGCGCACGGCTTGCACATGGTTCCGGAACCAGCAGAAAAGAAGGAAGCGTAATGGGCGTTCTGTTGTATGGGCACCCAGATAGCCCCATCGAGATCGAAGATCGCGCACTCGCCCACTTGAAGGTCGTCATCACGACGAAACTCCGTCGCGGTGAGAGCTTCACGCTGTCATGGATTCACCCGCAAGAAGATGACGGCGGGCGCAGCACGATCTGGTTGCACGCGGCGATTCCGCTCCGCTTCATTTTTGATTCGCCTGAACCGGCGGAGCTGAGCCCCACGTGGCTGGAAGAACTCGCGCGCTCGGCGCATTCGACGGGTGGCATCATGTTGGTGGCTGAACACTTCGAAGCGCCCAACGCCGCTGACTAGTCAGTGGTCATACGCATGCAGTCGCGGTAGAGCTCGCTGAGTTGTGGGAGCCCTTGAGCGAACGCTTCCCTTTGCATCGTCGCCCCGTCTCGACCAGCAGTGATCTGGTCAATCTCGTTCATGACGAATGGCGGGGCCTGTTGGTCGCTGTCGCGCACCAACGCCGTGAGGTGCGACAAGGCCGCGACGCTGGGGGAATGCGACCGACTTCCGGGGTAGTACAGTCCATCGTTCAACCCGTGGCGTGCAGCGTGCCACAGTTCGGCGTCAAGAATGTGGTGCCGTTCGGGGATTTCGCGCGTACTGTGGCGGAGCTCGCTATCGACCAACGCCCTCATCACCATGGCGATCGAAACGGCGCGTGCCGCGGTGAGTTGCGCGTCACTAATGCGCAGCTCGACTGTGGGGAGCTTCTCTGACACGCGCACGCTCCAGCTGGCGGTGTTGTAGAGCTGCGTGGCACCGAGGCCGATGAGCCGTTCGCGCAGCCGGTCGTGATCTTCTTTGTCTTCGTAGATCGGTGGGATTCCGTTGGTGGTCCAACGCCGCGTTTGGATTGACCGCCAGCTGTGAAAGCTGGTGTCGATGCCGTTCCAGAATGGCGAGTTGGCTGAGATGGCCAGCAGTGCAGGGAGCCACGATCGGACGACTCCGAGGGCTCGCACCCGGTCATCGGGATCGTCAACGCCCACGTGAACGTGCATGCCGTTGAGAAGGTGTTCGCCGGCGAGGCGGCCTACGTCTGTCGCGATCTGGTGGTAGCGCGCTGACGTGGGTTCGATGCGGGATCGACCCGCCTCGAATGGCGTTCCCGACGGAACCACGACAAGACCCCGATGTTCGGCCCAGGCTTGCGCCGTGGTCCGAAACGCGGTGAGCTCTTCGAGCGCCTGTGTGGCATCGGTGCAGATGCCGGTGGCGAACTCAATTTGGCAATCGAGAAACTCGGCAGTGACAGTGCCCGGGAGATCGCGCGACCGAAGGTCTTCGATGGCGTCATGTGCCACATTGACCGGCGTGAGTGACTCAGCATCCGCGATCATGAATTCTTCTTCGATACCAAATGATCGCGTCATGAGCGGGCACCTTTTCTGTCAAAACGGGGGAGTGTCTGTACTCTGGCGGGCCGAGCGGTGCTTGGTCTAACCGGTTGACAGAGAACCCTTCGGTGTGCTTCTCGGGCGCGCCATCAGAGAGCAAGACTGCTGTCAAGGGGGTGCCCAAGGCGGAACACGGTTGAGAGGTTAGAGGCATCGAAGGGAGAACCATGTTGCCTGACATTCACACGTGGTGGCCGCAACTGAGTATCGAAGCGAAGCACGCCATTTGGGAGTCGCCCAATGAGGCGGTGCCGGCCTCAGCACTCGAGGAGATTCGTACGCTCACGGGCTACGCCGCTACGGGTGACGAAACACTGAGTGACGATGACCGCCAGTTCATTGAGACGCAACGCGAACCAGTTGATTGAGGTGTGCAATGCCGAACCCGCAGATTAAAGATGAAGAGGTTTACGAAGCGCTCCGCCGCGACGGCGCCTCGAAACAGAAGGCCGCCCGCATTGCGAACGCGAGCGCGCGCGATGGGCGCTCGGCGGTGGGTAAGCGCGGGGGAGAAGCAGAACCATACGATGAGTGGACAGTCCCAGAACTGCGGAAGCGGGCGAAAGAGTTGGGGCTCACCGGCTACTCGAAACTCCGCAAACGAGACCTCATCGCGAAGCTGCGCGATGGGTGATCGTCTTAAATCAACGTTGTCTGTGTGGGAAACGCCAATTGAACGGTGCCTGTGCCATAGGATTGAGCGGTGACCGATCAGGAACAAACCGAAGCTACCTCAGCGCCCGCCCCCCGCCGCGTGGTCGTCGCCGAAGACGAGTCGCTCATTCGCCTCGACATCGTCGAGATTCTCCGAGACAACGGTTTTGACGTTGTCGGTGAGGCTGGTGACGGTGAAACCGCCGTTCAGCTCGCGACCGAGTTGCGCCCTGATCTGGTGATCATGGACGTGAAGATGCCCCAAATGGACGGCATCACGGCCGCTGAGAAGCTCAGCAAGAACCACATCGCGCCCGTCGTGCTCCTCACCGCTTTCAGCCAGAAGGAGCTCGTTGAGCGTGCCAGCGAAGCCGGTGCCCTTGCCTACGTCGTGAAGCCGTTTACGCCGAACGACCTGCTCCCGGCGATCGAAATCGCCCTCGCCCGCTACGAGCAGATCATCACGCTCGAAGCCGAGGTCGCCGACATGGTCGAGCGCTTCGAAACCCGCAAGCTTGTCGACCGCGCGAAGGGCCTTCTCAACGAGAAGATGGGCCTGAGCGAGCCCGAGGCATTCCGCTGGATTCAGAAGGCATCGATGGACCGACGCCTGACCATGCAGGACGTTGCGAAGGCAATCATCGACCAGCTGTCCCCGAAGAAGGACTAGCAAACAAGACTTACACGAATGGCCACCCCGCAAGGGTGGCCATTCGTCGTTAACGGAACCAGTGGTTCCGCTCGCAAAAACAGTTAGCGCTGGTCGATGATCGCGTTGGTGATGCGAATCGTGGAGCAGCGGCGGCCTTCTTCGTCGGTGATGATGATCTCGTGCACGGCGAGGCTGCGGCCGACGTGGATTGGCGTGCAGGTGCCGGTGACGAAGCCGGCGCGCACCGAGCGCGTGTGGGTCGCGTTAATGTCGACGCCAACGGCGAGCTTTCCGGGGCCGGCGAGCAGGTTCGCATGCATCGAGCCGAGCGATTCGCCGAGAACGACGTACGCGCCACCGTGGATAAGGCCGACGGGCTGCGTGTTTCCCAGGGCCGGCATGGTCGCGACCGCGTGATCCTTGTCGAACGCGGTCATGACGATCTCCATGCGCTCGGCGAGCGCTCCCATGCCGCGGGTTTGCACCCACTCGAGAGGGTTCTCGTACAGCTCGGCGAGGTGGTCGTTATTCGTGGGCATTGATGTTCCTCCTGCGCTCGTCGGTATCCCTCGTTAGGCTGGAGGGGTGACGGACTCCGAAAAGCCTACCCTTCTTGTTGTCGACGGCCATTCCTTGGCTTTCCGCGCGTTTTACGCGCTTCCGGTCGAAAATTTCACGACCAAAGACAACCAACACACCAACGCGATTTACGGCTTCTTGTCGATGCTCGTCAACCTGATCAAGAACGAGAAGCCAACGCACATCGCCGTTGCCTTTGACGTTTCGCGTCAGTCGTTCCGTACCCGCGAATACGCGGAGTACAAGGGCACCCGCAACGAGACTCCGCCGGAGTTTTCTGGGCAGATTCCGCTGTTGCAGGAGACCCTGGGCGCGATGAACATCACGGTGCTGACGAAAGAAGATTTCGAGGCCGACGACATTCTCGCGACCCTCGCGACGCAGGGTGCTGACGAGGGCTACAACGTGCTCGTCGTCTCCGGCGACCGCGACTCGATCCAGATGGTGAACGACAAGGTCACGCTGCTGTACCCGTCGGTTCAGGGTGTGTCGCAGCTCAAGCGCTACGACCCTGAAACGGTGATGGAGCGCTACGGCGTGCCGCCGCACCAGTACCCCGACATCGCGGCCCTCGTCGGTGAGACGAGCGATAACCTGCCCGGCGTTCCCAAGGTGGGGGAGAAGACCGCGGTCAAGTGGCTGACGCAGTTCGGTACGCTCGACGCCATTCTCGAGCGCGCTGACGAAATCAAGGGCGTCGTGGGCAACAACCTGCGCGAGCACATGGATGATGTACGCCGCAACCGCAAGCTCAACCGTCTCCTCACCGACGTTGAGCTTGACGTGAAGCCGGCTGACCTCGCGGTGCAGCCGATCGATGCGCAGGCCGTGCGCGATATGTTTGCGCGCCTTGAGTTCCGCACGCTGTTGCCGCGCGTCTTCGAAGCGACCGGTGCGGTGGCTGAGGAGTCTGCTCCGGAACCATCACTGCCTGTTCCTGAAGCCCGTCAGGTTGACGCTGCGGGTGCGGCTGCGTGGCTCGCAGCTAATTCGTCGGCACCTGTCGGTGTCACGGTGACGGTGCTCGACGGTACGCCGTCGCGCGTTGGTGTTGCCACGCTCGCTGAAGCGATTGAATTCGACTGGACCGACGACGCGGCTGTCCAGGGCTGGCTCGAATCCGACGCCGACAAGGTGCTTCACGACGCGAAGCCGCAGCTGAAGGCGCTTCGCCGCGTGGGCGCCGACCTGGGCGCGCTCACCTTCGACACGAACCTCGCCGGCTGGCTCATCCGCCCGAGCTACCCCGACAAGACGCTCGCCGACCTCGTCGATCGGTACCTGGGGGAGAAGCTCCCCGAGGCCGACCCGACGCAGCTTGTTCCCGAAACCGAGGGCGCAACGCCCGGCCAGCTGAGCTGGTTCACGCTGCGCGTCGCCGACGTCGTGCGTGCCGACATGCCGGAGAACATTCTCAGCGTGCTCGTCGACATCGAGCTGCCCACGCTGTCGGCACTCGCCGTCATGGAGCTCGCCGGCGTCGCTGTCTCTCACGAACTATTGAGCGGCTTTTCTGCCGAACTTGCTGAGCGTGCCGATGGCATCGCGCAGGAGGCGTACGGAACCATCGGCCGCGAGGTCAACCTGGGCTCGCCGAAGCAGCTCCAGGAGGTGCTGTTCGACGAGCTCGAACTGCCGAAGACCCGTAAGACCAAGACTGGCTACTCGACTGACGCTGCGGCTCTCGCCGATCTTCAGGAGAAGAGCCCGCACCCGTTCCTTGAGTTGCTGGGCCAGCACCGTGAGGCGACGAAGCTGCGCCAGATCATCGAATCGCTCGACAGCGCGATTAAGCCCGATCACCGTGTGCACACGACGTACGTGCAGACCGGTAGCCAGACCGGCCGCCTGTCGAGCACCGACCCCAACCTGCAGAACATCCCGGTTCGTACGCAGGAGTCGCGTCGCATTCGCCAGGCGTTCGAAGTCGGCGAGGGCTACGAGACGCTTCTTACCGCCGACTACTCGCAGATTGAAATGCGCATCATGGCGCACTTGTCGGAAGACCCGGGCCTGATCGAAGCGTTTAACTCAGGCGAAGACCTGCACCGCTTTGTGGGCTCGCGCGTGTTCGGGGTTGACCCGAGCGAAGTCACCCCTGCGATGCGCACGAAGGTCAAGGCGATGTCGTATGGCCTCGTCTACGGACTCTCGGCATTCGGTCTGTCGAAGCAGTTGCGCATTGAGCAGTCTGAAGCCAAGCAACTGATGGTGGAGTACTTCAACCGTTTCGGTGCCGTGCGCGACTACCTGCGTGCGTCGGTACAGCAGGCCAAGATCGACGGCTACACCGAGACGATCTTCGGTCGTCGTCGTCCGTTCCCTGACCTGTCGAGCCCGAACCGTGTGCTCCGTGAAAACGCCGAGCGTGCGGCACTCAACTCGCCGATTCAGGGCAGCGCCGCCGACATCATGAAGATCGCGCTGTTCCACATTCACCAAGACCTCCGTGCAGCAGACCTGCGTTCGCGCGTTCTGTTGCAGATCCACGACGAACTCGTGGTCGAGGTCGCGCCGGGTGAATGGGAGGCGACGGAGAAGATCGTGCGCACCCGTATGGGTGACGCGGCGAGCCTCTCGGTGCCGCTCGACGTTCAGGTCGGCCGCGGCCCCAACTGGGACGCCGCCGGCCACTAGCCGTTATGTGCCGCCCCTCCCATGGTTCCGCTTTCTCGATAGGCTCAGCATCATGACTGAACAACGCACTCCCACGGAGATCGACCAGATCGCCGACGCGTGGGTCGACACGCTCGCTGAACAGCTTCCTACCCTCGCCACCTACCTCGGTCGTACTGAGTACAACGACCGCTATGGCGACTACAGCCCGGCCGGACACGAAGCGCTCATTGCTGAGACTCGTTCCACGCTGGCTAAGCTGAACGCTGCGACGCCCGTCGACACCATTGACGAGGTCACCAAGACTGACCTCGCGGCCACGCTTGAACTCGACCTCGAACTTAACGACGCCAAGTGGTCGCTACGTGACCTCAACGTCATCGCATCGCCCGCGCAGGAGATCCGCAATGTGCTGGATCTCATGCCCATGGCCACCAACGATGACTGGGCCACCATCTCGACCCGCCTCAGCAACCTCGGCGGCGCTATCGACGGCTACATCGAAACGCTCCGCGAAGGCATCGCGCAGGGTTCCGTGCCGGCTCAGCGTCAGGTTCGCGAGGTCATCACGCAGGTCGAGCGCTACGCGGCAGACAACGGTTACTTCGTTGAGTTTGCCGCCGAGGCGAAGCCCGCCGACGGCGAACTTCCCGCATCGCTCGCCCGCGACCTCGCCGCCAACGCTGACGCGGCTCGTGCGGCGTACGGCAAGCTGGCGTCGTTCCTTGCTGACGAGTTGGCTCCCGCAACGCACGATGTCGACGCGGTCGGCCGCGACCTGTACGCACTGCACTCGCGCAGCTTCCTCGGTGCGACGATTGACCTCGACGAAACCTACGAGTGGGGTATCGACGAGCTGCGCCGCATGGTGACCGAGCAGACGGCGATCGCCAACGAGATTAAGGCTGGCGCTTCGGTAGAAGAGGCTGTCGCGTTCCTCGAGCAAGACGAGTCGCGCAAGTTGCACGGCACCAAGGCGCTGCAGGAGTGGATGCAGGCAACGAGCGACAAGGCCATCGCCGACCTCGCTGCGACGCACTTCGACATCGCCGAGCCGATCCGCAAGCTTGAGTGCATGATTGCCCCCACCAAGGAGGGTGGCATTTACTACACCGGCCCGACAGACGACTTCTCGCGTCCGGGTCGCATGTGGTGGTCTGTGCCGGAGGGCGTCGACACGTTTGACACGTGGCGTGAACTCACCACGGTGTACCACGAGGGTGTTCCGGGTCACCACCTGCAGATCGCTCAGGCGACCTACAACCGCGCCGAGCTGAACTCGTGGCGTCGTGTGCTCGCCGGAACCTCGGGTCACGCCGAAGGCTGGGCACTGTACGCAGAGCGTCTGATGGAAGAGCTGGGCTACCTGTCTGACCCCGCTGACCGCCTCGGCATGCTGGACGGCCAGCGCATGCGCGCAGCTCGCGTCGTGCTCGACATCGGTGTGCACCTCGGCAAGCCGCGCCTCGACGGCGAAGGTATTTGGGACGCGGAGTACGCGCTCAACTTCATGCGTAAGAACGTGAACATGAGCGACCAGTTCGTCCAGTTCGAAGTCAACCGCTACCTCGGCTGGCCAGGACAAGCGCCGAGCTACAAGGTCGGCCAGCGCATTTGGGAAAATGTGCGCGATGAGTACGCGGCCAAGCAGGGTGCGAGCTACTCGATCAAGGAGTTCCACAAGCGTGCGCTTGACCTCGGTGGTGTCGGCCTCGACACCCTGAAGAAGGCCCTGCTGGGCTAAGAACCCCAGGCAAAGGTGGTCGAGAGGTTCGCCTCTCGGCCACCTTTCTGGTTCCGCTCCCATTCACGGGAATGAATCCTTACCGGCTCGCGTTTCGAGTCATAGGCTTCACAAGCGGAGCCAGCAATTAAGGAGACACCGTGGCACTACAGTTCGGACTCGACACCTTCGGTGACGTCACGCGCGACAAGAACGGCGAGATGCTGTCTGACGCGCAGACGATCCGCAACATCGTCGAACAGGCGACGCTTGCCGATGAGCTCGGTATCGATTTCTTTGGTGTCGGTGAGCACCACCGTTCAGAGTTCGCCGTGTCAGCACCCGAAATGGTGCTCGCTGGCATCGCGACGGCCACCAAAAACATTCAGCTCGGTACCGCCGTCAACGTGCTCTCTTCCGATGACCCGGTGCGCGTCTACGAACGCTTCGCGACGCTCGATGCCCTCTCCAACGGTCGCGCCGAAATCGTGGTGGGTCGCGGGAGCTTCATCGAGTCGTTCCCGCTGTTTGGCTTCTCGCTCAACGACTACGATGCCCTGTTCGAGGAGAAGCTGGAACTCCTGACAACGATCCTCAACGACAACCCCAATATCTCGTGGAGCGGCCGCACCCGCGCGCCGCTCGATAACGTCGAGGTGTACCCGAAGACCGAATCAAAAATGCCGGTGTGGGTCGGCGTTGGTGGCAGCCCGGAGTCTGTCGTGCGCACGGCTCGCCATGGGCACGGCCTCGCGCTGGCCATTATCGGCGGCTCAGCCGACCGGTTCCGCCCGTTCGTTGATCTCTTTCACAAGTCGGTGCAGACGTTTGGCTTCAGTCCGCAACCGGTCGCGGTTCACTCGCCTGGCCACATCGGTGAGACCGATGAGCAGGCGTGGAACGAGGTCTATGAGGGCACGAAAGAGCTCAGCGACCGCATTGGCGCCGAGCGGGGCTGGCCGCCCTACAGCCGGGCACGATTCCAGCAGGATGTCGGCCCGGACGGCGCCCAGTACACCGGTTCGGTAGAGCGCGTGGCGCAAAAGATCGCTGCCACCGCGCGCGCACTCGAGATGGATCGCTTCGACCTGAAGTTTGCGAACGGAACCACGTCGCACGAAAGCTTGATGTCGTCGATTCAGCTGTATGGCACGCAGGTGATCCCGCGGGTGCGGGAACTGCTGGGGGAGTAGCGCTTCGTAATCTTTGTTCTCGGTTTGGGTATTAATGCTTTAGGCTGAGAACGTGACTGACACCCAGGTAGCACCGCTGAGCCGCAGCGCTCGTCTTGACCGCCTCCCGTTCACTCGAAAGCACGGCAAGATCCTGACCGGATCGGGCCTCGGATGGGCACTCGATGCGATGGATGTTGGCCTCATCAGCTTCATCCTCGCGGCACTGCCCGCGGTGTGGAACGTCACTCCCGCAGAAAAGGGCTGGATCGCCTCTGTCGGCTTCATCGGCATGGCACTGGGCGCGACACTCGGCGGCTTGCTGGCTGACCGCTTCGGGCGACGTTCTATCTTCGCGTTGACGCTGCTCGTCTACGGTCTCGCGACTGGCGCGAGTGCTCTGGTTGGGGGAGTGGCTGCGCTCCTAGTGCTGCGCTTCTTCGTGGGTCTCGGTCTCGGCGCCGAGTTGCCTGTCGCCTCGACCTACGTCAGTGAGTTTGCTCCGGCACGCAACCGTGGGCGCCTCATCGTCTGGCTCGAGGCATTCTGGGCCGTGGGCTGGACGGCCTCGGCGCTCATCGGCTACTTCGTGATCCCGAACGTGCCCGAGGGCTGGCGCTGGGCCTTCGCTATTGGCGCGATTCCGGCGATCTACGCGCTGGTCGTGCGCTGGGGACTTCCGGAGTCGCCGCGCTGGCTCGAGCGCAAGGGTCGTACCGCCGAGGCCGAAGCGATTGTTCAAGACTTCGAGCGTTCGGCCGGTATCGAGCCGCCGGCTGAGGCCGCGGAGCCAGTGGCCGTGACGGCGATGGCAACCTCACCGCGTGAGCGCCTCGCGGCTCTTTTCTCCCGTGAGTTCCGCGCGCGTACGGTGAGCCTGTGGGTGGTGTGGTTCTGCGTGAACTTCTCCTACTACGGTGCCTTCATCTGGATCCCCTCGATCCTCGTGGGCGCGGGCTTCGACCTCGTCAGGTCTTTCGGCTTCACGCTCATCATCACGCTCGCCCAGCTGCCAGGCTATGCGGTCGCCGCCTGGCTCATTGAGGTGTGGGGCCGCCGCACCACACTCTCCGTCTTCCTTGTTGGTTCCGCTATCTCAGCCATGCTGTTCGGCACGGCCGAAACCGAGACAATGATCATCGCGACGGGTATGGCGCTCAGCTTCTTCAACCTGGGCGCGTGGGGAGCACTGTATGCCGTGAGCCCCGAAATGTACCCCACGTCGATGCGTGCAACCGGCTCGGGTTGGGCCGCTGGCGTTGGCCGTATTGCTTCGATCATTGCGCCGATCCTGGTGCCGCTCATCCTCGCGAACGCCGGGGCTCCCACGCTGTTTGTGATCTTTGCCATCGCTTTCGCGATTGCCGCAGCTGCGGCGTGGGGTCTCGTGGACAAGTCCGGTGTCGCGCTGGATGATCGCTAACCGGATGTCGGAACCTCGTGGCAGGGTTTTCGTATGAGCACGATTGCAGATCGAAGCGGTTCGGTTCTTCTCGTCATCGATGTTCAGCAGGAGGTGTTTGCCGACGCTTACGACAGAGACGGCGTGGTGAGCCGCATCTCTTCGTTGGTGGATGGCGCTCGCGCCGCCGGCACGCCCGTCATTTGGGTGCAGCACTCCGATGAAGAACTTGAATACGGTTCTGACGGGTGGCGCATTGTCGACGAGCTCGTGCCCGCCGACGGCGAAGTGATCATCGAAAAGCTCTGGGGCGACACGTTTGAGGGCACGAACTTCGAAGATGTGTTGGCGGGGCTGAAGGCATCGGAGATTGTCGTTACCGGCGGTCAAACTGACTTCTGCGTGCGCTCGACGCTGCACGGTGGCTTCACGCGCGGGTACGACATGACTCTCATCGGCGATGCACACAGCACGATCGATCTCAGCGAGTGGATCGAGGGTGTGCCGACGCCGGAGTCGTTGATCGCGCACACCAACGCGTATTGGGGCAATCAGAAGGCACCGGGTCGCACAGCACGCGTGGTTTCCGCCTCACACATGACGTTTTAGTTGCGCAGGCTGGGCGGGTTAGAGCCTTTAGACTCGGTGCTCTCATAGAATCTGAGTTATGGCACAGGTTCGTTACGTCGCGATCGGAGATTCGTTCACGGAGGGCGTGGGCGATGAACTGCCAGATGGCACACCGCGGGGCTGGGCTGATCTGACCGCCGAAGGATGGGCGCGTTCGCTTGGCGAGCCGATCGAATACGCCAACCTCGCGATCCGGGGCAAGCTCGCCTGGCCCGTCGTCGAGCAGCAGCTTGAGCCGGCACTGGCGTTGAAGCCGACACACCTGTCGTTTAATGGTGGCGGCAACGACATGTTGCGCCCCAGCACTGACCCTGAGCACATCGCTGACGCATACTCACGCGTCATCCGTCGCTGTGACGAGGAGGGTGTGCAGTTGATCATTCTTTCAGGCGCTTTTCCCGCGACCGGATTGCCCATGCCGGGCCTGATTCGTCGTCGCGGCAATGAACTTTCTGATGCCGTGATTGGCCGCTTGGCCTATCGTCCCGACATCATTCGGGCACTCAACTGGCCCGACCGCGAGCTTTCCGGCCCCACATACTGGGCTCCGGACCGCCTCCACATGAACACACGCGGCCACCACCGTGTCGCCGCCCGCGTGCTCAAAGCGCTCGGCCAAGACGTGCCTGAGGGTTGGTGGTCACTGCCTCGTGATTCCGCAACGGCCCCGCTGCGGAACGGAGTCTACGTTCGCGAGCACTTGGTTCCGTGGGTCAAGCGCCGCGTAACCAAGACGAGTTCCGGCGATGGACGCCTCCCGAAGTTCGGCGACTGGGTCACCGTCCAGCCGTAACTACGCCTCAGCGAGCCAGTATTCCTCGCCACCTGGCGTGCGCTCGGCGACGCCGTAGTCAATGAGATGGCGACGCAACAGTACCGCGTCATCTGCCAGGCCTTCCAAGCGCACCGTGAGCACTGGTTCCGTCATCCGTTCTCCGGGTTGCAACGCACGCTTCGCCAGCATCGTCAGAAACTCGACCCGCGTTTCGTGATCCGACGGATACCGGTCAACGCGGCCGGTATCGGTGAGGAACCGATCGAGCCCTTCGCGCCGCGGCCGCGCCATCGCCTGCAGCGCCTCGCGCGCTTGCCCCGGATCAAATGTGAGGGCATCACCGTCAGCAGTCACCACGCCGGTGTCGATGAGCTTCTGCCGTGCACGGGCGCGCTTCGCGGGGGATAGAGGCTCAAGCCCCTCTGCGAGCGCCTCCGCGAGAACGAGGCGCAGATCGTCATTGATGAGCGCGGCGAGCAGCGGGCGTACAAGGTCGGTCATATCAACCACACTACGAGACGCGTGAGGCCCGCGACGAAATCGTCGCGGGCCTCACGGAGCATGGCAGTGCCTTAGCTGTAGGCCTTCCAGACCGTTGCCATGAAGATGTTGATCAGGGTCAGCACCATCAGTGAGGGCAGTACCCAGCCGGCGAGCGACGGCTTCTTCTTGTTCATGAAAGCGATCACGAAGATGGCGATGAGAACCACCGTCTTCGCGCCGATCTTGGCGTTGTTGACGAACTCGCCGGCGCCAGTCGCGTAGGCCATGCCGACGAGGGCGAGACCGGTGATCAGCATCGTCCACGCGCCGTGCATGATGGCGGGAACGATCTTGGTTTCACCCGTCTTCATGCTCTTCATCTGGACGAGCATGCCGCCCAGAAGGCTTGCGATACCAATGATGTGGAACGCAAGGATGACGTTCTTGAGGATCTCCATGGTTCCATTTTAGCGACACCCTGTCGGAAAGGACTAGTTTCGCAGTCCGTTCAGAATAAAGGCCGTCAGTTGCTGTGCGACATCGGCGATCGGGACGCCGTGATTGACGAGCGTCATGCCGGAACCAATCGCGCTGCGCACAAACATGGGGGAGAGGTGCGTGGTCTCGAATGGAAGGCTCGCGATGAGTTCAGTGATTGGTTTCGCCAGCGCGTCATGGAGCGCGGCGATGTCTTCGCGACCCTTGGGGGAGAGATCGACGTCGCGCAGCGCGGTCGCCAGATGGTGGCGTCCGTCGTTCGTCATCGCGAGCGTCTTCTCGATGTAGACGCGCAAACGTTCTGGACCCGCCGGCGCGGCGTCCGTCGCTGCGCGTAATTCGGCGTTCCACTGCTCGAATGCCACGCGGGCGAGCGCGACGAGAATGTCGTCACGCGAGGGGAAGTACTCGTAGAACGTCGAACGGCCGACCCCTGCTGCCGCCGTCACTTTGCCAGCGGTTACCGCTTCGACACCGTGCTCGATAAGAATCTGCTCGGCCGCGGCCAACAATGCCGAATGCTGGGCGTGGCGGTGCTCCGCCACGGTTGACGCAGAAATTTTCGGCATGCGTCCATTATCCCGATGAGTGCGCTCGAGCGCTCGAGGCTCGACGGGGGAGTCGCGCCAGTCAAACGACGACGAGCGCCCAGCCGTCCCACTGTCGCTCGACAATGCGGGCAACCGCTGCCGGAACCACGGAGAAGGTATCAGCGAGCGCAGACTCATCGATGTCATGCGTGTGTAGCGCGTTACGGCATGCCACGACCGTGGTTGATGGGTGGTCTCCGAGGAGAATTGCGGCGGCGACAGCGGTCGCGTGGCCGTCAATGAGTCCGTGAACAGCGGAACCAGAGACCACGATTTCGATGACGGTGGCGGGGTGCTCGCGAAGGAGATTAGCGGCCTTCTTCAGAGCGATCAGCGTGAGCTCTTCAGATTCTCCAGCTGCTTGAAAGACGGCGGAACGGGGCTGTGTGCTCATGGTTCCATTGTCCCGCTTTTTTGCAGCATTGCTATCGGGGTTGACGCTCATGCCGCGCCCACCTATCGTTTATCAATACATCGTTGAACGATAGGGGCGACATGGGCCAGTTCGCAATATTCGGCGTGAGGGTGATGCTGGTAATCCTTTTTACTGTCGGTGTGCTCGCTCAGGTTTTCTGGATTCCGGACATCATTGAGAGCACGATTCATACCTTCCCAGAGGTTGCGGGATTGCGTTGGCCAGGCGTGATCGTCGGAGTCGTGCTCGTACTATTCCTGCAGGTCGCCGTGGTGTGTATGTGGCGGTTGCTCACGTTGGTAGATCGCGATGCAATCTTTGCGCGCGGGTCACTTGGGCCCGTTAACGTCATCATCGCCGCATTCGGGGGAGTAGCGCTCACGGGAGCCGTTGGTTTCGCCGTCATGACAGGAGCAGGATTTGGTCCGCCCGGAGTCATTCTGATGCTCATCGGTATCGTCGTAGCCGGAGTCGGGCTCGCGCTCCTGATGCTGGTGATGCGTGAACTCCTGATCCGGGCGATGCAGATGGACGCCGACCTCGCCGAGGTGATCTAATGCCGATCATCGTTAACCTCGATGACCAACTGGCGCAGCACAACATGACCGTTGCGCAGCTGGCACAGGCTATCGGCATTACGCCGGCGAACGTATTCGTGCTGAAAAATGGGCGCGCGAAAGCGGTGCGATTCAGCACGCTTGAAGCCATTTGCCGCGTGCTCGATTGTCAGCCCGGAGACATCCTCGGCTACGAATCGTAGGGACGCGTTTGCTACCAGGGCGTCGGGCGCTCGGCGTCGCGTTCGGCATCGTTGGGGACGCTGACGAGTTGTTCGCCGCCCGCGCGGATGCACAGCCCGCGCAGTACTTCGTCGCTGTGCTGCTCCTTTGCTGAATGGCGCGTGGTTGTGCGTTGATTCTGCCACGGCATGAGCGGGCGGTCGCGAAGTGTGCTTGATGTCAGCATGTCGACCGTGAGAGGGAGGCATCGTAAAAGCCGACCTGACATAATGTGCATTATCGGAGAAGTTACGAGAATGCGGCGGAGAGGGAAGTTCCGCTACGAATCGAGCCCGATAAACGTACGGAACGCTGCGGCGCCGGTGACAGTGATCGGTTCACCACGCACGAATGCTTCAGGCATCAGCACCAGTCGGCGACTGATCGCCAGGGTGTCACGGCGCTTCACGCGAATGTCACCATCGGGTCGATATCCGACTTTGCGGCTAACGGCCAACGAGTTCGGGTTGTCGGTAAATGCCGCCGACGTAACCTCTGCAGCGTCGGCGTAGTCAAACAAGAATGCACAGATCGCCTGACGCATCTGTGTTCCTATGCCGCGCCCCTGATGCTTAAGCGCCAACCATGAGCCGGTCTCGCCGGTAAGCGTGCTGACATAATCACGCGTCCCGAATCCTTGGGTTCCGACCAGCGCGCCGTCGTACTCGACTGCCAACTCAAGGTTCCACGCCGCCTCTGACCATCGTGCGCGATTGCCCCAGTGATATTGAGCAAGGTCTGTTCGGAGCTTTTCCGCCGGAGCATCCGTCCACGGAAAGGAAAACGGCATGAATGCCGGATCGTGAATGCCGCTCATGGCGAGCTCTGAGAGCGCAGGAATTAACTCGTCAGTGACACCCCGCAAGACGAGCGGCCCCGCTTCAATCCGTAGTCCGAGTGGAGGAAATGCGTCGACTAGGTCCATTTCTCAACACTGCCACAACTCCCCTACCCGGCGTTGATATGCCCAACAATTGATGAATTATGGTGCAGATAGGCGCGTACAACACGCACATCAGACCTTAAAGCGATACTTTAAGGTCAATAGCCCTTGCTGAGGAGGCAAAAATGTCTGAATCGGTCGACAACACCACGGTCGGCGCCCCCGCGGCGGACTCACCCGTGCTGAAGAGCCTGAAGTGGCTCCTCGGACTCGGCGGTGCGCTCGCAATCATCATCGGCGCCCTGATCTTCCTTTGGCCGACCAAGTCGGCCGTCACCTTCACGATGATCCTCGCCGCATACGCACTCATTGGCGGCGTTTTCTACATCATCATCGCAATCACGGCAAAGGGCATGGGAACGGGCGGCCGCATCGGTCACGCGCTCGCTGGTCTCGTATTCATCGCGGCCGGCATCATCGCGTTCATGAACCCGGCCTCAAGCACGGTCATCTTCGCGTCGATCGTCGTCATCTTCATCGGTGTCTCGTGGATCTTTGAAGGTATCGCGGCATTCACCACGCTCAAGCTCGCTCCGAGCAAGGGCTGGGCGGTCTTCTTCGCCATCATCAGCATCCTCGCTGGTATTGCCCTGCTGCTGTCGCCGCTGTTTGCCGCCGCCGTGCTGTGGATGTGGTTCGGTATTTCGCTGTTCGTCATCGGTATCGTGCAGGTCGTCCGCGCCTTCACAATCGGCAAGGACTGACCTTACCGAGACCGTAAGACAACGTGCCCCGCCGTCTGAATCGGCGGGGCACGTTTCGTCTCGCTGCTGCGCTGCTCGCTCAACGGGCGGGCACCGCCAGTGCTTATGCCCCTACGTAGCGGGCGAGGTGCTCCCCCGTAACTGTCGCACGCGCCTCGACGACTTCGCGTGGTGTGCCTTCGAACACCACGGTTCCGCCGTCGTGGCCCGCACCAGGGCCCATGTCGATGATCCAGTCCGCGTGAGCCATGACCGCCTGGTGATGTTCGATGACGATGACCGATTTTCCGGCGTCGACCAACCGGTCCATCAGCCCCAACAGCTGCTGAACATCAGCAAGGTGCAGACCGGTCGTTGGCTCGTCCAAGACGTAAACGCCACCTTTGTCTGCCATGTGCGTCGCCAGCTTCAGTCGCTGACGCTCGCCACCAGAAAGCGTTGTGAGCGGCTGCCCAATCGTGAGGTAGCCGAGCCCGACATCGTCCAATCGCACCAGGATCGAAGCCGCCGCAGCCAGCTTCCCCTCCCCTGCGGAAAAGAACTCACGGGCTTCACTGACCGACATCGACAACACATCGCTGATGTTCTTACCGGCATACGTCAGCTCGAGGACTCCAGCAGCGAAGCGCTTGCCCTCACACGTCTCGCAGATGGCAGATACGCCAGCGACAACCCCCAGGTCAGAGTAGATAACTCCGGAACCATTGCAGGTCGGGCAGGCACCCTCAGAGTTTGCGCTGAAGAGCGCCGGCTTTACCCCGTTCGCCTTGGCAAACGCCTTGCGAATCGGCTCAAGCAGCCCAGTGTAGGTCGCGGGATTGCTGCGACGGGAACCACGGATCGCGCCCTGATCGACCACGATGACGTCGCCGTGCGCGGGCAGTGCGCCGTGAATGAGGGAGCTCTTGCCAGACCCAGCAACACCGGTAACCACGGTCAGCACGCCGAGCGGAATGTCGACGTCGACATTGCGCAGGTTGTGCGTGTTGGCACCGCGCACTTCGAACTGGCTGGTGGGCTTGCGCACCGTCTCCTTGAGCTGAGCGCGGTCGTCGAGGTGGCGCCCGGTGAGTGTGTCAGAAGCGCGTAGCCCGTCGAGCGAACCCTCGTAGCAAATCTCGCCGCCATTCGCACCGGCCCGTGGGCCCAGATCAACGACGTGGTCAGCAATCGCGATCGCTTCGGGCTTGTGCTCAACGACGAGCACGGTGTTGCCCTTGTCGCGCAAGCGCTCGAGCAGACCGTTCATGTTCTGAATGTCGTGCGGGTGCAAGCCGATCGTGGGCTCATCAAACACGTACGTCACGTCGGTGAGCGACGAGCCCAGGTGACGAATCATCTTCGTGCGCTGCGCTTCTCCCCCAGACAAGGTTCCGCTCGGTCTCTCCAGCGACAAATATCCGAGGCCGATCTCGACGAACGAGTCGAGCGACTCCTGGAGCGCCTTCACCAAGGGCGCAATGGATGGCTCATCAATCGACCGCAGCCACTCGGCCAGGTCCGAAATCTGCATGCGGCAGGCATCGGCAATGCTTACGCCGGCGATCTTCGACTCACGTGCGTGAGAAGCAAGGCGCGTACCGTCGCACTCGGGGCACGCCGTGTACGTCACCGCACGCTCAACAAACGCGCGAATGTGGGGCTGCATCGCCTCCCGGTCTTTCGAGAGCATCGAGCGCTGCACGTTGTTGACCAGGCCCAGGTAGGTCATGTTGATGCTCTCGATCTTGACCTTGGTGGGCTCTTTGTAGAGGAAGTCTTGGAGCTCTTGCTCCGTGTATTCCTTGATCGGCTTGTTCGGGTCGACAAAGCCTGACGCTGCGTAAATGCGTGTGGCCCAGCCGTCAGCCGTGTAGCCAGGAATCGTAATGGCGCCCTCAAGCAACGACTTCGATTCGTCGTACAACTGCGTGAGATCAAGGTCGGTCACCGACCCCATGCCCTCACACTTCGGGCACATGCCGCCGACCTGCGAAAAGCTCCGCTTTTCCTTCGTCGTTTCGCCACCCTTGCTGATCGTGACGGCTCCTGCGCCAGAAACGGAAGGCACATTGAACGAGTACGCCTGCGGGCTGCCGGCACTCGGAAAGCCCATGCGTGAAAAGAGAATGCGCAGCATCGCGTTGGTATCTGTCGCGGTGCCAACCGTCGAGCGGGAGTTAGCTCCCATGCGCTCCTGATCAACGATGATCGCCGTCGTCAGCCCATCCAGAACGTCGACGTCGGGGCGCGACATCGACGGCATAAAGCCCTGCACGAACGAACTGTAGGTTTCGTTGATCATTCGCTGCGACTCGGCGGCAATGGTTCCGAAGACGAGCGACGACTTGCCGGAACCAGAAACGCCCGTAAACACGGTCAGCCGCCGTTTCGGAATGTCGACAGAGACGTTCTTGAGGTTGTTTTCGCGGGCGCCCTGCACGCGAATGTAGTCATGGTTGTCTGCGGGGTGCGACATGCGGGCTCCAGATGCGTTGCGGGCTGTTCAGCCTATAAGTATGCACCGACATCGCGTCTGCTGTAACAAGAAACGGGAGGCATCAGCGTGAGCCGACGCCTCCCGAATTCGAGGTGAGTTACTTCGCGACTGGAAGCACGCGATCCCACCACTCGAGCACCGCTGCGAAGCGCTCCAGACGGTGACGCGGCTGACCCGAACGCGTCAGTTCATGGTTCTCACCCGGGAAGATCAGCATTTCGGCGTCAACACCGTTGTGCTTGAGCTTCGAGTAGTACCGCGTCGCCTGCTCGAGCGGGCAACGGAAGTCGAGTTCCGAGTGAATCACGAGCGTCGGCGTCTTCACATTGTCAACGTGCGCGTAGGGGCTCTGCGCAGCAATCTGCTCAGCAGACCCACCTACATACTCGATGCCGAAGAACGAACCGATATCACTGGTTCCGGCGAACGACTCCGGCTCCAAGAAGCCGCGCTCCACGATCGCACCGGCGAAGCGGTGATCTTGCGTCGTCACCCATGCTGTGAGGTAGCCACCGTACGAACCACCCATGACGCCAACACGCTCGCCATCGAGGCGCGCGTCGCTCGCGACAGCACCCTCGAGGAAGTCAATGACGTCATGGAAATCGACGGTGCCCATGGCCTGGCGGATCGAACGACCGTGGGCCGTACCGTAGCCAGCGGAACCACGGGGGTTGCAGAATGCGACGGCGTAGCCAGCGTCAACCAGCGTCTGTACCTCATCGAAAACGTGCACGCCGTAGCTTGCGTACGGGCCGCCGTGAATCATGAGGATGACCGGGTGCGGGCCGTCGCCCTCGGGTGCGGCCAGCCAACCGTGCACGGGGTAACCGTCGCGGCCGGTAATGGTCAGTTCCACGGGCGTTGCGATGCCGCTGGCCTGCAGGCCCTCACCGAAGTTGGTGACGGTGCGGGTGCCTTCGGCATCCGACACGAGCAGTTCGCCGAACGAATCCGCCTGCGCGACAGTCGCGACAACACGGAGACCGGCGGGGGTTTCTGCCGCGTCGATGCCGCCGATCTCAACGTCGCCGTCGATGACGGTCGAGATCTCGCCACCGCGGGCGACACGCAGAGCGTGCACGCGGCCGCGCGTGCGGTTGAGTACGAGGAAGTCCTCGCCGACCGGCACGATGTGGCTGCCAACCTCGCCGAGGTCGATCGTTTCCGCATCCGTAAGCGCACTGGGTGCGTCGCCATCCAGAATCCACAGCCCCATACCGGGGGCTACGAAGTCTGTGCGTGATTCCCCGACCGAATACGCCAGCAGTGCGATGGTTCCGTCACTCGCGACGGCGATATCGCCAACCGACAGATTCGCCTCGGGAGCCACAACGACGCGCTCGGCGCCATCGGCGACAGCGACGGCCACGACCGTGCTGGTGAGATCGATCGTCGTCGGCTGAACATCGCCGACCGTCGTGATGACCTCGGTGCCGTCGGCCGTGAACGCGATACCCGCGTACGTCTTACCGTCACCGTGCGTGAGCTGGCGTGCCTCGGCGGGCACGACCTGCTGCTTCGGCTTCTCTGCGCCTTCTGCCAGCACCGCGGGCGCGGGCGCGTAGAACGGCTCAGCGGTGACGTCGGGTGCCGGAACCACGAAGAGGTGGCTGGGGCGGTCAACGGTGTAGCCGAGGCCGTTGGCGTGCCAACGGAATCCCGTCACCTTACGGGGCGCCTCAGCAGCCTCGCCAAGCCCGTCAATGGTTCCGTAGCGTCCTTCTTCGGCGACGCGAGCCGCGAAGACGAACGACTGACCGTCGGGTGCCCATTCAAAGCCGCTGACGCCGCCGTGAACGTCGGTGACCTGAACTGGTTCGCCACCAGCCGCGTCCACGACGTGCAGCTGGGCGCCCTTCTTTTCCACACCGCGCAGGAACGCGATGCGGGTGCCGTCGGGCGACAGCATGGGCGCAGCGTCTGCCACACCACGGGTGATGCGTCGCGGTGCGCCGGTGAAGTCGGTGCGCCACAGCTGGCCGACGCTGCGGTTAGCGGCGGCATCGGGGCGTGACGTGGCGAATACGGCGAAGGAACCATCGGGTGCGATGGACGGACGCGAAACAGAGATGAGGTGAGAAATATCCTGGGGCTTCATTGCGCTTAGTTGCCTTCGAATGCGGAAACGTCGCCGACGAGACGCGTGTTGTCAGCCGGGATCGGGTCAACCGCGGCCTGTGCGACCTCTGCGGCGAACTCCGACACGTTGTAGAGCTTTCCTGCCGATTCGCGACGCTCGGAGATGGCGCCGGGGTTGGCACGCTCCAACAGCGTTGCGGTGATGGTGCCTTCGATCATGTCGCCGGAAACGACGACGAACTCGATGCCCTGCTCGGCCAGACCCGGGATGAGGTCGCGCAGTGCGTCTTCACCAGCACGCTTCGAGAGTGCAACGGGCTCGTACTCGGGCATCGTCGGCGTGGTGCGAATGTAGTGTGCCTGGTGGCTCGTCACGAAAACAACACGGGAACCCTCGGCCATGATCGTGCGCGCGGCGTTCAGCATGTTGAGCTGGGCGTCACGGTTGAGCTTGAGTGCATAGTCTTCGGCCATGCCCGACTCCATGCCACCCGAAGCGTTGAGCACGAGGATGTCGAGCTTGCCGTACGCCTCGCGCACCGCCTCGATCATGCCCGCGACCGATTCAGGGTCGGTGAGGTCAGCGCCAACGGTGATGGCCTGCACGCCGAGGCCGCGAAGTTCGGTGGCGAGCTTTTCAGCTCTCGGAGCCTTGTTGCGGAAGTTGATGACGACGTCAGCACCGGCTTCGGCAAAGTAACGCACCGTATCGGCGCCGATGCCACGAGAAGAACCGGTGACGAGGGCCACCTTTCCGTCCAAAGATCCGGGGGGAAGCAGCGTTGTCACAGAGACTCCTTTGATTGCGAACGCCGAAATGCGCTTTCTGAGACTATCAACGCTGTGCGTCTCCCCGACGTTGAGCGTCGACAAGAAGTGTGTCTATGGCTCGTGGTAAGTTCACTGCCAAGGGGAGGTTTCAATGGAAATCATCGAATTCTTGACCGACTGGGCATGGGTTGTTTGGCTCGTGTTGATCGCGCTCTTCATCGTGATTGAGATGTTCACGCTCGAGTTCACCTGTCTCATGTTGGCGCTGGGTAGCGCGGCGGGCCTTGTGGTGTCGCTCACCGGGGCTGAATTTTGGCTTCAGGTTGTCGTCGCGGCCGTCATCGGCGTGCTTCTCATCCTGTTCTTAAAGCCGCCACTGCTCGCGCGGTTGTCGAAGAACGCCGACCCAGCCAAGAGCAACGTCGACGCTCTTATTGGCATGCACGGCATGGTGATCGAATCCGTCACTACGACGTCGGGCCAGGTCAAGCTGCAGAACGGTGACACGTGGACGGCCCGCACCGGGTACCAAGTGCTCTCTCCGCAAACTCCCGTTGTCGTCTCTTCCATCAACGGCGCCATCGCCGTTGTGGTTCCGATCAACGCACCCGCTTCGCAGTAGCGCACACGCTCTTCGCCGTCTCTCGCAGTGACGGCTCTAGCTTCAGAGAAAGGAAACACCCGCGACATGGACAGCGATATCGTTCCCACGATCATCGGGTGGATCATCGCCATCACGTTCGTGATCATCGCGATCACGATTCTGGCGCGATCTATTCGCATCATTCCGCAAGCGGCCTCCGGCGTCGTTGAACGTCTGGGCAAGTACCACAAGACCCTCATGCCGGGTCTGAACGTACTGGTTCCGTTCATCGATCGCCTCCGCCCCCTCATCGATATGCGTGAACAGGTCGTTTCGTTCCCGCCGCAGCCGGTGATCACCGAAGATAACCTGGTCGTCTCCATTGACACCGTCGTTTACTTCCAGGTGACTGACGCCCGCGCTGCCACGTACGAAATCGCCAACTACCTCGGCGCCGTCGAGCAGCTCACCACGACGACGCTTCGTAACGTCGTCGGTGGCCTCAACCTCGAAGAAGCACTCACCAGCCGCGACGAGATCAACGGTCAGCTGCGCCTCGTTCTTGACGAGGCAACCGGCAAGTGGGGTATCCGCGTCTCCCGTGTTGAGTTGAAGGCCATTGACCCGCCCCTGTCGATCCAAGACTCGATGGAGAAGCAGATGCGTGCCGAGCGTGACCGCCGTGCCGCAATTCTGACCGCTGAAGGTACCAAGCAGTCTGCGATTCTTGAGGCTGAAGGTGCTCGTCAGGCGGAGATTCTCCGCGCTGAAGGTGACAAGCAGGCCGCTGTGCTTCGTGCACAGGGTGAGGCTGAAGCCATCACCACCGTGTTTGGTGCCATCCACGTCGGCCAGCCCGACGACAAGCTGCTCGCATACCAGTACCTGCAGATGCTGCCGAAGATCTCCGAGGGTCAATCCAACAAGCTGTGGATCATCCCGAGCGAACTCACCGAAGCCCTCAAGGGTATCGGTGGCGCCTTCACGCCCAAGGGTGGCGGCTCATCGCCATTCCCCGGTGGCGGCATGCCGACGAGCGATGCTGGTCCGGCCGCGGCCTACCGCCAGCAGCCCGCGTCGGGTCCGCTGCAGCCCGTCGTTACGGCGTCGGAACCAGTGGTTGCACCGGCACCGGCAAAGACGGCTGCCGATGAGGTCGCCACGAGCGTGCTGGACGGCGAGCCGTCCGTCAGCGACCTGATCGCTGAGGCGCAGGCAAACGATGTGCGCTCCGGTGCTGTTCCGGCGGAAGTCTACGAAGACGAGCTCGGGGTCACCCCGACGTTGCCGCCCGTTCCGCCGCTGCCGCCGCAGAATCCGGGTGTCTGATCGTTCATCCGTACCTCTCAGGCGCTGCTCCGCAGTTGCTTGCTCACCGTGGCCTCGTCGATTCTGACGGGGCCACGGCTGGCGTTGTCGAGAACTCTTTTGCTGCGGTTGCTGCCGCTCACGCCGCCGGCGCGCAATTCGTCGAGTCGGATTGCCATCTCACTTCTGACGGTGAAGTCGTGCTCTTTCATGACTCCTCGCTGCTGCGCGTCACGGGTGACGCACGCCTTGTCGCCGATGTAACTGCGCGCGAGTTGGAAGCGTTGATGGCAGACCGCGGTGGTTTGATCACGTTGCGCCAGGCGCTCGAGTCTTTTCCTCAGACGCGCTTCAACATCGACATCAAGGCCGACGCGGCAGCTCTCCCGGCGGCCGACATCATTGCTGCCTACGCTGATCGTGTGCTCGTGACGAGCTTCAGCGATCGCGCACGAGCGCGTGCGGCGGCCCGGTTTGCCGAACTCGGCGTGCGCCCCGCCTACTCCCCCGGTCAGTTCACCATGGCGAAGATCGTCGTGGCTGTCGCACTCGGTATCCGCCCGTGGCAAAAGCGGCTCTTTCATGGATTCGACGCCCTGCAAATTCCCGAGTCTCACGGCGCGGTCAAGGTCTTAACCCGTCGGCTTTTGGCTGCCGCGCACCGCAATCACACGGTCGTTCACGTATGGACTGTCAACGACTCCGCAGACATGCGTCGCTTGCTCGACTTAGGCGTTGACGGTCTTGTCACAGACCGTATTGATGTTGCATTAACCCTCTGACATCATCTGTTCAACGCCTATGCCCTGTGCGTTGCCTGAGAAACCCCGATATTATCTCGCATTTTGGATGATCTGCACAGGCGGAGACGTTAGAACTAGGGACTGACGAGAGGACTCACCCATGGCAGAACGCAGCCTGCGTGGTATCCGACTCGGCGCTCAGAGCCTACAAAGCGAAGAGGGCGTCGTGCTCATGGACCGAACGAACCACACGTACGCGTGTACCCAATGTGAGCGAGAAACGACGCTCACCTTCGCGGCTGATGCAGAGCCGCCTGCAACGTGGGAGTGCCGCACGTGCGGTGCTGAAGCGTTGCTCATCGTCGATGGCGAAACCGTCACCGTCGACCACAGTGAAGACAAGGTTGCACGTACTCACTGGGACATGCTGCTGGAACGTCGCACGATTGAAGAACTCGAAGAGATTTTGGCTGAGCGCCTCGCATACCTGCGTGAGCGCCGCGGAGAAGCTCCGGCACGAATCGGCGCATAACTCCTCACGACAAAGGGTGTCACCTCACGGGGTGGCACCCTTCTCGCGTACCCGGTGGTTCCGCTCTCGCCCGATTAGACGTCGCCTTGCTGTCGACGGCTGCGCTCGCGCACCACAATACCGACGGTGATCAGGGTAGCCAGGCTCCCCCACAACAGCACAAACTGAATGCCGGAACCAAGAATCACTGCCGGGGTGAGCCCGGTTCGCAGTTCCACCTCGGTGATCATGTAGCCGGGTTCAGCCTCCGGGAGCTGGTCGATCGTGCTGCCGTCGGGTGCAATCACCTGACTCGTGCCGACCGTTGAAATGTTGACGACCGAACGGCCCGTCTCAATCGCACGCATCCGCGCGAACGCCAACTGCTGCAGGTTCTCATCCGTGCCGCGGAAGTCAGCATTGTTGGTCTGGAACATGTAGACCTCGGCACCGTCGGCCGCGCCCTCCCAGATCACCGCGTCGTAAATAACGTCGAAGCAGATCGCGAGACCCACCGCAATGCTGTCAACGTCGACAACCGGGCTGTTGGTTCCGGCGGTGTATTCACGCTGGATCCGCCCGATGAGATCAGGCACGATCATTTCGTAGAACCAGCGGTCAGGCACGTACTCACCGAACGGTACGGGGTTGCGCTTATCGTAGTGCGCGGCGGCGCCCTCCCCCGCCTCCCACAGCATCGAGGTGTTGTAGAACAGGCCGTCACGCTGGGTCACCGCATTCATCAGCACGGGTGCGTCGACATCAATCGCCAGGCGGTCCAGGATGCGACCGACAGTCGGCTCCGCCTGCGGATCCCAGTCGACGCCGCCTTCGGGCCACAACAGCACGTCGAGGTCTTCGCCGCGGAGCGGCTCGGTGGCATCCAACTGCGCCTGCAAGACGCTGTGCTCAGAGCGATCGTCGAAGTACCCGGCGGGGCCGTTGCCCTGCACCGAGCCGACGGTCATGGTTCCGTTCGGTGTCGTCGGGAAAGCCGGGAGCAGCAGGAAGAGCACGAGCAGCGCCGCGACGGGAGTACCCAGCACGCCCCATCCACCGCGCCGCCACGCACCTTCGCGCTCCGTGGTTCCGTGAACTCTGCGCGTCGTCCACCAGAAGCGGAACCATTCGATGGCGAGAGCGGTGAAGGTCACCATCAAGAAGCTGAGGCCCGACACCCCCACCCACGACGTCAGGTGCGCCAGGGGGCTCTCGGACTGGCTGATGCCCATGCGCCCCCACGGGAAGCCGCTGTACGGCCAGGAGCCCATGAACAGATCGCGGGCTGTCCAGATGCCGCCCACGAGCACGGCAGTCGCGGTGTGCGCCACCACGGGGCGCGTCGACAGCCGCGGCATCCACCGGTACGCCAGCACGATCAGAATGGAGCCGAAACCCCAGAAGACACCCTCAATGCCGGCAAGCGCCAGCCACGGAATGTACCCGAGGTAGCGCGTGGCCCACAGGATATGCGTGAGGTAAAACGAGAGACCGAAGATCAGGCCGACGAGCAACCCGCCGCCGACGCTACGCCCGATGAGCGTGACAAGCGCGACCGCGATGCCGACGAAAGCGAGCGGCCAAATACCGACCGACGGAAACGCGAGGTCGAGAACGATGCCGCCGATGAACGCGAGAAAGGCGGCGAGCCACATCGGAATGAGCGCCTTCTGCGGCGCTAGGGGTGCTGCCACGTCACACTCCCGAGTAGACGACGATGCCGCGCCGCACGAGGTCAAGCGCTCGACGAGCCGTGGTTCCGATGTTACCATCAGCCACCATGCTCAGCTGGTCAAGGAGGTCGATCGTCTGCTTTGTCCAGCGTACGAAGTCGCCGGCCGCCATGTCTGCTTGCGTCAGTACACGGTCGAGGTTCGCCCCTCGTGCCCACGCATGCATTGCGGCGGAGAGTCCGGGAGCGAGCGGCTCGGTGCCGGGCAGATCGAAGTCGTGCTCGACGTCGTCGAGCTGTGCCCACAGCATCGCGGTTGCATCGAGTGCGATGCGGAACGCCCCCTTCGGGAGATCGCGCATGCCGGTGCCGGCCTCGTCGCGGCGCGGCTCATAAACGAGAGCGCACGCGAGAGCCGCAAGCGACGGTGCGTCGAGATTCTTCCAGATCCCGGTGCGGAGGGACTCTGCGACGAGCAGGTCGCGATCGCCATAGATACGACGCATCGTGCGGCCAGCGGGAGTGAGGGTGGCGGAACCATTGGGTGCGACATCGACATAGCCAAGTTCGTCAAGCACGTCGACGACGCGGTCAAAGATGCGCGCTACGGTGCCGGTGCGGCGGTCGATCTGCGCGCGCCACTGGCTCACTTGACGTTCGAGCTTCCAGTACCGCTCTGCCCACCGTGCGTGCTTTTCGCGATCCGGGCACGAGTGGCACGCATGTTTCTGCATGCGTGCACGCACGTCGTTGATCTCTTTGCGTCGCTTCTCGGCACGTCCTTCGCTGCCGTACAGCTCACCGCGGCTCTGCTTTTCGAGATCCGTAAGCTCGCGGCGCAATCGCGAATAGTCGAAGAAGTCGCCGCGGTCGCACGTCATGGCTTCGCGGTAGCCGTTCAACGACTCGTCGGCGTCACGTACCTTCACGGCGAGGCCGACGACGGCACGGTCAGCCTGGAACTGCGCGAACGACGACTCCAGAATCTCGCGGGCGCGGGAACGGCCGAACTGGTCAATGAGGTTGACGGCCATGTTGTAGGTCGGGCGGAAGGACGAGTTCATTGGGTACATGCGGCGCGAGGCGAGAGCGGCGACCGCCTCAAGGTCCATGCCCTCGTTCCACACCACGACGGAGTGACCCTCAACGTCAATACCGCGGCGTCCGGCGCGACCAGTCAGCTGGGTGTACTCTCCTGACGTGATCGGCACGCGTGCTTCGCCGTTGAACTTCTCGAGCTTCTCAAGCACGACCGTGCGGGCCGGCATATTGATGCCGAGGGCCAGGGTTTCGGTCGCGAACACGACCTTGACGAGCTTGCGCTGGAATAGTTCTTCCACGATCTCTTTGAACGCCGGCAGCATGCCCGCGTGGTGTGCGGCAATACCGCGCTCGAGGTTTTCGCGCCACGTCCAATAGCCGAGTACCGCGAGATCCTCATCAGGGAGCATGTAGATACGTTCTTCGACGTAGCGACGAATTTCGCGGCGCTCGTCTGCCGTGGTCAGCGAGATGCCATCGCGGGCGACCTGCTGAACGGCCTGGTCACAACCGACGCGAGAAAAAATGAAGAAGATTGCTGGCAACAGGTTGTCGCGTCGCAACGTTTCAATCGCTTCAGCGCGGTTCAGTCGATTGCCCCGCCCCGCCATGGACGGCTTTTGATACTTCGGCTTAGGTTTGCCGCGGCCGCGCGCGTTGGCGGTGCGCGAATTGTTCTCCCACGCCACGCCCTTGAAGGTACGCAGGCGTGCAAGCTCACGGTTCACCTGTTGCGTCGCGACACCGGAGCGCTCATCAAACAGCGGCAACAGGTCACCGCGCGCCAGCACGTGCTGTTGCAGCGGAACCGGACGAATCTCAGAGACGATCACTTCGGTTCCGCCGCGCACTGCAGCCAACCAGTCACCAAACTCTTCTGCGTTCGATACTGTCGCGGAGAGCGCTACAACGCGCACCTCTTCGGGAAGGTGGATGATCACTTCTTCCCACACCGCGCCGCGGAAGCGGTCGGCGAGGTAGTGCACTTCGTCCATCACCACGAACCGGAGACCGCGTAGCGCCTCCGCGTCGGCGTACAGCATGTTGCGCAGCACTTCGGTCGTCATCACGACGACGCGCGCGTGCGGATTGATGTTGGTGTCACCGGTCAGCAGGCCCACTTCACCGGCACCGTACACGTCGACCAGTTCGCGGAACTTCTGGTTCGACAGCGCCTTCATCGGCGTTGTGTAAAACGCCTTGTCGGTTCCGGTGCGCATTGCAAGATAGATCGCGAATTCACCCACGATTGTCTTACCCGCTCCGGTGGGTGCGGCAACAAGCACACCGTGACCGTCTTCGAGCGCGTGGCACGCTTCGATCTGGAACTCGTCCATGTCGAACGACAGCCGGGCGGCAAACTCCTGCGTCAGTGGGTGCTTGGCGCGCTCCTGGGCGGCGGCGTACTGCTCAGCAGCACTCATGTGGTCTCCGTCGGAGTGAATAGGTCGCCCTCACGCTTGCGACGGCGGCGGTCAAAGAGGAGCGCGACAACTGCGGCCGCCAGGTAAAGCACGACGAGAATAGCCGCCAGCAACAACATTGAGATGATGTCGGAACCAGGAGTCGTGATGGCAGCAAAGACCGAAGCGACCAGCACAGCAACACGCCAGCCCTTCAAAATCGCCCGCCCCGTCATGACACCCGCGAGGTTCAGAATGACCAGGAACAACGGCAGCACAAAAGCGACACCGACCGTCAGCAGGAGCTTGAAGACGAAGTCCCAGTAGTAACTCGCGTCGAAGAACTGGTTGTACGACGCGCCATCGGGCACGAACGACGCCATCACTTCGATGATGTGCGGCAGCACGAACCAGCCCGTGGCCACGCCGCCGAAGAACAGCGGAATCGCAACGCCCACGAAGCTTATCGTGTACATCTTTTCTTTTTTGGTCATCGCGGGCATGATGTACGCCCACAACTGCCAGATCCAGATGGGCCCCGAAAGGATGAGACCGATCGATGCCGCAATGCGCAGCTTCATGTCGAACGCCATCGTGATGCGCGTGAACGTCAGCGCCGCTTCGCCATGACCTTCGGCAGCAATAATGTCAATCGGGTTATCGAGCTGGTCGATAACCCAGTCGGCGATGAAAAACGCCGCGACCATGCACACGATGAACGCGATGGCCGCAATCATGAAGCGGCGGCGCAACTCCACCAGGTGTTGCGCCAGCGACATGCGCTTGTCGCGTTTCGGGTCGCCCTCCAGAGCCGACTCGGGAGTTTGTGTGGTCACGCTCTTTAGGGGCGCGAGCCGTCAGGCGAGTTGGTGTCAGGCGTCTGCCGCTGCGCGGGCGCAACTCCGGGCTGAGGGGTGGCCTCTGACGTCGCGGTCGACGCTGCTGCGGCTGCCGCATCGTCTTCCTTCATCGCCTTCATTTCACCCTTGAACGCACGCGCCGACTGGCCCAGGCTCTTGGCGAGCGCGGGAAGCTTCGCAGCACCGAACAGCAACAGGATGATCAGCAGAAGGATCAAAAGGTGTGCTGGCTGAAATGCGTTGCCCATGAGCGCTCCAATGGTTCGGGGGTGCGGGTTTGATCAGTCTACCCGGCGGGTGCTGGCAATACCTTGGTGTCACCTATACGTTTTGTCTGGCTGACGCTGTGTTCACGTCAGTTCGCTTCAGCGTCGTACTGCGCGAGGGCACGTTGAGCCCAGTCGATTGTTGCCGCGCGTGCGGACTCCGGACCCAGCACTTCAATGGTTCCGCTTCTCAACGCCGCCAGGCGTTTCAACGTCAACGGGTCGCCCACCGTGAACCGTGCGATGGAGAATTCGTGCTCTGTCGTGAGTTCGGCGCCACGCAAGTAGTCGCCCACGAGTGAGGCCAGCTGGGACGGATACCGAATGACGGCTTCGGCACCATCGTGGGTGTCGCTAAACGCGGGTGGCGCATCGTCACCCGTGTGGGTGATCTCAATGTCAGTCACCGCGACGTCAGAGACACGGTCCAGGTGGAATGTGCGCATGGCGTGGCGCAAGTGGCACCAGCCCTGCAGATACCACTCACCACTCGTGATGTGTACGCGAACCGGGTCAACCGTGCGCGTCGTCGGCTCAGCGTCGGGGGCGCGATAGGTGAAGGAAACTGCTCGGCGCTGGCGCAGTGCGTCGGCGACGATTGTGCGGACCGCGTCGGCACGCGGTGGCGCGACGATCACATTGACCGGGTCTGCAGAGGAGCCCGCGGTGAGCTTGGCAATCAGGCCATCAACGAGCTCGGGGCTGACGCCGGCGATGGCACGCGTCAGTTGCAGCCCCGACAGCAGCGCAGCAGCCTCGCGCGAGGAGAGCTTGGGTGCGCGTTCGAGCGCCACCATGTTGGTGAGCTCGATGACATCGTGTTCATCGAGGAGATCCCAGTTGATATTGAACAGGTCGGGATCAAGCTGGTAAAAACCGCTGTCGCCCGGGAGACCCATGACGGTCAGCTTTTCGGCCATCGCGCGCATTTCGTCGACGGAGACGTCGAAATCTGCGGCGGCGTCAGCCACGCTCACCTGTCCCCGCTCTGCGAGGTATGGCACAAGTGTCAGGTAGATGCGCACGCGATCCGGTGCCAGGAGCGGCTTCGGACGATCAGCCATGACGGGCCTCCTCGTGGTGCGCCAGCGTCGCGCGCAGGCGGGCAATGACCTGATCGCGGAGCTCGACCGGTGATATCACGCGAACTTCCGGACCATACGAGGCCAACTCATCGGCGAAAATGTGCAGATCGAGGAACGAAACGTCAATACCCTGCGGCGCTGCGGTGGCGCGGCGCGCAAGACGCAGCGCGGCTTCGGAACCAGGGTGCACTTCGAGATGCGCAACGTTGCGGGCTGCGACTTCGGCGAGCCCGGCGAGGGCGCGATCCCCTGAGTTTACTTTAATTGCGGGGTCAAAGGACAGGCGGGTGGCCCTCACATCGTCACCGATGCGGCTCAACAGGAACGTGCGCTCGGCGTCGCGGTCGATGTCGAAGGCGAACAGGTGCCACCGGTTCTCTTGCTCAACGAGGGCGAGAGGCTGCACACGGCGCAGCAACGCGCGCTTCTCCCCCGGTTTGATGTACGTGAACGTGACGGTGCGGTTTGCCTCAATCGCGTTCTTTAAAGGAACGAAAGCGTTCGTTGTGAGCCCAAGCTCTGGTGCGAAACCAATCATGGGTTCATCGACGTCGATGCCGAGCGAACGGATCTTGCGAATACCCGCGTTGGAGTCATCGGACATCGAGCCCTCGCGCCATACGGTTGCGGCCAGCGTGAGCAACGCGAGCTCTTCCTGGGTAAACTTGAGGTCGTCGGGAAGCGTATATTCCGACTTTGGAATGCGGTATCGGGCCTCACGCAGATCGTTGGGATCGGCGTGATCTCCGATCGTTTCGACCGGGATGCCGAGCCCGCGGAGGTCGTCTTTGTCGCGCTCGAACATCTTCTCGAGAGCGTCGGCAGTGGTTCCGCTTTCGGCGCGTTGACGATACCCAGACACAGAATCCAGAATCTGCGCCTTCGTCAACCCACGGTCGGTTGCCATGAGCGCCACGACCAGATTGGTTTGTCGCTCTTCGGGAGGAATGTTCGCTGCCACACGCTCATCCTAGAGGCGGATCGCCGCCTCTAGGATGAGCGACAGACCGGGTTACTCGGCGATGGCGAGAACGTCGATCACGAAGACGAGTGCGTCGTCTGCCGGGATGTTCGTGCCCTGCAATGCCTCAGCGGGCAGTTCGCCAGCCGGGAGGACGACCATGACCTGCGAGCCAACCGTTGCGCCCTCGAGGGCCTTGACGACTGCTTCGGGGAATGCCTGGTTGACGGGCGTCGCGGGCATGTGCCCCTGAGCCCACGTGTTGACGAACGGCTCGTGTCCGCGCCACGCGACGCCGAGAGTGCGGAAGAACACCGTCGAATCTGCCGTGATGGCTTCGCCATCGCCCTTGAGAAGCGTCTGCGTGCGTACCTCGGTCGGTGCATCGCCCGACGGAATAACGAGGCCAGGACGCCCGGTGGTGTCGCGAATAACGGCGGGAAGGCCGCGGTCGGCGTTGAACACATCGGCACCGTCGGCAGCGAGCGGAACGACCTGGCCGACATCAACGAGAAGCACGACACCCTGGTTTTCACCGAGCTGGAGTTCTGTGGCCAATTGCGGCAGCAGATCGTCGGCGGGGAGAGTAATCAGAACGCGTGAACCTCCCGGAACGCAGAGAAGTTCTTCCGCGAGCCCGGGCAAGTACTGTGCCCACTGGTCGACAGGGCCCATCTGGCCTTCGTCGGACCCCATCGTGGCGGCGATCTTGCCGCTCGTGCTCGGCGCCACCCACACCGTGGTGTGTGCGAGCTGCGATGTGTCGGTAATCGGCGCGCCTTCGCCCTCCGTCACGATTGTGCGCTCGTTGCGGGGAATCTGGAGCGGATTCGGCATCGAGAGGGCCGGCGACTCGCCAGCTTCGCCGGTCACGGAAACCGTGTCCAGGGTCGGGGTGTCAGCATCGAACGCGGAGCCGCAGCTACTCGCGTCAACACGCGTCGTATTCGGTGTTACCGCCGTGCAGCCGACAAGGGCCAGCGCAAGAGCAGAAACAGCGGTCAGAGCAACAACAGGTTTACGCACTCGCACAGCTTAGTTCTCCTCTTCTGAAAACGGGGTTGATGCGGCGGCGATGCGCGCGGCAGCAGCATGCTTCTCCGCGTCGCGTACGCGCTTGCGCAGGTTCTTGTCGGTGATCTGGCGGTCACCAACGGCACCGGGAGTCCAGGCCTCGACATCGGCGTCGCTGAAGCTCGTCTTCGACGCGCGGCGCTTCACCTCGGGCGGTACGGCACCGGGGGCCAGGCGACGTGCGGTCAGCAGGAAGCCCGTGTGCGCGACCATGCGGTGGTCAGGGCGCACAGCAAGGCCCTCAACGTGCCAGCCACGAACCATCGTTTCGCTCGCTTCGGGGTCGGTAAACATGCCGAGGTTGCGGATGTGCTCGGCGACACGTGAGAGCTGCGTAGCCGTTGCGATGTAGCAAATCACGACGCCGCCGGGGGTCAGCGCTTCGGCGACCGTTTCCATGCACTCCCACGGAGCCAGCATGTCGAGCACGACGCGATCAACGGTTCCGGGTTCCACCACGTTCTCAAGCTCTTCAGCGAGGTCACCGAGGTGCACAGACCATGTCTCCGGCAGTTCACCGAAGAACGTCTCGACGTTGCCCTTGGCGACGTCAGCGAACTCTTCTCGGCGCTCGAACGAGTGCAGGCGCCCCTCCGGGCCAATCGCGCGCAACAGCGAAAGCGACAGGGCGCCGGAACCAACGCCAGCTTCGACAACGACGGCCCCGGGGAAAATGTCTGCCTGCGTGACGATCATCGCGGCATCCTTCGGATACACGATGGCCGCACCGCGCGGCATCGACATGACGAAGTCACGCAGAAGCGGGCGCAGGGCCAGGTAGTCGTGGCCACCGCTGTTCGTGTGCACGGAACCATCGGGCGAGCCGATGAGCTGCTCGTGACGCAAAACGCCGTGGTGCGTATGCAGTTCGCCTCCATCGCGGAGCGTCGTGGTGTGCAGCTTGCCCTTAGGGCCGGTCAGCTGCACGCGGTCGCCAACGCGGAAGGGGCCGCTGGGACGAGCAGAGCTCATGAAGTGTGCCTTTCGTGAAAAGCGATGAGGTCGGCGGTCGTGACGCCAGCGAGGGTGTCGCGGGTCTCCGTCACACCCGCGTCGTCCAGAGAGACGATGTGGGGAATGCCGATCGTGGGGATCTTGGCGGCGATGGCCGAGGCCACACCGTTCGGGGAGTCTTCAAGGGCGACGCACTCGTCGGGCCGAACGCCCAACGCTTCGCACGCCATCAAATACGGGTCGGGGAAGGGCTTCGGGCGGGTGACATCGTCGCCCGCGTAGATAACGTCGAAGGCGTCGAAGTCGATGAGACTGACAACCTCCGAAGCCATGCGACGAAGCGACATCGTCACAAGCGCCGTCTTGATGCCCGCCGCTTTCAGGTCGGCGAGGAGCTCACGCGCACCGGGGCGGAACGGAACCCCCTCGGTAGCAAGCTTGTACGTCACCTGGTCGGTGAGGTGGTTGATGATCGCGTCTTCATCCATGCGCACACCGGCATCCTGCAGAATGCGTGCCGACGTATCGAGGCCGAGCCCGACAAGTTTCATGGCCTGTTCGTCGGTCCAGTGACCGCCGTGTTCAGCAACCAGCTCCTCCTCGCTCCGCATCCAATATGGTTCCGTGTCGACAAGGGTGCCGTCCATGTCCCAGAGCACTGCGCGCATTGAAGCCGTTTTCACTTCACCATGCTAGCCCGAGCGATGCTGACCAAACGCCTGCGTCGACGCGCGTCTGCGTGTTACGTCGCGCATCGTGCCGAGGGCCAGATCGTAGTCATCTGAAACGCCCCGCGCGCGGTATCAATGCTGACGCTACGCTGAACAGAGGAGGTACCGTGCAGCTACTTGGAGACCGCGTTCTCGTCATCGCTTTTGAAGGCTGGAACGACGCGGCAGAAGCCGCAACATCAGCCGTCGATGCCATGAAGGCCGACGGTGACTACGTGTTGGCGCACACCGTTGACCCCGAATCGTACTTTGACTTTCAATACACACGCCCGAGCGTCCACCGCGATGATGATGGTGTTCGCCGGCTCACGTGGCCCGGTGCCACACTCTGGAGCCCCCGCCATGGTTCCGGTCTCTGGCTGCTGCGTGGCCAAGAGCCAGCGCGCCGGTGGAAGCGGTTTGCGTCGGAGTTCGTGGCGACGGCACGTGATGAGGGTATTACCGGAGTGATTCTGCTGGGCTCGATGATGGGCGATGTGCCCCACACCCGCCCGATTCTCGTGCACTCGTGGAGCGAAAACGAATACATTCGCGCGAACTCGACGATTGAGCGCGGCCGCTACGAGGGCCCCGTCGGCATGCTGTCGGTGATGGCTGATGCGCTGGAGACAGCCGGCATTCCGACGATGAGCCAGTGGGCGAGCGTACCGCACTACCTGTCGATGCAGGCAAAGGCACCGAAGGCGACGATCGCGTTGCTCGATAAGGTCGCTGATCTCACCGGCATTACGACATCGCACGATGAGCTCGACAGCGAAGCCCGCAAGTGGGAAGCCTCGATCGATGCCGCGATGAACGATGACGCCGAGATGGTCGAATACATTCGGTCGCTCGAACAGGCCCGCGATGCGTGGGACACTCCTGCCGCGAAGGGCGACGCGATCGCCCGCGAGTTCGAGCAGTTCTTGCGTCGCGACAACGAGGGCCCGCGTAAGGGTCCGGCGTCGGGCCCGGGCGACCCCGCATAACCCCCGCTTCAACGACAATGGCCGCGATAATAATCGCGGCCATTGTCGTTTGTCTGGGGTTAGAACGCGCTCAGCACGCCCGTTGCCAGCAACACCATGATGACGACGCCGAGAATCACGCGGTAGATCACGAACGGCAAGAAGCTGCCCTTCTTGAGGTACTTCATGAGGTACGCGATCACGAGGAGGCCGACGATGAAGGCGACGACGGTCGCGACGGCGGTTTCAGCCATGCCATACGGAACCATGGGCTCGTCAAGGCTAGAGACCAGCTCGTAGAGTCCGCTGCCGAAGACGGCAGGAACGGCCAGCAGGAAAGCGTACTCAGCGGCCGCGGTGCGGTTGTAGCCCAGCGCGCGTGCCGCCGTCGTGGTGGCACCCGAGCGTGAAACGCCGGGAACCAGCGCGAGGGCCTGGGCAAAGCCCATCGCGATGCCGTGCGGGTACGTGATGTCTTTCAGTTCACGCGTGCGTTTGCCGTAGTGGTCGGCCAGACCGAGCAAAATACCGAACACGATCAAGACGATCGCGACGATCCACAGATTGCGGAATGCGCCGCGGATGTACTCCTGGCCGAAGAAGCCGAGCGCCGCAATTGGGAGCGAGCCGAGGATGACGAGCCAACCCATGCGAGCGTCGGGGTCGTTGCGCGGAATCTTGCCGCTGAGAGACAAGAACCACGCCTTGATGATCGCGGCGATCTTCTTGCGGAAGTACACGAGCACGGCGAGCTCGGTACCGATCTGCGTGATGGCCGTGAACGTCGCGCCGGGATCGGCTGCGTTCGGGAACATTTCGCCGACGATGCGGATGTGAGCGCTCGAGGAGATCGGCAAGAACTCGGTGAGACCTTGCACGATGCCCAGGATGATTGCTTCAAGGAATTCCATGACGTGCTCCTGTGCGTCTTGCGAGCCGGTGGGCACGCCAAGGTAGGACTCTACCGGCCGCGCGCTGAGTGTTTATCAGGCGCGCGGCGCGGCGAGGTCAGTAGCGGCGGATGAGGTCAGCGAGTACGCGCTGACCAAATTCGAGCGCGTCGGTCGGCACACGTTCGTCGACGCCGTGGAACATTCCGGTGAAGTCGAGGCGTTCGGGCAGCCGCATCGGCGCGAAGCCGTAACCCGCGATGCCGAGCGCTGAGAGCGCCTTGTTATCGGTTCCGCCGCCCAGCAGGTACGGAATCACCGGAACACCCGGGTCATGTTCGCCAATGCACGCGACCATCGTGTCGACCAGGTCACCGGCGAATGGCACCTCAAGCCCAACTTCGCCGACAACGACTTCGATCTCGATGTCTTCACCGACGATGCGCTGAATGTCAGCCAGCGCCTGCGCCTCGGTGCCCGGCAACACGCGCACGTCAATGAGCGCGTGCGCTTTGTCGGGGATCACGTTGTGCTTGTAGCCAGCCTCAAGCCCCGTGGGGTTCGTCGTGGTGCGCAGCGACGACCGGATGAAGCCTTGCGCGTTACCCGAGAGCGCCGCAAGCGTGTCGGGGTCTGTCTCCGTTGTTCCGCTCAGCCGTTGGAATTCGGCAAGCAGCGCCTCCGTCGTGGGCGTGAGGCTTACTGGCCAGGCCGTGCGGCCGAGGGCTGCAACGGCCTCAGCGAGGCGCGTGACGGCATTGTCGGGGTGGAAGCCGGAACCATGACCGGCACGGCCCTTGGCTGACAGACGCAGCCACAGCAAGGCCTTCTCCCCCACCTGCAGCAGGTACGCGCGCTGGCCAGCGACCGTGATCGAATAGCCGCCAACCTCGCTGATCGCTTCGGTGGCCCCTTCGAACCAGTCGGGGCGCTGTGCGACGACCGGCGTTGACCCTTCAACACCGCCGTTCTCTTCGTCAGCGAAGAACGTGATGATGATGTCGCGGCGCGGCTTCTCTCCGGCGCCTAGCACCTCGCTCACGGCGGCGAGGATCATCGCGTCCATGCCCTTCATGTCAACGGCGCCACGACCCCACAAGAGCCCGTCGGCGTCGATGTGGCCAGAGAACGGATCGTGCGTCCAGTCTTCAGCGATCGCCGGAACCACGTCGAGGTGGCCGTGCAAGATGAGGGCCGGCAGGCTCGGGTCGGTTCCCTTGATTCGGGCGTGCACGTTGGTGCGGCCCGGGACGGCTTCGTAGAGTTCGGGCTCGAGGCCGATGTTAGTGAGGATGGCGGCCACGTATTCGGCGGCTTCGCGCTCAGAATTGGCGCGTCCTCCCCCGTAGTTTGTGGTGTCGAAGCGAATCAGATCACGGGCGATGCTTACGACGTTGGAGAGCTCAGCGGTCATGCCTCCACGTTACGCCACGCCCGACGTGCGGCCTGGTTCGTGACGCCCCCACAGCCGTGCTAGGCTAACTATTCGTTGGTGAGAGCTAAACAAACACCCAAATGCGCGGGTGGCGGAATAGGTAGACGCGCTAGCTTGAGGTGCTAGTGCCCGTTAGGGCGTGGGGGTTCAAGTCCCCCTTCGCGCACAAAACGAAAATGACCTCCGGATCGAAAGATTCGGGGGTCATTTTCGTTTCTCGCGCATGAGCGGCCACGAGCGGCCTATAGGACAAAAAGTGTTTCGGTCAAAAGGGTGAATGGCTCCCACGTAATCGTGCGCATCATGAACTTCCCTCGGTGTTCGACATCCGAGGGACCAGTCGCCCGCACGGGGAACCGATAGTAAATCGCAAAGCGCCTCGGAACCATGGTGCTGGTTCCGAGGCGCTCGACGCCTGGCGCGAGTGGTTATGCGGTGGAGACGCCGAAGAGCAGGCCGAGGGCGTAGGTGACGGCGGCGGCGGCGAAACCGATCGCGAGCTGGCGGAGGGCACGCATGAGGGGCGACGTGCCACTCAAGATGCCCACCATGGCGCCCGTGATCATGAGCGCGATACCGACGAGCACGAGCGCGAGCACGAGGGCAGCGACACCGCTGAGACCGAAGATCCAGGGCAACACGGGGATGATCGCGCCCGAGGCGAAGAACAGGAAGCTCGAGATCGCTGCGCCCCACGCATTGCCAACGATTTCGTCGTCGTCTTCAATCGCTTCACGCTGCGGCGCGATGCCGTTCTGCGCGGCCTGCACGACCTTACGCGCGCGGTTGAGGGCCTCGTCGTGATCCATCCCACGCGAACGGTAGATTAGCGCGACTTCGTTCGCGTCGATGTCAACGTGTGTCAGTGCATCGTCGGCAAAATCACTCGGCTGCGTGGCAGCGAGCAGCTCGCGCTGACTGCGCACCGAGACAAACTCACCAGCGCCCATCGACAACGCGCCTGCCAAGAGCCCAGCGACACCCGAGAACAGCACAAAGCCCGGTGCGACGCCGGTCGCCCCGATGCCCATAACGAGTGCCAGGTTGCTCACCAGACCATCGTTCGCACCGAACACCGCGGCACGGAAGGTGCCTGACAGTCGGCGGCGGCCACGAGCGGCAAGACCGCGCACGACCTCGTGGTGCACGCGCTCATCGGCAGCCATCTGAGCGGTGGCGTCAGCCTCGTCTTCGTACGGCGAACGCGCCTCCGCCGCCTGCGCGAGGGCGAGCACGAAGATCGAGCCGAACCCACTCGCCATCGCACCCAAGAGACGCGTACGAAGACCCGGGCGCGGGAGCTTTGCGGGCTCACCGCCCAACAACGCGAGCCAGTGGGATTCATGACGCCCCTCGGCGTCGGCAAGGGCGAGCAGAATCTCGCGCTCCTCCCCTGTCTTCCGCTTCGCGAGGCGGCGATAAACCTTGGCCTCGGCGCGCTCGTCGACGAGATACTTCGCCCATCGCTTGCGATCGGCGGCAGTAGCATTCGCGGGCGCGCTCATTGTGCTCCAAGTTCTGTGGGGGATGCTTCAACGCTACCCACGACCACACAGCGAACCCCCCCATTTCGGTAAATTCGGCGCCCCGAATCGTTCGGCCTCCCGAAAAGAACGAGGCCTACGAGTGCACGCGGCGGCGCAGGTGCTCGATGCGTGACTGAAGCTGAGCTACGGTGGCGGTGCCAACGGCCGGCCCACCGCAAATGCGTCGGAGTTCGGCATGTACGAGGCCGTGCGGCTCCCCCGTCTGGCGTGCGTACAGGCCAACGAGGCTGTTGAGTAGCTGGCGCTGTTCGCGAAGCGTGCGGTGTAACGGCGCGGGCAACGTTGTTTCGGGCGAGCCAGCGGCCTTCTCGCGGGCCTCACGAGCCTCGCGGTGGCGCGCTTGACGGCTCTGGCGCTGCATCAAGAGCTCATGCACGTGCTCGGGCTCCAACAGGCCGGGCAAACCAATGAACTCGAGTTCTTCGTCTGACCCGGGTTCAGCGAGCTCACCGAACTGCTTGCCTTCGAAAACGATGCTGTCGAAGTGCGCGGTCGAACCGAGCGCCGTGTACTTGAAGTCCTCGGTGAGCGCGTCTGACGCCTTGTCTTCGCGATTTGCCGATTCAAGAAGCGAATCGTCGAGCCCGTCGTCGTCTTTCTGCTTGCGGTCGAGCGCGTGGTCACGCTCGCGCTCCATTTCGTTCGCGAGCTTCAGCAGCGGCGGAACATGCGGCAGAAACACACTCGCGGCCTCACCGCGACGGCGGGCACGAACGAAGCGACCAATGGCCTGGGCAAAGAACAGCGGCGTCGACGAACTCGTTGCGTACACACCGACCGCGAGGCGCGGTACATCGACGCCTTCCGACACCATACGAACGGCGACCATCCACCGGCTGGTGTCGTCAGAGAACTTCTCGATGCGGCTCGACGCTTCTTTTTCGTCACTCAACACCACGGTCGGCGACTGCCCGGTCAGGCCCTTCAGAATCTTCGCGTACGCACGCGCCACTGTCTGGTCGGTAGCAATCACGAGCCCGCCAGCATCAGGAATGTGCTGACGCACCTCGGTCAAACGATCATTCGCAGACTTCAAGACGGCGTGAATCCACTCACCCTCAGGGTCCAGCGCAGTACGCCATGCCTGCGACGTGACGTCTTTTGTGTTGTCTTGACTGAGGTGCGCCTCCAGCTCATCACCCATGCTGGTTTGCCAGCGCATGGTTCCGGAGTACACGTGAAAAAGCACGGGGCGCACGACGCCGTCGGCGAGCGCACGGCCATAGCCGTAGTTGTAATCGGTGCGCGAAACACGCCCACCGGAAGCATCTGGCGCGTACTCCACGAACGGAATCGGCGCCGTGTCAGAGCGGAACGGCGTGCCCGACAGCAGCAGACGCTTGACGGCGGAACCAAAGGCGTCGCGAATCGCGTCACCCCAGCTGAGCGCGTCACCGCCGTGGTGCACCTCGTCAAGAATGACGAGCGTGCGCGCGCCCTCCGTCACGTGCTTGTGCACGGACGAGCGCGCGGCGACCTGCGCATACGTCACAACGACGCCGTGATATTGACGCGACGGCGCCACATGCGAGTTGCGGAACCTCGGGTCGAGTCGAATATGCAGGCGTGCGGCTGCGTCTGCCCACTGGGTCTTGAGGTGCTCGGTCGGGGCGACAACGACAATGCGGTTCACGACACGCGTGCGCAACAGTTCTTGCGCGAGAGTCAGTGCGAAAGTCGTCTTACCTGCGCCCGGAGTTGCTGCGACGAGAAAGTCGCGCTTGTTTTGCGCGAAGTAGACCTCAAGTGCCTCCTGCTGCCACGCTCGCAGTTTGCCTGCGGTACCCCAGGGGGCGCGTTGGGGATAGGACGGAGACAGCACCTGGTCAACGATAGTCGCCCCTTCAGACACTCGCTCAAAACTCGGTGTGTATTCGGCGTGCCGGTTAGGGTGGACTGCTGAACAACAACCCACAAGGAGCGCGTGATGACCGATTCGTCAAACAACGACGACACCCTGAACACGTTTGTCGAGAACGCAGACCACCACCCGTGGCGTCGCTACGTTGCCATGGGCGACTCGTTCTCCGAGGGTGTGGGCGACGACGACGAGGCGTCACCGCACGGTGTTCGTGGCTGGGCAGACCGGGTTGCTGAAGTGCTCGGTGCGACGTCAGAAGACTTCGCCTACGCAAACCTCGCGGTGCGCGGCAAGCTCATCGCACAGATCATGAACGAACAGCTTGACGCCGCAGTTGCGCTCAAGCCTGATCTCGTGACGATCTCCGCCGGCGGCAACGATGTTATCCGCCCCGGCACCGATCCGGATGAGATCACGCAGCAGCTCGAGACCATCGTCGCGCGCCTCACGGCAAACGGCGCCACCGTCGTCATCTTTACCGGCATTGATGTCAACTTCACGCCGGTGTTCCGCCCGTTCCGGGGCAAGGTCGCGATCTACAACGAGAACATTCGCGCCGTTGCCGACAAGTACGACTGCATCGTCGCTGACCAGTGGGCGCTGAAGACAATTCAAGACACCCGCTTCTTCGCGGCGGACCGCCTGCACATGAACGCGCTCGGCCACCACGAAGTCGCTCGGATGGTGCTGCGCGCGCTCAACGTACCCAACGACCTGAAGCCGATGGAACCAGAACCGCACCCGGTACGGACGTGGCGCGAAGCGCGCGCCGACGATCTGCTGTGGGCACGCGGCCACTTAGTTCCTTGGGTCCTGCGTCGCGTGCGTCACCAGTCCTCCGGCGACAACATGATGCCCAAGCGTCCCGAGGCGACGCCCATCGTGCCGCCAGCCGCAGACGACGAACAGGCCTAGCGCCCCTGCACCGCCCACAGCGCGACCGATGCCGCGGCGGCGACGTTGAGTGAATCGACGCCGTCGCGCATCGGAATCATGACGGTGTGATCGGCGTGCGCAAGTGCAACGTCGCTGAGCCCATCGCCTTCCGTGCCGACGACAAGCGCGACCCGCTCCCCCGGCGTAAAGTCACGCAGTGACACCGCGTCATCGGTGAGGGCGAGCGCCACGATCTCGAACCCCGCGTCGACGAGAGCCGCACGAAGCAACGGCCACGACACCGCACGCGCCCACGGAACCTGAAAAACGGTTCCCAT
>CANNEP010000021.1 GCA_947503655.1 uncultured Microbacterium sp.
ACCAGATCGAGCAAGAACATGATGGGGCCGATGAGGTGCAGCACTTCGTTGGCCCACACGACCGTCGCGCCTTGCTCAAGCACGTAGCCGCGCAACAGCAGGTTGTAGACGATGCCGGTGATGACCATGTAGGTGCCGACGCTGATCCAGACGTACGACATCCAGCGGGGTTCCCACTGCTTCTTCGCACCCCGGGTGAGGAGCCAGAGTCCGCCCACGAGCATGACGATAACGCCGAGGCAGCTCGACAGGATCGTGAAGAAGCTGAAGAAGTTCACCAGCGTCGTTTCGACGTCGCGGCCCTTCTCCGCGGTGAGCGTGAAGGTCGTGACGAACTGCGCGACGACGGCCGCGGCCATTAACGCCGAGGTCGCCAGGCGAACGATCGCCCAGATGACACGGACATTCTTACCGGGATGCACCGCGTGACTGTCGCTCATGCGGTTAGCGTAGCGACCCGCGCTCGTTCGCGGATAGTGCGGGGTGTGTGTTTCGAAACCCGGTGCTATTCTCCGCTCAACCAGGCGCGATACGCGTCAAAGTTGTAGTCGCGGCCGAGGAAGTCGCGCACCAGGTCGGCGGCATCCTTCGTGCCACCGGGCTCGAGCACGGTTTCGCGGTAGCGGGTAGCGGCCGCCTCGTTCATGAGGTCGTCGCCGAACGCGGTGAGCAGGTCACGCGCGATGACGAGGCTCCACTGGTAGGTGTAGTAGCTCGCGCCGTAGCCGGTGAGGTGCCCGAACGCGCACGCGAAGTGGCTGTCCTCGAGGTTCTTCACCGGCGAGGTCGACTCAACCCACTGCGCGGCCGCGGTGGTGATGTCGGCCGGAACGTCATGGTGCAGTTGATACGAGACGCGGGCGAAGCCCAGCTGGCGGCGCGTCAGTAGCGCGCGGCCAAACGCGTCGGCTTTACGCATGCGCTCAACCAGTGCGGCGGGGATGGGCTCGCCGTTCGCGTTGCGGGCGAACCGGGCGAGCACGTCGGCATCCCACGCCCACTCTTCGAGCATCTGGCTCGGGGCCTCGACGAAGTCCCACTCCGTGGCGATGCCACTTTGCGCCGTGAACCGTTGGTGACCGGCGAGAATCGCGTGCACAAGGTGACCAAATTCGTGAAGGAACGTCGTCACCTCATCGTGCTCCATGGTTCCGCGCGCGAAGTTGCACATCAGCACACCCTCGGGCAGTTCGACGCCTTCGCGGCCCACGATCATGTCGAAGCAGGCAGCGTGGTTGTACTTGCCGTCGCGCGGGTGCATGTCGAGGTAGATGCGGCCGATCGTCTCGTCGCCTTTCGTGACGTCGAAGACATGCACGTCTTCGTGCCACGTCGGCACCGTGACCGGGTGATACTCGATGCCGAGAAGTGTGCCGGTGAGCTCGAGAACGCCCTGCATCACCGCCGGGAAGCTGAAGTACGAACGAACGACCTGGGCGTCGACGTCGTACTGCTCGCGCTTGATGACGTTGAACAGGTAGGCAAGGTCGGCGGTGGTGACGGCGCTGGCGTCCGGAACCTCTTGCTGGAGGCGCGCAAATACGGTTTCGTACTCGGCGATGGCGGCGTCGCGCGAAGCGTCGTCGACCTTCGTCAGGAAGGCGTCGACATTCGCGGATGACCCGGCCATGCGCGTCGCCGTTTCGACGTCTGACCAGTCGCCGAAACCGAGAAGCTGTGCGCGCTCGCGGCGGACGTCGAGGAGTTCGGCCAGGATCGGGTCGTTGATAGGCCACGCGAGATCGTTGTAGAGCTCGGAGATCGCGATGCGGGTGTCGCGGTTTGTGGCGTACTCGCGTACCGGAACATAGTCGGGGTAGTCGGTCGTCAGCGTGATGAGCCCGTCTTCGTCGACGGGGTGGTTGTCGATGAAGTCTTGCGGGAGCCCGGTGAGAGCATCGGGTGAGATGCGCAGGGATCGCTTGCCGTCGCGGATGTTTTTGCCGAATTCGACCCCGAGCTGGGAGTCGCGATCGGCGAGCTCTTTCGCGCGTGCGCGGCCGGCGTCGTCGAGCCCGACGCCAGCGAGGCGCAGGTCGCGGAGCGTGTGGTCGAGGAGGCGTGCCTGCTCGGCGTCGAGATCGCTCTCGTCGTCATGGGCGAGGGTGTTCGTGAAGAGTTCGAACAGGTCGCGGTCGAGCATGAGCTCGGTCTCGAATGCGACCGCAGCAAGGTAGCGTTCGGAGCCAGCGTCGCGGATCGCGGGGTCGGGGTGGCATTCGCTGAGGACGTAGCTGGGCCCTCCGGCTGATCGCAGTGACCAGGTCACTTCGTTCCAGAGGTCGAGCGTCTCTGTGGGTGTGCGGGGCGTGCCGTCTTTTAGGGCGGAGACGTGCTCGCGGGCCTGCGCGAGGAAGGCGTCGGGTCGTGTTGTGACGAACTCCATCCACTCGTCGGCGGACGTCGGGAGTGTGAGCAGGTCATTGGTCATTCGTCGAGGCTATCTGTTCGGGCGTGGGCTGTGGGGTGAGCGCGTGGATGGGCTGGATCGACGCGGTTGCCGCGGCGAAGAGGGCGCTGTCATGTGCGCGGCGGGGGATCGGGGCGGAATCGGCGCGGGGGATGATGGAGGCTCGCCCACGCGTAGGTCAGCGCCGCGCGCCGAGGCAGAACTTCGGGCGATCGTCCGGGCCGTCGAAGGACGAAATCGTCAGTGCCCGCGCGCGTGATGCGGGTTTTGTCGAGATGCAGCTGCCGGTGATGGAAGTGGCACAGCAGAACACCGCGATCGATATCGGTTTTGCCGCCCTCCTTCCACGGATCAATGTGATGCGCTTCGCAATATGACGCGGGGCGGTCGCAATCGAGCCAGCGACAGCCGCCATCACGCAGGGCGAGCGCAATTCGCTGCTGTGCACTGAATAAGCGCTGCTCGCGGTCGAGATTGAGCGGGTTGCCGTCGCAGTCAACCGTCGCTGTGATGGTTCCGCTCTCGCACACCTGCTGGTCAGCGACTCCACCCGGAACCGTGTGAAGGCGGTCTTCGGAATGCACGATGGGAGCGTGGTGGCCCTCAGCGTCGACCAGGCGCACGAGTCGAACGCCGGCCTGGCGGGTGCCGAACACGGATCGCGGGTCGGCGTTGACGCCGGCACGCACGATGTCCATCATCAGGTCGTACGCGAGTTGGTTGGTTGTGCGCGGATCTTTCGACAGCTCTTCAGCACGCGCACGTTCGGCCGAATCGACGAAGTGCACGCCACCGCGACGCGGGCTCAGCGCCGCGTCATGAACGGCCTGGACATAGAGGAAGTCTTCGTCGGAGAAGATCCACGTGGCCTTCTTCAGGCCGTCGTCGCGCCACTGTTCAATGCGGAAAGACCGCTTCTCATAGCGCTCCTGGTACCGCTTATCGGCGCCAACCGGGTCAAGCTGATCACGAAGCGCCTTCGCCGCGCGATACAGCTCTGTGGTGTCGCGAATCGCGGCTTCTTCAGCCAGCGTCTCCGCGGCAAGTGACCAGGCGTCAATAAACTCACGATCAACCTCGTCAGCCTCTTCACGCGTCAGAGCGCGTGGCTCGACACCGGCATCGGGCGCATCGTCGGCTCCAGGCGCAGGCGAGCCGGAGCTCTCGGGCACCGGGTCGCCGTGCGAATCACGCGCAATGCGAGGAGGCGCGCCCAACCCCTTCATGATGGAGTCGTGTTGCTGTGTCGTGAGTTGTTGGTCACGCAGCGCGCGCCCGAGCGGCGCATGCCACGGCTCGCGACACGGCACCGGCTCAGCATCCGGGCCAGCGTCACCCTCCGGGGAATCACCACCGCCAGCCGGCTCAGAAGCCGGCGGCACAGGCGGAGAAACGAGACTCTCAACGAGCGATTCACCCACCCGAACCTGCTTCGCGGCCTCGGTGTAACTGGTTCCGATCAGCGCTTGAATCAGCGACGTGGTGTTGCGATGCCCCTCTTTCTGCGCGAGGCCCTCGTGCCCGGCTTCGCGCGTCGACAGTGACGCGGCCATGCCGATGAGAACAGACCGAATGTACTCGGCCTCTTGCGTGACTGCCGTCACCTCACGGATCGCCGCCATCACTTCGTCGCGGGAGAAATCACCCACGACGTCGGTGATGATCGAGCGGTCAGCCTCTGGCGCAACGGACGCACCCGCATGCGATACCGCGGTGGGTATCAGTGCGAGAACGTCGTTGAAAAGTGCCATACCTCATTGTGGCATTGGCCTTCGACCTTGGAAACAGTGTTCGATAATATGTGGAAAAGTCGACGCCACAACCCGCCTGTTGAGGAGCGAACGCTACGGCGCGACGGTCACCGCGGAGATGTCGACCGGGGTCTTCGGTGCCACCTGATCATCGGCGAGGCCGGCCTTCGCGACATCCTGCACGACCTTCACCGAAGCCTCATCAAACGTGCCGAACGGCGTGTAGGCGGGGGCGAGAGCGCCGGGCGCATCCTGGTAGACCAGGAAGAACTGGGAACCATTGGTATTGGGGCCAGCGTTGGCCATCGCCACGGTTCCTGCCGGGTACGTCTCGTTCGGGTCGAGCTCGTCGGCGAACGAGTATCCCGGGCCGCCCGAACCGGTGCCCGACGGGTCGCCGCACTGCAGTACGAAGATGCCCGACGTGGTCAGACGGTGGCACGACGTGCCATCGAAGTAGCCCTGCTCGGCGAGCGAAACAAAGTTGTTGACCGCGCACGGGGCCTTATCGGCGTCGAGCGTGAGGTTCAGGTCACCGGCCGACGTCGCGATCGTCACCGAAACTTCGCCGGTAACGGTGGGCTCGGCGGGCGGAACCTCGACAGCCTTCGCCGCCGGACGCGGGCTTGTGGGGTATGCGCACGCGCCGTCAGCTGTTGCGTCTGCCGACGGGCTGACGGCCGGCTCAGACGTCGGGGTCGAACCGGGCGTCGTCGCGCATCCGCCCAGGGTCAGAGCCAGCACAAACGTCGCAGCAACCGCCGCCATCCGAGAAAACCGCATGGTTAGAGCGTAAGGGGTGGCCCCTTACGCGTCACATTCCGCCACCCTCAAAGGCCTCTCAGGGCGAATGGGTAAGATTGGGTGGACCCACGCCCGGGTCCCTTTTCAGGGGGTGTATCCCAAAATGCCAGGAATCGTGATCGTCGGCGTCCAGTGGGGCGACGAGGGCAAAGGTAAAGCGACAGACCTTCTCGGTGAACGCACCGACTGGGTCGTCAAGTTCAACGGCGGTAACAACGCCGGCCACACCGTTGTTGTGGGCAACGAGAAGTACGCACTTCACTTGCTTCCCAGCGGCATCCTTTCGCCCGGAGTCACGCCCGTCATCGGTAACGGTGTCGTCATCGACCTCGAAGTCCTTTTCGCGGAGCTCACTGCGCTGAGCGCCCGCGGCATCGACGTCTCGCGCCTGAAGGTGAGCGCCAACGCGCACATCATCACGCAGTATCACCGCACGCTCGACAAGGTCACTGAGCGCTTCCTCGGAAAGCGCCAGATCGGAACCACGGGTCGCGGAATCGGACCGGCTTACGCCGACAAGATCAACCGTGTCGGTATTCGTGTGCAGGATCTGTTCGACGAGAACATTCTGCGCCAGAAGGTTGAGGGCGCCCTCGACCAGAAAAACCACCTGCTGGTCAAGCTTTTCAACCGTCGCGCCATCACGGCCGACGAAATTGTCGACGACCTGCTCGCCTACGCGGAGCGCCTGAAGCCCATGGTGGCTGACACGGCGCTGCTTCTGGCTGAGGCGCTCGACCGCAACGAGGTCGTCGTCTTCGAGGGTGGCCAGGCCACGATGCTCGACGTCGACCACGGCACGTACCCGTTCGTGACGTCGTCGTCGGCAACCGCCGGTGGCGCCGCAACGGGTTCGGGTGTTGGCCCCAACCGCCTCGACCGCATCGTCGGAATCGTCAAGGCCTACACGACCCGCGTCGGCTCCGGTCCGTTCACGACCGAGCTGTTCGACGCTGACGGCGACATGCTGCGCTCGCGCGGTTTCGAATTCGGAACCACGACGGGTCGTCCGCGTCGCGTCGGCTGGTACGACGCCCCGATCACCCGCTACGCCACGCGCATCAACGGTCTCACCGACCTCGTACTGACGAAGCTCGACATCCTCACCGGCATCGAGCAGATCCCGGTGTGTGTCGCGTACGACGTTGATGGTGTTCGCTTTGACGAGGTTCCGGTCAACATGACCGACTTCCACCACGCCAAGCCGATCTACGAATACTTCCCCGGCTGGACGGAAGACATCTCCACCGCGCGTACGTTCGAAGACCTGCCGCAGAATGCGCAGGACTACGTTCTTGCGCTCGAGAAGATGAGCAACACTCGCATCTCGGTCATCGGTGTGGGCCCCGCCCGCGACGCGGCCATCGTACGCACGCCGTTGCTCGACTAATGCGGTTCTGGCTCGGCGGCTACACCGCTGACATGAGCGGCCACGCCAGCGGCATCGGCGTTTTGGTGGCAGGCGAACCTGCTGCGCAATCGCCGCGTGGCGCGCTCACGTTCGGTGGCACAGCCGTGCATGCCGAGTCTCCCTCGTGGCTGGTCGCGCACCCCACTGAAGACGTTGTTTACGCAACGCTCGAAGAGCGGGGTGCCGTCCAGGCCTTCCGCCGCACTGGTGACGACACGCTCGCACCGCTCGGTGCCCCGGTTTCGACCGGATACGCCACGTGCCACGCGGCCATCGCGCCGGGTGCGGGCACGCTGGTAACAGCCGCCTATGGCGACGGAACCATTACGCGCGTTGCGCTCGCGGCCGACGGTTCGCTGGGGGTGGCGACCGCACTGTCGTCGACCACCGATCCGTATAGCTTCGAGGCGGCGAACCCGCCGGCCAGCCTCGCGGCAAACGGAACCGTTGACTTGAGCGCCGCCGCTGCCGCACTTCGTGAGGCAGCGGGACCGGAGTTCGCACACCTGGTTCCGGACTACGACAACCCCGAGCCCGTTGAAACGCTGCCGGTGGTCGAAGACCCTAACGCCCGCGTCTCTCGCGGCCACCACACCACGTTCGTCTCGGGCGGATTGTTCGCGACGACCGACCTCGGCTTCGACCTCGTGCGCATTTGGCGCGGCGACACCGAGATTCAGCAGGTTGCCCTGCCGAAGGGCTCGGGCCCGCGTCACGCGGTGTGGCACCCGAGCGGTCACCTGTACGTCGTGACCGAGTACTCCGGCGAGGTTTACGGTCTGGCTCCCGACCGCGAAGGCGTGTGGCGCATCGTCACGGCCGTGCCGGTTTCACGGGAAACATCATTCGGTGTCGACTACCCGGCTGAAATCTCGACGACTATTGACGGGCTGTACCTGCACGTGACGGTGCGTGGTTCTAACACCGTCGCAACGATCGCCGTGCTCGATGGCGGCGCCCGCCTCGAAAGCGTCGCGCTCGTCGAATCCGGTGTCGATTGGCCACGTCATCACGTACTCGTGGGTGACACGATTTTCGTCACCGGTCAACGCTCCGACGACGTCGTTTCGCGCAGCGTCGACCCGCGCACGGGTATTGTCGGCCAGCTTCTGCACCGCACCCCGGCCCCGACCCCGACGGCACTGGTTCCGCTCTTCGACTAGCGCCCGCCCGCCGCGGTTTTTGCAGCCGCGGCGGCACCCAGGCGGTGGCGGAGCCTATTTTGCGCGTCTTCGAGCCGCGCGGGTGATGTCGCCCGTTACTTGATCTCTGCCTGGCACGACGAGATGATCTCGGCGAGAACGTCTTGCGTCTTCTCGTCGTTGATGTTCTGATCCATCTCCTTGAACTCGTCGAGCGTGAAGTTCTCTTGCAGAGTCTCCAGCGAGCACTCGCAGTAGGCGGTCTGGCCGCCGCTGGAGTCTTCACAACTCGTCATGAAGTTTTCGGTGATGTCAGCGGGCCAGTCGCCATTGCCACCGCCCGCGGTGCTTGAGCACCCGGCAAGCGCCGCAACAGCGAGCGGAACCGTGAGAATAAGGGCTGCGAGTCGTCGGTTCATGTTCGGATGCTATCAGCCAGCTGTGACATTCGGCAGATCATGTGCCCGAAGCGTTCTAGGCTGGACGCATGACTGCGGAAGACCCCACCACCACGTTGCTGCGCCTCCGCGCGACGATCGACAACATCGACGCCGCCCTCATTTTTATGCTCGCGGAACGGTTCCGTGCCACGCAGCAGGTGGGCGTTCTCAAGGCCGAGCACGAAATGCCGGCGTCTGACCCGAAGCGTGAAGAGCAGCAGGTTGCGCGTCTCAAGCAGCTCGCCGAAGACGCGCACCTTGACCCTGAGTTTGCCGAGAAGTGGTTCAACTTCGTCGTCGCCGAGGTCATCCGCCACCACACGAAGACCGCCGAAGAGCGGACGTAAGCCCCCACCTCGTATCTCGCCTAATAACGTACCTCGGCGACGGGAGGGGGCGGAACCAGGGGATGGTTACGAGACGACGAGAGCGGTTGCGAGGCGCTCCAGGTCAGCGTCAGTCACGCCATTTGCCTGCAGAAACGCCGCCGATGATCCGTGCTGGTGCTCAACGCGCGCGAACATCGAGATGAGAAGCTCGGGCGGCGATGCCGTCGCCTTGTGCGCGGCGATACCAGGAATCGACGCGGGGTCGTGCCCGGCGAACAGGTCGGCGAGGTAGTCCGCACCGAGCAATCGCTGGGATGCCGAGAAATCGTCGAGAATGGTTGCTCGGTCGACGTCCAGAACATCAAGCATCAGCGCGCTAATAACGCCGGTGCGGTCTTTTCCTGCGGTGCAGTGCAACAGCACGCCGCGGCTCGCGCCCTGCGCAATCGCCGTCACGGCCGACGCTAACTGGCCGGCAAACGAGTCGACCATGTGGCCATACAACTCATCGAGCGTGTCGAACGGCAGGTCGCGGAGCTGGTCATCAAATACCGGAATGTGATGCACGGTCAGCTCATCGTGCTGCCAGGCGCCGGGCGTACGGGCGCGTTCGCCCGAGTCGCGCAGATCAACAATTGTGCGAACACCGGAACCAACAACATCGGTTGTGGCAACGCCCGGCTCGCGCATCGGGGCGGCAGAGCGAAACACCCGGTCGCCACGCACGTGGCGGCCATCGCGCGTGGTGAAGCCGCCGACGGGGCGGAAGTTGTGCAGCGCGGGCGGTGTCACCAGAGTCTCAGTCATAGTCATGGGGTGCGGGCCTCTCGGTGGGGCAGAAGGGGAACACTGGCGAGAAGTTCGCGGGTGTAGTCGGCTTGGGGGTTTTCGAGCACATCGCCGACCGGTCCGTGTTCGACGATACGCCCGGAGCGCATCACGAGCGCGTCTTTGCACAGGCCGTCGACAATGCCGAGGTCGTGCGAAATGACAATCAGGGTGAGTTCTTCGTGCGCCGCCAGCCGACGCAGCAGCTGCAGCACGTGAGCGCGCACCGACACGTCGAGCGCACTGACCGGCTCATCGGCGATCACCGTCTCTGGTCGTGGGGCCAGCGCACGGGCAATGGCAACACGCTGCCGCTGGCCCCCGGAGAGCTCCCGCGGCAGACGTTGCGCGAACTCCTCCGGCAACCCGACGGCGGCCAAAAGCTCGAGGGTGCGGGCGCGGGCATCCCACGTCGGGCACAGCGCCCGCACCGGTTCAGCGATGATGCGCCCGACCGGCATGCGCGGGTTCAACGACGCGAACGGATCTTGCAACACGACCTGTACGCGGCGGCGAAACTCCCGCGCGCCCTTGTCGCGACCAACCGGAACTGCCTCGCCACGGTAGCTAATGGTTCCCTTCGTCGGGCGATTCAGCCCCAACAACATGCGTGCCAGCGTCGTCTTGCCCGACCCGGATTCCCCGATGATTCCGAGATGCCGGCCCGGCTCAACCGTGAGCGAGACGCCATCGACGGCCGGCTTTGATGAGCCGGGATACTGCATCGAGACGTTCGCGGCGTCAAACAGGAGCGATGTCATGCCGCCACCGCGATGCGCTCACGCGCGGGCTGCCAACTGGTCGCGTAGGCGGCGTCGACGAGACGTGCCGTGTACTCCTCGCGCGGGTTCGTCAGCAACTGCTCCGGGGTTCCGGTTTCCACGATGCGGCCCGACTGCATCACCACGATGCGATCGCAGCGCGAAGCCGCGACGGCCATATCGTGTGTGACGAGCAGCACGCCGGCGCCGCTGCGCTCGGTGAGATCGCCCATGAGCGCGAGCACCCGCGCCTGCACCGTGACATCGAGCGCCGTCGTCGGCTCGTCAGCGAGGAGGAGCGACGGGCGAGTCGACATCGCCATTGCGATCATGACGCGCTGACGCTGACCGCCGGAGAGCTCGTGCGGATAACGGCGAATGATGCTTTCGGGGTCGGGCAGGCCCACCATGTCAGCCAGCGCGATGGCGGTGCGGCGGGCGGAACCAGGGCGCAGTTGGCCGTGTGCGCGCAGCGGTGAGACGAGGTGGCGACCGATCGTGGTGAGCGGGTCCAGCGCCGTCTGGGGCTCTTGAAAAACACATCCGACGGTGCGGCCACGGAGCTTGTGGAGGTAGCGGGTCGACGCGCCGATCACCTGGGCGCCCTCGACCGTGATGCTGCCCGTGGCGCTCGCGGTGGGCGGCAGCAGGCCGAGCGTTGCCAGACACGTGAGTGACTTGCCGGAGCCGGATTCACCGATGAGTCCGACGCGCTCGCCGTGCTCAACGTGCAGGGAGACGCCGTCGACAACGGTGCGTCGGGCGATCGTGATGGTCAGGTTGTCAATGCTGAGCAGAGTCATGCGGGCACCTTCTCGGTTGCGGGGGCGGATGCGGGAGTGGGGCGCGGCGTGGCCCGCGCGGTGTTTTCGAGAGCGTCACGCAGGGCATCACCGATGAGGGCGAAGCCGATGACGAGCGTGGTGATGGCGATGCTGGGGGCAATGAGAACTTCGGGGCGCACCAATACTTGGGACTGCAGGTCGGAGAGCGTGCGGCCCCACGACGCGGTGGGCGGTGGCGTGCCGAAACCGAGGTACGACAGGCCCGCCTCGGCGAGAGCGGCCACCGACAGAATCTGGGTGGCGCGCACGAGAAGTGTGGGCGCCACATTCGGAAGCAAATGTGAGAACACAATGCCCATGGTTCCCACGCCGCCCGCTCTCGCCAGCGTCACGTAGTCAGACGCGAGAACACCGCGCAGTTCGGAGACCATCGTGCGGGCGACCACGACGCTACTACCGAGGCCGATCGCGATGGAGGAAGTCCAGATGCTGGCGCCGTACGAAGTCACCAAAATGATGGCCAGCACGAGCGTCGGGAAGGCGATCGCGATGTCGATGCCGCGTTCCATGACACCCGAGGTGCGGCGCGGAGCCAGCGCCGTCATGAGGGCGAGCGGAACCCCGACAACGATGGCAACGACGGTTGCGAGAACGGTGGCAAGCATGGTCGCTTGAGCTCCGGCGAGCAGGATGCTGAACAGGTCACGCCCGCCCGCATCGGTGCCGAGCCAGTGCTCAGGTGATGGCGGTAGCCAACGGTCGAGGGGTTCGAAGGTGGTCGGGTTATGGGGCGTCCAGAACAGCGACACGATCGCGGCGAAGGCGGGCACGGCGACGAGAGCGAGGCCAACGATGCCCAGCGGGTGGCGGAGAAAGCGGCGAATCATGAGGCGCTCCGAACGCGAGGATCAAGCACGCGGGAGAGCGTGGTGAGAACAACGGTGGTGATCATCACGAGGGCGGTAAGCACGAACAGGGTGCTCTGAATCGACGTGATGTCGCGGTTTCCGACGTCGCTGAGCAGCATGCCACCGACGCCGGGGAGCGCGAAAATCTGCTCGACGATGACGGAGCCCATCAGAATGCCCGCGATCTCCAGACCGATGATGCCGAGCAGGGGGAGTGCCGCGTTGCGGGCGCCATGGCGAACGAGTACTGCGCGTAGCGGCCAGCCCTGAGCGAGCCCGGTGCGAACCCAGTCCTTCAGCAGGATGTCGATCGTGACGCTACGGACGAACCGCACCAGCACGGCTGATTGTCCGATCGCAATGGCGGTGGCCGGCAGGATCAGCGAACGCAACGCCTCCATCGGGTCAGCCCAGCGGTCGGCAGGGAAGCCCTGCACGGGAAAGAGCCGCGTCGGCAGCGCGACAAGGAGCACGAGCGCGAGGCCGAGCACGAACGTGGGGATCGCTGCGGAGAGCTGGCTGAGCCCCGTGATCACGCGGCCGAATGCGCTGTCGCGGTAGATGGCGGCGATCACGCCGACCGGAACCGCGATGACAATGCTGAGGATGAGCGCGAGGATGCCGAGCGGAACCGTGACCTGCAGCTTTTCGCCGAGTTCGGCCGCCACCGAGCGGCCATCGAGGGCGCTCGTGCCGAGGTCGCCGGTGAGTACGCCGCCGAACCAATCCAGATACTGCTCCCAAATCGGGCGGTTAAGGCCCATCTGCTGGCGCAACGCCTCGATTTGCTCGGGGGTGGCGTCAACGCCGCCGAGAACGGCGGCCTGGTCGCCGGGAAGGATGGCCAAGAATCCGAAGATGGCCATGCTCGCCACCACGAGGGAGGCGATCAGAACGATCGCCTCCCCCGCGATGTAGCGAGCCGTGCGCTGGGCGCGGATCATGGTTCCGCGCCCAGACGGTGCCGCCGTGAGGGTCATCACTCGGCGATCGTGATGCCCGAAACCGGGAAGTTGGTCGAGTTGCGGTCGACCGCGAAGCCCGCAACGTCGGCGCCGGCGACGATGATGTTCTTCGGCGAGTACAGCCAGTCGCTCGCCGAGTCTTCGGCAACCAGGGTGACTGCCTCACGCATGGCTTCGTCGCGCTCGTCTTCGGTGAGCGCGGTGCGAGCGTCAGCGATCAGACCCTGAACCTTGGCGTTGTCGTAGCTCCAGTAGTAGTTCGGGTTGGCGTAGTACGTTGCCGTCGCCGGGTCGACGTGCAGCACCATCGTCAGCTCAAACTTCTTGTTCGTGTAGACGTCTTCCAACCAGGTCGCGAACTCGACGGTTTCGATCTTTACGTCAACGCCGACTTCGGCGAGCTCTGCCGCGATGAACTCGGTGATGATGGTGTCGTACGTGTTCGAGACCGTCAGCGTCAGTTCGAGGTCTTCGTAGCCGGCCTCCTTGAGGAGCTTCTTCGCCTCTGCGGTGTCGAACGCGGCCGTGTCGGTCGCGTCAACGTGCCACGTGTCACTCGGAACCGTAATGGTTCCGACTTCGAGCGCCTGGCCGCCGAGAACCTCAATGAGCTCGCTCTTATCGATCGAGCGGCGGATAGCCTCGCGAACGCGCTGATCCTTGAGCGGCTCGACGGTGTGGTTGAAGCCGAGCGTCATCCAGCTCGTCGACTCGCCCTCGGCCACCTGGAACGCGTTATCGGCGACCAACAGGTCGGTTGTTTCGGGCGAGGCACCGACGAGAACGTCGAGCTCGCCACCGCGGAGTGCGGTCGCCGCCGTCGCCTCGTCAGCGATGTAGTGGAAGACGACTCCGCCGTTGCTCGGCGCGTCGCCCCAGTAGTCCGCGAACGGCTCGAGCGAGAGCGTTGCGCCGCGGTTCCACTGGCCGAGAGTGTACGGGCCGGTGCCATTCGTTGCCGATGCGAGGTCAACCGTCGAGGTCTGCGAAGTGATGTAGCCCGCACCCGTGGTAAGGGTCTCGAGGAAGTTAATGTCGCGTTCGGCGAGCACGATTTCGACGGTGCTGTCGTCGGTCGCGGTCACCGACACGACGCCGGTCATGCGCTTGGCATCAGGGTTCTTGGAGTCATCAGCGCTCGCGGCGGTGAGCGAAGCGACCACATCATCCATGGTCATCGGGGTGCCGTCGTGGAAAACAACGCCATCGCGCACCGTGAAGGTGTAGGTGAGTCCGTCTTCCGAGACCTCCCACTCCGTCGCCAGTGCCGGAACAATGGTGCGGTCTTCGGTGAGGCCGACGAGGCCCTGGTAGACGTTGCCGCGCATGACCTGAACGAGGCCAGCGCCCGATGTCGTGGTGACGTCGAGGCTCGTCGGCTCGAGCCCAACACGGATGTCGACGATCGCGGTGGGATCAGCAGCCGCGGCGGGTGCCGAGGTCTCGGGGGCCGCGTCGTTTGCGGGGGAGGTGGAGCAGCCGGCGAGCAAGACACCGCTCAAGGCCAGGGCGGTGAACGCAACAGATCTGCGCATGGAATACCTTTCTGTTGTGGGGATTGCATCGCAACCCCTCACATGCTGTGCAGGACATCTATATGTCTAGATGTCCTTTGTGACGCGAAAGGGAGTGGCAGGTGAACGAGCGGCAAAGTGCCCGTGACTCAGCGCTGTCTGGCTTGCCGGTTTACCGTCGTATTGCCGCCGAGCTGTGGCAAGAGATTCAAGACGGCACGTTGCCCGCTGGCACCCGACTTCCCAACGAAAACGAGCTGGCCGCGCGATTCGGTGTGACGCGCCTCACGCTTCGGCAGGGCATCGTCGAGCTACAGCGCCTGGGCGCGGTGGAGATTCGCCGCGGTGTCGGCACGTTTGTCACGTCACCGCCCGACCTCGTTGAGATCGTTGCGAGCTTGCCCGTTGCCCGCCAGTCATCTGACTCGCTGGCGGACGCGCTTGACCTCAGCCTGCCGCCGGTCTCTGCCCGCCCCGTGCGCCAGGTCGATGAGGTCGTGCTGCACGCGGGCCCCGCAACAGAACCGTTGCCCGACGATATCGTGGCCGGCCTCGGAGTACCCCTGGCGGAGCTGCGCCGCCTCGACACCGTCATGATTCACGGCGGTCGCCGCTGGATCACCAACAGCTATTGGTACCCCGAGCGCCTCGGCGACGTTGAAGCCCTGGTTGCCGAGCACGGCCTCGTCGTGCGCGGTCTCGTCGAGGGTCTCGGCCTCGAACTGCGTTACCTGTGGCGCGCGTTTAGTGCAGTTGGAGCCGACTTTGCCGACGCCGACGCCCTCGGTGTGCCCACCGGTACGGCCCTACTAGTGCGAGATGGCGTCACCGCCGATACCGCGGGCCGCCCGGTGTTCTATGTGCGTCGTCGTCTGCGGGGCGACGAAGCCAAGTTCGTGCTGCGCTACGACACCGAATCCGTCACCCCCGACGACGATCTCTGACCTGCCGTCATGGTTCCGCCCCACGCGTGTGGCGCGCGTGGGTGGGGCGGAACCAGGGGCTCACTTTGCGGGGCGGCCGGCGGCTGCAATGATGCGGGCGACGATATCGCGGTCGTAGCGGAACACTTCGGGCGTCGGTTCGTGACGCTCGACAAACGGAACCACGCGGGTGCGCGCGTCGCGGATCTCAATGACCGCGCCACCAAAAGCAAGCTCGGCTGATTCTTCTGCCGGGTCGTCGAGCGAGCGGGCAATGTTGGCGACACCCGCGGCGACGACCACCGGAATGCCGTTGATCGTTTCGACGATCGGGTGGTGGTAGTGGCCGCTCAGCACGGCGCGCACGTCAGAACCGGTAATGATCTGGATGAACTCATCGGCGTCAGCGGGGTCAAGGGCGAGCGCCTGCAGCAGGTCGGTTTGCGCGTCTACCGGGGCGTGGTGCATCACAATGACGGTGCCGTTTTCAGCAGGAGTCGCGAGGGTTTCGCGGAGGAACGTGAGTTGCTCGGGTTCGATGTCGCCATAGCCGCGTGCGGGCACCGAGCTGTCGAGCACGATGACGCGCCAGCCGTTACTCTCGGCCACCGATGCGACTGGGCGGGCGGGGTCGACGCCGGGAAGTGCGTGCTCGTCGGCGTCGGGCTGTCCGCCGCCGAGCGCCTCGCGAAAAGCTTCGCGCCGATCATGGTTGCCCATCGTGAACACCGTGCGAGCGCCGCGCTCACGGGCCCAATCGCCCATCATCGTGCGAGCACGCTGGTACGACTCGATGGTTCCGTCTTCGCTTACGTCACCGGCGACAACCACAAGGTCAAAGGTCTGCTCGGCGACGTGCGCGAGCGCGGCCGTCAGTTGGGCTGCCGTGTCGACCGTGTCATAGTGGCGAGCATCATCGCCGAAGAGGTGCGTATCGGTGAGGTGCAGGATGCGAAGGGTATTCATCGGGCTACCGTCTCGGACTTTGGTTAATGGATGGCGACATTAACGCAAAGATTAGCGGGCGCGGCGTTGCGCATGGGGCCCCGGGGTCTCGTTGACGGTGTTACTTGGTGAGTGCCTCGTGGCGGGTACGGCGCATCACGAGGATGAGTGCTGTGGCGACGGCGGCAGACGCGATGACCCACGCGGCGCCGACGGAACCAATGGCGAGCGTGAGCACGACACCGGCGACGGCAAGCAGGGTCGCGACGGTGACGCGGGTGCGACCGGCGGGCGGGGCGGTGATGCGGCGGCGCTCGAGGCCTCCGGCGAAAGAGGCGGCGACGACCACGGCGACGCCGACGGCGAGGAACCACAGCGGGCGGGTGAGCCACCAGTCGGTCGTGATCGGAGCGGGCAGTGCGAACGGGGCGTTGATGAGGGCGCCGGCGATCGCGATCGTGACGAGCATGTGCCAGCTGTAGATGGTCATGGAGCGCTCGCCGACCCAGGTGACGACGCGGGCAATGCCCGGCAACGCGCCGATGCGGCGGATGCCCGTGCGCAGCTGCAGGAAGATCATGGTCTGCGCGATGCCGAGCAGAATCAGCACGCCCATCGGCGGGTTGAGCGCCGCGTATAGGTCGGCGGGATAGAAGCCGGTGAGCATCGTGACGGCGATCGTCGCAAGGGCGGCGATGCCAATCGTGCGCTGGGCGCGGGTGCCGAGGCGGTCGAGCGTACCGTCGGCGAGGGCGAAGCCCAACTGCTGCGCGAACAGCCAGACGAACGCAATGTTGAGGGCGCCGATCGCGGTGATGTCGGTGGCCACGCGCACAACATCGACCACGAGCGCACCGAGCGCGAGAGTGAGGAGGGTCAGGCCTTTGCTTCGTTCATGTAGCCACACCATGGCCGGAACCAGGGCGGTGACACCGATGTAAACCGCCAAGAACCAGAACGGCTGGCTAATACGGAAGCCAGCGGTCGCAATGACGTCGGGGGAGACCCCAGTGACGGTGAGTGCTGCCAAGAAGATCGTGACCGCGGCGATCGCGGCGCCTGCGGGAATCAGCAGACGTGCCAGGCGAGCCGAGACGTATGCGGAGGCCGTGGTTCCGCGTGCCCGCAGCTTGCTGTATTGCGTGTACGACGCGAATCCGCCGAGCACGAAGAACAGCGGCATGACCTGCGCGAACCACGTGAGTACGGGCCAGCCCGACCAGTGCTCCATCGCGTTTTCGAGTACCGGGGTGCCGTTGGCGTCGAGGCTGACACCGACCATGAACGCGTGCAGGAACACGACGATCGTGAGGAGAACAGCACGGGTGGTGTCGATCGCGATGTCGCGGGCTCCGCCGATGACCGGGAGGTCGCGCGGGGTGCGTTTGACGGCGGTGGGGCGTGGGGCGATGTCGACCATACCCCTACGGTCGGGCACAACTATGGCGTGCCGCATCACCCCGCAGGGTTGACGTGACTAGTACCGCGGTAGGGGGTGGCTAGCTGGAGCGCTCGACGAGGCCGGCGTCGTAGGCGAGAATCACGGCGTTGACGCGGTCGCGCAGGTCGAGCTTCGTGAAGATGCGGCTGACGTGACTCTTCACCGTCTGCTCAGCGAGGAAGAGCGTCTCGGCGATCTCCTTGTTGGAGAGGCCGCGGCCGATGAGCACGAGGATTTCGTGCTCGCGCTCGGTGAGGTCGTTGAGCCTCAGGGCGTGGCGGTTGGTTGCCGGGCGCGTGGAGGCGAACTTCTCGAGGAGTCGCTTCGTTATTCGTGGCGCCAGCAACGCGTCGCCAGCGGCAACGATGTTGACGGCGTTGACGAGTTCTTCGGGCAGGGCGTCTTTCAGGAGGAAGCCGCTCGCGCCAGCCGTGAGAGCATCGTGCACGTATTCGTCGGCGTCGAACGTCGTGAGGATGAGCACGGCCGGGGCCGGGCGGTTGTCGCGTTTCGCGGTAGCCAGAATCTCGGTCGTCGCGTCGATGCCGTTGAGATTGGGCATACGCACGTCCATCAGCACGACGTCGGGGCGCAGTTCGCGAGCGAGGGCAACACCCTCGACGCCATCGCCCGCCTGGCCAACGATGGTGATGTCCTCGTGCGAACCGAGTATGGCGGCGAATCCCGCGCGCACCATCGCCTGGTCGTCAACGATCAACACGGTTGTCATAGCGTCTCTCCTCGGGGTGAGTCGCGGGGTATTGCCACTTGCACGGCGAAACCGCCACCCGGTTGTGGTGCTGTACTCACGGTTCCGTTCAGCACGTGCAGGCGCTCGCGCATGCCACGCAGGCCCTGCCCGCCACGGTGCGTTGCAAGCGGGTGATCGGAGCGCGAGCCATCGATCGTGCGCGTTGGTGCAGCGTTCCTGATCGTAATATGGCGGCTCGTGGGCGATTCGCTCCACGCGATGGTGATGGCGCCACCCGGTGCGTGACGGGCCGCGTTGCTCAGTGCTTCCTGCACGGCTCGGTAGACGGTGAGCCCGAGCAGCGGGTCAGCGCGTTCGGTGGGGGTGAGGTTCCACGCCCCGGTCACGGTGATCGGCGACAGGGCGCGGGCGCGTTCGACGAGGGCAGAGAGGTCGGCGAGCGTGGGCTGCGGGCTCGATGCGGCGTCAGAACCTTCATCACGCAGCACGCCGAGAATCGACCGCATGTCGGCCATCGAGGCTCGCGCGGTGGCGGCGATGTCGTCGAACTCGGCGATCGCGTCGGCGGGAAGACCGGTGAGGCGGTATCGTGCGCTCGCGGCACGCACCTGGATCGCCGACATGCCGTGCGCGACGACGTCGTGCAGTTCGCGGGCAATACGGGCCTTCTCCTCGGCAGCCTCGCGCTGTGCGATTTCGGCAGCCGACAGGGCGCGTTCGGCGACAAGCTGGGCGCCAACGATTTCCCAATTGCGCAGAATGATTCCGGCGAGAGCTGTGACGAGTGATGCGGCGGCAAACACAACCAGGTCGGCAATGATCGCGCCGCTCGGGGCGTTGGCGCTGAGCGCTTCGGCCGTCGAGACGATGACCATCAGCACGCCGCCGAACCAGCCAATCGTGACAACAAACCATCGCGCGCGCCAACCGACCAGGAGCCACGTGAGCGATACCGCGATGGTCGTGGTCACCGAGACCGGCCAGGGCGCCTCCGTCGTGAAGGCGGAGCCACTCGTGAGCGAAGTCGCGCTCACGATCGCGGCGGCGACGCCACCCCACGGCAACACCAGCGCAAGCGGCATCGCGCCCGCAAGTACGAGCGAGAACAACAGCGCCGTGACGACCGGAACGTCATAAACCGTGACGCTCAGCGGTGCCGAAACCGCAAGAACGGCGACGGCAAACGTGCCCACGGCGAGCCAGAGCACGACATTCGCGCGCCCCGGAAGCACACGCCACCGCGACGTCCGCTCACTCGTATCGCTCATACGCTCCGTTCCGCCTCCCAGGCTAGTCTCCCCTGCTCGCTTCCACGCCGTTCCGGGTTGCTCGATACGCGCAGAACGCACGAAGTCCCCGCAACCAGCACCGTGGTTCCGGGGACTTCATTTGCTCATTACGGAGTTGAGCGTCTCAGCGGCAGGTAGGCGGCTGCCGCGAACGCGACCGTGAGGCCCAGCAACATGAACGTGAGGCCGGTGACACCAGCGTTCATGAAGAACTGCGCGACGCCTCCCCAGAGTTCGAACTTTGTGATCAAGAACACTACGCCCACCAACACGAGGCCGAGACTGACGAGACCGATCGTGAGCACCGGAGCGCCCCAACGGCGGTAGACCGTCGCGAAGAAGAGTCCCATCGAAAACAGCAGCATCGTGAGGGCGAAGTAGAAGATGCCCGCAATGACGGCGCCCGCTTGCCACAACCAGTCGAGACGGAAGAAGTAGCTATTGAAGCTCCATCCATTGGTGGCATCCTCGATGAGGCCGCCGATGATGAATACGAGGGCCATGATGCCCGACGTGATCGCCCCCGCCGTCATGGTTCCGATATAGAACTCGCGACGCGTGATGCTCATGGCCTGGGAGAACGGAAAGGTAGCTGCCATGGCCATGATGCCGGCACTCAGCATGTACCACATGGGGGCCTGCGCGCCCCCGCCGAACTTGGGCTCATCAGTGGGGATCATCCAGTGAATCAGTAGCGTGATGACGAATGTGCCGCCGAGGATGATGAGGGGTATCCAGATGAATGTCCAACGGTTCACAAACTGCATGCGGACGACGGTGCCGATGCGACTCATGGTGCGACCTCCTTCGACTCGGCCGCGGCCTGTGTCAGGCGCACGATGAGTTGTTGCAGAGAAACGGGTGCGAGCTCGATGCCCGCGGTGGTGAGCTGAGCGCGCTCACTCGGGGTGATGTGTCCGAGCACGGTGAGGCTTGTCACGTGTCCGAGCGATTCGCGGTGGAGCACTTCGCGGCCTGCGGCGAATGCCTCGACTGCGGCGCTTTCGCCCACGATGGCGGTGGCGCGATCGCGCACGTCGTCGGTGGACTCATCCATGATGACCTTGCCCGCATCGATCACCAGTACGCGTTCGATGAGGTTGGAGACCTCGTCGATCAGGTGGCTGGAGAGGATGATGGTGCGCGGGTGCTCGGCATAATCCTCGAGCAGTCGGTCGTAGAAGATTTGGCGTGCGACGGCGTCAAGCCCGAGGTAGGGCTCGTCGAAGAACGTGATCTCAGCGCGTGACGCGATGCCGATGATGACGCCGATCGCCGACAGCTGACCACGTGAAACCTTCTTGATGTCACGGTTCAGTGGCAGCTGGAACTCTTTGATCAGGCGCTGCGCGACCTCCTCATTCCAATTCGGGAATATGAGCGAGGCAGCCTTGAGCGCATTGCGTGCACGCCAGCCGTCGGGGTAGCGCTGACTCTCACGTACGAAGCACATGCGGCTCAGGACCCTCGCGTTTTCGTACGGCTCTTCACCGAAAATGCGCACGTCGCCCGAGGTGGCAAAGTTCTGCGCGGTGAGGATCGACATCACGGTGGTCTTGCCGGCGCCGTTGCGTCCGAGTAGGCCGTAGATGGTGTCTCTTTCAAGTGAGAAGCTCACGTTCTCTACCGCGGTGGTCGTGCCGTATCGCTTGGTGAGGTTCTTGACTTCGACAACGGTGGTCATCAGTTTTCCCCTTCTGTTTGTGTGGCGCGGTCTCGAATGAGAACGGCCAAGTCTTCGGCGGTGAGCCCGAGCTTGCGGGCTTCAACCAGGAGTGGATCGACGAAGCGATCTGCGAAGATCCCTCGTCGTTCGGTGAGGAGTTGGTCACGTGCACCGGACGCGACGAACATGCCGATGCCTCGGCGCTTGTAGAGCACTCCCTTGTCAACGAGCATGTTCACTCCCTTCGCTGCGGTCGCCGGGTTGATGCGATAAAACGCGGCGAGCTCATTGGTGGATGGCGCCTGACCTTCTTCAGCGAGTGAGCCATCGACGATCGAGTCTTCGACCTGCTCCGCGATCTGAAGGAACAGCGGCTTGCCTTCTTCAATCACGATCACCTCCACTTGGTTGGTTCCTTACTCGACTAACTAACCACATAACCTAGGGTATGCGCAAGGGGTTTCTTCCCACATCAAATCTCATGACGGAACCATCCCTGCGATGGCGAGGAATGGTTCCGAAATCGTGTGGTGCAGAGCGAGCGCTACAGTGAGGCGCGGGAGGGGCTGCCGGTGGCATCGCGGCCGAGGACGAATGCGGCGATCACCATTGCCAGCAGAATCAGCGCCCCGACGGTGGCTACGACGCCGAGCCATCCCCACGGTTGAAATGCGAGACCGACGGCCCAACCGAAGAGGCTCGAGCCGCCGTAGTACGCGAGGTTGTAGAGGCTCGATGCTTGCGCGCGCCCGGTGTGCGCGATCGCCGGAATCCACCCCGATGCGGTGGCGTGGGCGGCGAAGAACCCGGCGGTGAAGATCAAAAGCCCCGCGATGACCGCGACGATCGAGTCTGAAATGGTGACCCCGAGCCCGACAATCATGAGCGTCGCGGCGCCGATCAAGACGCGGTAACGACCGATGCGCACGGCCAGTCGCCCCGACTGCGCCGACGACCACGTGCCCGACAGGTAGGCGAGAAACAGGAACGATGAGATCGTCGCCGGGATGAGAAACGGTGGTGCTTGCAGCCGGAACCCGAGGTAGTTGTACACCGCGACGAATCCGCCCATGAGCAAGCCGCCCTGGCAGAACAGGGCGATGAGGCGAGAGTCGCGCAGGCACGTCATGATCTTGCGGGCGAGCGGAATATCGCGGTCGGAACCACGGAGCACGGGTTCGAATCCGCGCGGTGCCGGGGCGAGGAGGAAGAAGATCAAGCCAGCGATAGCGGCGATGATCGAGACGACCAGGGTGCCCACGCGCCACGTGACGATTTCGCTGAGCGGGCCGGCGATGATGCGCCCGGCGAGGCCGCCGAGTGAGGTGCCGGAGATGTAGGTTCCGCTTGCGATCGCGGCGGCTCGGGGTGAAACCTCTTCGGCGAGGTAAGCGAGTGCGACTGCCGGGATGCCGCCGAGTGCCGCGCCCTCGATGAATCGCAACACCAGCAGGGTCTCGAACGTGGGAGAGAAGGGCACCGCGAGGCCTAGAATCACGGCAGCGGTCAGTGCGACGCGCATTGTGTAGCGACGCCCGCGGCGGTCGGCCATGCGCGACCACGGGATGACGGCGAGGGCGAGGCCGAGAGTTGCGGCCGAGACCGCGAGGGCCGCGGTCGCCTCGCTGACTCCCTCGTCTGCGGCAAGTTCGGGCAGCACGCCCTGCACCGAGTACAGCTGTGAGAACGTCGCGACGCCGGCGGCAAACAGCGCGAGGATCAGGAGGCGGTAGCCGCGTGAGCCGCGGTCATGCCCGCCCCACGCCTCGCTCATCACCACACTTTCCCGCACACGGTTTCAGGCTAGCCCTGCTCACCCTCGCCGCCTGACGCGAGACAATAGACGTGTGACTGAATTGGCGAGTGTGGTGCGGCTTCTCTCTGAGGGCGCGCCACTCGATGACGCCACGATCCGCGCCGCACTGCAGGCTGACCCCGAAGCGGCCGACGAGTTCATTGAGCTCACCCGCCGCGTCACCGGCCTCCGCGCCCGCGGCGCCGAACTTCGCGCGCTCACCTCGTCGATGCGTGATCTACTTTCGACGGCCGACGCCGAGCTTCTGCTCCAGCGCATCGTCGACCGCGCGCACGACCTCATTGAGGTCGACGTCGCGTACCTGAGCGTGTATTCGCCCGAGCACGATGAGCTCTACGTGCGTGCGGTGACCGGAACCACGTCGCCGCGATTCTTGGAGATGGTCGTGCCAGCAGGGGTGGGTGTGGCGAGCCTCGCCGTACGCACCCAGCACCCGCAGTGGGTCGAAGACTATCTCGAACTGGAGTCGGTGCCACACGATGACGTCATCGACGAAATCGTGCGGGAGGAGCAACTCCGCTCGCTGCTTGGCGCTCCCCTCGTGGTCAACGGAACCGTGCTCGGCGTGCTGTTTGCCGCCAGCCGCGAGCCCCACGTGTTCCGTCCTGAAGAGATCTCACTTCTCGCCGCCTTCGCAAGCCAAGCGGCCCTCGTGCTGCACCAAGCTCAACTCTTGAAGGAGGCGACCGATGCCACTGCGACCGCCGCCGAGCGTCAGCAGCAGGTCGAATGGGCGGCTTCCGTGCACGTCGAGCTCACGCGCCTGGTCGCCTACGGCCACGGCGCCGATGAGGTCGTTGGCGTGCTCGCAGATGCGCTCGGCCGAGCCGTCACGTTTGTCGACGAGCAGGGAGCTGTGATTTCGGGCGGCCCCACGGTTCCCAACCTCGACCCTGAAATTCGCGCGGCGATCGCGCTCGGTGCTGAGTCGGGCCGTAGCGCGATCATCGCCCACGGCGATTACGAACTCGTCGCTCCCGTCATTGCGGCACCAGCTCGACCCGGTGCACTCCTCGTGGCCCGCAGCGATGTGCCCGTCACTGAAATGGAGCGTCGCACGATCGAGCGCTCCGCCATCGCCGCCGCGCTCACGCTGTTGCGCCGAAACGCCATGCTCGAAGCCGAAGACCGCGTGCGCGGCGAGCTCGCGGTCGAACTCATCGAATCGCGCACCACGCGCCCTGGCGCTGTGCGTCGCGCCGCCGCCCGTGGCTTCGCTGTCGACGCCCCCTGGGTCGTCGCGGCAATTCCGTGTCGCGGAGACGAGCGCCGCCGTATCCTCGGCCGCCTGCACCACCGCTCAGATTGGCTCGCCGCGCCCGCGCCCGGCGGCGTAACGGCCCTCGTCAGCGCGGGCAGCCGAAGCCCCGATGCTGTCGCCGATCAGCTCCGCGCCGAGGGTGGTTTCGACGTCGGCCTCATCGTCGCGACTGACGCCAACGACCTGGAGAGCGCCGCCGCTGCAGCCCGCTCGCTGTGGAAGGCAGCACAGCTCGCGCAGGGGCTGGGGATCGTAAGCGGAACCATGGATGCGGCACTGCTGGCACCATACGCTTTGCTGTTTGACGGCGATGCCACCCGCCTCGCCGCATTCGTGGAGCAGACGCTCCAACCCGTGCTCGATTGGGACATACGGCGTGACGCCGCGCTGTTTGACACCCTGGCCACGCTGTTTGACGAACGCTGGTCACTCACTGCTGTCGCGCGAAGCCAACATACCCACCTCAACACGATTAAACAGCGGGTCGCGCGCCTGAAAACTCTCCTTGGCGACGATCTCGACGCGCCAGAGGCGAGGTTCCGCCTCGAACTCGCTGTGCGGATAGAACGCGCCCGGCGCGCCATTAATCAGCCATAACAAAGCGTGAAATAGTGTCCATTCTGGACGTATGCCTGAGTGCCTCCTGGTGGTGAGATTGGCAACTGTGGCGATGCTGGCCACAGAAAAGGAAGTTTCTCGTGGCTCAGTCATCCCGTCTCAGTGGTCTTCGCAATCTCTCCGTTGTCGAGCGTCGTAACGCCGTCATCGAGGCCGTCGGTCTCGACGCCGACGCGCTTGCACCCCTCGCTGGCGAGGGTCTCTCGTTTGAGCAGGCGGACCGCATGATCGAAAACGTCATCGGCAAGATCGAGATCCCCGTGGGCATCGCGACGAACATCACGATCAACGGCAAAGACGTGCTGGTACCGATGGCTACCGAAGAGCCATCGGTCGTCGCCGCAGCCTCCAACATCGCCCGCATGTCACGTCGTTTCGGTGGCATTGTCACGACGTCGACGGAACCATTGATGCAGGCGCAGGTGCAGCTGCTGGATGTTGCTGACCCCGCTGGTGCGTCTGCTCGCATCATGGAGAACAAGGACGAAATCCTCGCTCTCGCCAACGAGCAAGACCCGCGCCTTGTGCAGGTCGGCGGCGGCGCCCGTGACCTGCTCGTGCGCCGCGTGCACGGCCTGCTCGACGAGCACCTCATCGTGCACCTCGTCGTAAACGTCGGCGACGCCATGGGTGCGAACGCTGTCAACACGATGGCCGAAGCGATCGCCCCGCGCCTCGCGGAGATCGCTGGCGGCCGCTCATTGCTGCGCATTCTCACGAACCTCGCTGACATGCGCATCACCCGTGCACGCCTCACGATCCACCCCGATGAGGTCGGTGGCCCGGAGATCATCGACAACATGATCGCCGGTGCCAACCTCGCCTTCGACGACCCGTACCGCGCCGCAACGCACAACAAGGGCATCATGAACGGCATCACCGCGGCCGTGCTCGCGACGGGTAACGACACGCGCGCCGTCGAAGCCGGTGCTCACGCATACGCTGCCCGCGATGGTCAGTACCGCGCCCTCTCGCGCTTCGAGAAGGACAAGGACGGCAACCTCACCGCCACGCTCGAACTGCCTATGGCTGTTGGACTCGTCGGTGGCGCAACGAAGTCGCACCCCGCCGCTCGCGCCGGTGTCGCGATCACTGAAGTCACCACCGCTCGCGAACTTGCTGAGGTCATCACCGCTGTCGGCCTGGCGCAGAACGTTGCCGCTGTGCGCGCTCTGGCCGCTGAAGGTATTCAGCGCGGTCACATGGGCCTGCACGCACGCAACGTTGCCGTTGCTGCCGGTGCCGAGGGCGCGGAAATCGACGCGGTTGCCGCAATTCTTGTTGAGCGCCGCGCCGTGCGCCAGGACGTCGCGGAGACGGTGCTCGCCGACCTCCGCTCGGGCAAATGAGTACCGTACGCGAACTGGGGCTGCCTGCGGTTCACCCGCAGCCAGCCGCCTCACCCACGACGATCAACGCTGGCGACACGGTGGAGATCTGGGAGGTCGCCGCTCGCGATGGCCTGCAGGCAGAGAAGACGCTGCTCAACGCCGACACCAAGGTTGAGCTGATCGAACGCCTCGCCGCGGCTGGCGCTTCGGTCATCGAAGCCGGAAGCTTCGTGCGAGCCGACCGCGTGCCGCAGATGGCAGATTCTGCCGAAGTCTTCCAGCGCACGAAGCACCTCGATGCTCGCCTGCCGGTGCTGGTTCCGAACCTGCGCGGTTACGAAATGGCGCGCGCAGCCGGTGCTGAAGACATTGCCGTGTTCCTCAGCGTCACCGAGTCGTTCTCGCAGCAAAACCTCGGCGCATCGCGTGAGGTCATGGAGAACGCCGCGGCCGCCGTGGTTGAGCGTGCTCTCGCCGATGGCGTGCGCGTGCGCGGATACCTGTCGATGGTGTTCGGCGACCCCTGGGAAGGCACCGTGGCTGTGAGCGACGTCGTGCGACTGGCGACGCTGATGCAGTCGTGGGGTATCACCGCGCTGTCGCTGGGCGACACGAACGGTGTCGGCACCCCCGGCCACGTGCGCACCGTCGTTCGCGCGCTCACCGGAGCCGAGGTTCCGCTATCAAATATTGCCCTGCACATGCATGACACGTATGGGCAGGCGCTGGCCAACGTCTACGCCGGACTGGAAGAGGGCGTGCGCACGTTCGACGCCGCTGCCGGCGGCGTGGGCGGTTGCCCGTTCGCCAAGTCGGCGACCGGCAACCTAGCCACCGATGACCTTGTCTGGATGCTCGAGGGGCTCGGTGTGCGCACCGGCATTGATCTCGACGCTCTGACTCAAACAAGTGCCTGGTTGTCCCGACACCTAGGCAAACCCCCGACATCTCGAGTCGCGACGGCGCTGACCCGCTAAGAGAGGACCTGAATTGGAAAACAAGAACCTGCTGGAGGTGTGGGGAGATACGGTCGACAGCCGTCATCTCTTTGCCTCCATCCTCCTCGGTGCGGGCATTGCCGTGCCGGTGTACCTGCTGGCGGAGTGGGGCTTCGGTGAACTCACCGGTGGCACCGCGGTCGGGCGCTCTTACGCGCTCGTGACCGGACTCGCGGCCTGCGTCGTGGCAGCGGTTGTCGCCGCGAACCTGTTCAAGCCGAAGCGTGTCGTGCTGCTCGACCAGCAGACGCCTGGTTCGCGCGAAGCCGCCATGGACGCCATCGAAGATGAGCTTGGCCCGCTGGGTGACCCCGACGAGCTGCCCGCCGCGACCCTGCAGGAAGTCAAGGAGCTTGGCCTCTACGACGATCTCAAGGCGCAGCACCTCAAGAACGAGGCTAAGGCGAAGGAGGTCAGCGCATGATGGAGATGATTTTCGAGCCCATGCTCTGGGCTCTCGGTATGGCTGCGGTCGGTACCGTGATCTTCGGTCTGCTCGGCCTGGTGTCGGGTACTGATGAAACCGCGACTATTGCGCCACTGACGCTCATGGTGATTCTGCTCGGCGTGCCGCCGGTTGGTGTGTTCGCCTTCTTCATGTCGGCGATTACCGCCAAGCACATCACGCACGCGATTCCCACGACCCTGCTCGGTATTCCGGGCGACACGTTGGCCGCGCCGCTGTTGCGTGACGCACAGATGCTGCGCGAGCTCGGCGTTCCGCACATCGCGCTGCGCAAGGCCATCTCGGGTGGTGTGCTCGCTGCAATCATCGCTGTGCCGATGGCCGTGCTGTTCGCGATGATTCTGACGCCGTTCTCCGACGTCATTAGCGCGATCGCTCCGTGGCTGTTCCTCGCGGCAGCAATTCTCATTGCTGTGCTGTCGAAGGGTCGCTGGGCGGCTCTCATCGCCCTCATCCCGTTCGTGCTGATCGTTGTCGGTCTGCAGGGCTGGGCGACGGGCGTGCTGGGCAAGGGCCTGTCGATCTCGTTCTTCCTCGGTATTGCGATCGGCCCGCTGATCGCAGACCTCGTGCTCGCATCGTCGCCCGGTGGCCGCAAGCTGCTGAAGCGCGACAAGCCGCGTGAGTTCGAGCTCGCCGGTGACGTACGCACGTGGAAGGGCCGCATGCCCAACCCGCTCAAGGTTCTCGACCGCGGACAGATCGGTGGCACCGCTGGTGCAGCCGTGATCTCGAGCGCAACGTTCGTGTTCTCGCCCGTCGCCATGACGGTGCTCATGGGTGAGACCTTCGGCGGTCGCGTTAAGAACGGCTACCGCCGCCTGACGACGATGATGGCCGTGAAGAACGGAACCACGGAGTCGACCTACATTGCTGAGACGCTGATTCCGCTGATTGCGATTGGTCTGCCGCTGTCGCCGATGGCTGCTGGCCCCGCAAACCCGCTGTTCAACGCGCCGCCGGTCTTCACGATCGACGCCGAAACGGGTGCGACCAACAACCTGCACGACATGCTGAACCCGTGGCAGTTCCTGATCTTCGGCCTCATCGCCGTGCTGATCGCCGTACTCATCACGTACCCGTTCGCCATGACCCAGGCGCACCGCGCCGCGAAGTGGATCATGACGAAGGTTTCGCACGAAGCGATCATCGGCGCATTCGCCGGTCTGATCGCGGTCATCTGCCTCTACGAAGGCGGCATCATCGCACTGCTCGTCGCCCTGACGATCGGTCTGGTGGGAGGCCTCTTGAACAAGCTGTTCCAGATGCACACCGGCGTTCAGTTCATGGGTTACTACGTCGCGGCACTTTCCGTGCCCGCGATCGCAGCCCTGTTCGCGTAACACGTTTGCACCGCGGTGCCGCACCCCCCGAAGGGTGCGGCACCGCTTTTTTATGCGTGGTTCCGTTCGGCGTGTGCGGGCCGGTTCGAATTACCAAATGTCGAACAGATGGATCGCGCGGGCGCGTTGGGAGCGATCTCACCGGCGTATCCGTCGAAAGTGTTCGACATTTGATCACATCGAGTGTCGGTCTGATGCGCCGTTCGCTCCGCGATCGAGCTAACCGGTTGGCCCGGACGTAATCTCCCCGGCGACCTTCTTCTCGAGCACGGTGATCGCCTCGTCTGAGATCACGATGAGTCCGTCGAGCTCTTCGCGCACGCGGCGGTAGGCGACCTGACGCTCGGCCTGTGTCGCGCCCTGGTCTTCGGCAACCCGCAACAGCTGCAGCGCACGGTCGAGCCGCTTGCGCTCATCGTCGCTAAACGACCTGTTGGTCTGGCGCTTTGCGTCGCGTTCGGCAACGTCGAACGCCGAACCGAAGTCGATCACGGCCTCGCGATACGCCCGCACGGCGTCGGCATCAACCTTCGCGTCAACCGACTCGGGGCGCAGCGAATCTGCCCGGCGCTTCGCGCGCAAGAACGCGGCGGTGAGCTCGTTGCGGCCGTCACTCATCGCCGGATACGCGATCAGCTTCGCTACATCGAGTTCGTAGTCGAGCCACCGCTTCACGATTGCGTCGTGCTCGGCGGTGAGTCGGGTGAGCTCCTGCTTGCGGTTGGTAGGGGTGGCGACGGCTGCCGCGTCGGGGGAGACAGCGCCGAGCGGAACCGGGTGCTGGTACTCGGGGATAGGCAGGCCCTGCTTCTCCGCACGTTGCGTCGCACGGGCCTGAATCTCGGCTGCCTTGAGGTCGCGCTTCGCGGCCAACACCTCAAGGCGACGCTGGTGGCGGTTCTTCGATGCCTGGCGAATGTTGTTCGCAATGGCACCACCGACACCCATCAGCGGAAAGATCAACCACCAATAGTTGCCGGCAAAGTTCCAAAACTCGTCCACGCGATAACCCTACGACCCCACCCACCCAATGGGCGAGGGCGACGCCACGAAACGACCCCGAACCGTCCTGAGAGCCATACTTTGTCGCGAGGGCCATACTTTTTGAACGATGTTCTGTGGTCCTCGCGACATTTTCTGGCTCTCGCGACACGCAGCCCTGGTACCGTCGCCACCGCACCGCACCGCACCGCACCGCACCGCACCGCACCGCACCGCACCGCACCGCACCGCACCACATCGCACCGCACCCCTGGTTCCGCTCTCCAGAAACACCAGAGGCGCCCGGGTCGAAACCCGAGCGCCTCTGAATGCAATCAGTTGGTGAAGAGTGCGAAGACGGTCGCGCCGCCGCCGCCAATCACCATGGCGATGATGACCACCCACGCCACGAGACGGGTGCGGCCGAGGCGCGATTCGCGCATGGCCTCCAGGTCGTCGTCTGCCGCAGCCATTAGATGCCCGAGGGGATCACGGGGCCGAACGCTGCGGGCAGCGTTGCACGTGAAACTTCGCGGAGCTCGTCAACCGTGACGGTGAAGACATCCTGCACTTCAAGCGCAGCGTTTTCCGAAGCGATGTCGGTGACGCCGATGCGGAGCACGGGGTAGCCGCGTCCGTCGCACAGGCCACGGAACTTCACGTCTTCTTCACGCGGAACCGAGACGATGACGCGACCGGTCGACTCGGAGAACAGGGCCGAAGCGGCATCAACGCCGTCGCGCTCCATGATCTCGGTCAGCCAGACGCGAGCACCAACGCCGAAGCGGGTCGTGGTGTCGACGAGTGCCTGTGCCAGGCCGCCTTCGCTGAGGTCGTGCGCAGCCGAGATGAGACCCTGGTCAGCACCCGCGCGCAGCAGGCCCGCGAGGGTCTTTTCTGCGGCGAGGTCAACGGCCGGCGGGCGTCCGCCGAGGTGGCCGTGGATTACGCCAGCCCACTGCGAACCCGAGAGTTCGGTCGAGGTGACACCCAGCAGGTAGAGGTTCTCGCCAGCGTCCTGCCAACCCGACGGAATGCGACGAGCAACGTCGTCGATGATGCCGAGCACGCCGACAACGGGCGTCGGGTGGATCGGAACATCGCCGGTCTGGTTGTAGAACGACACGTTTCCGCCGGTGACGGGAATGCCGAGCTCGACGCAACCGTCAGCGAGGCCTTCAACGGCACGCGAGAACTGCCACATGACCTCGGGGTTCTCCGGCGAACCGAAGTTGAGGCAGTCGGTGACAGCGGTCGGAACGGCGCCGGTGACGGCAACGTTGCGGTACGCCTCCGCGAGAGCGAGCTTCGCGCCCTCGTACGGGTCGAGGTAGCAGTAACGGCCGTTCGCGTCGGTCGCGATAGAGAAGCCCAGACCCGACTCCTCGTCAACGCGGATCATGCCAGCGTCGTCGGGGAAGGAGAGTGCGGTGTTGCCACCGACATAGTAGTCGTACTGGTTCGTGATCCAGCTGACGTCAGCCAGGTTCGGCGACGCGGTGAGCCTGAGGAACTGCTCCTTCAGCACGGCCGGGTCGTTCGAACGCTCGAGAGCGGCAGCCGAGTCGGTCTGCACGGCGTCGATCCACGTCGGGTACGCAACGGGGCGGTCGTAAACCGGGCCGTCAACGGCAACGGTCGACGGGTCAACGTTGACGATCTCTTCGCCGTGCCAGAAGATCTGCAGGCGGCCGTCGCCGGTAACCTCACCGAGAACGCTGGTCTCAACGTCCCACTTCTTGACGACCTCGAGGAAAGCGTCGAGCTTCTCGGGCGCAACGATCGCCATCATGCGCTCCTGCGACTCCGACATCAGAATCTCTTCCGGCGTCAGGGTCGGGTCGCGCAGCAGCACGTTTTCGAGGTCAACGCGCATACCGGAACCACCGTTTGCGGCGAGCTCGCTGGTTGCGCAGGAGATACCGGCAGCGCCAAGGTCTTGGATAGCTTCGACGAGCTCGGCCTTGTAAAGCTCGAGGCAGCACTCGATGAGCACCTTCTCGGCAAACGGATCGCCCACCTGCACGGCGGGACGCTTCGTGGGGCCGCCCTCGTCGAACGAGTCCGACGCGAGGATCGAGGCGCCACCAATGCCGTCGCCACCGGTGCGCGCACCGAACAGTACGACCTTGTTGCCGGCGCCCGAAGCATTAGCGAGCTTGAGGTCTTCGTGACGCAGCACGCCAACGGCGAGCGCGTTCACGAGGGGGTTCTGCTGGTAGACCGAGTCGAAGACCGTCTCGCCACCGATGTTCGGCAGGCCGAGGCAGTTTCCGTAGAACGAGATACCCGAAACAACACCGTGCACAACGCGGGCGGTGTCGGGGTGGTCGATGGCGCCGAAACGCAGCTGGTCCATGACGGCGACGGGGCGAGCACCCATCGAGATGATGTCGCGGACGATACCGCCAACACCGGTCGCAGCGCCCTGGAAAGGCTCAATGTACGAGGGGTGGTTGTGCGACTCGACCTTGAAGGTCACCGCCCAACCCTCACCGATGTCAACAACACCGGCGTTCTGCCCCATGCCGACCATGAGACGTTCCTTCATCTCCGGCGTGACCTTCTCGCCGAACTTGCGAAGGTAGTTCTTCGACGACTTGTAGGAGCAGTGCTCCGACCACATCACGGAATACATGGCCAGCTCGCCCGACGTGGGGCGGCGACCAAGGATCTCCTTGATCTGGTCATACTCATCGCCCTTGAGGCCGAGCGCCGCGTACGGCTGCTCCCTCTCAGGAGTTGCGATGGCGTTTTCGACAGTGTCGGCGACGGGGCGAACGGGGTTCTCAGCTGCGGCAGTCACGCGTGCTCCAGAGTCAAGGCGGCGGGAGTCCTCTCAGTCTATCTGTGCATTGGGATTCCCGAGACCCCGTGACTTTTGCTCGAAGGGCGGAACCAACCATCCGCCCGTTGAACGAGCGGAGCGAGACAAAACGCAGCGAGCCGACCTCGGAACTTCGATTCGTTCCGGCTCGGTCGCTGCGCCATGGTTCCGCATCGTGTCTATTCGGCAGGATCGACGAAGGGGCCGCGGCTCTGTTTCAAACGCACCACAATATTGGGATCGAGAGGCGTCAAATGCAGGGCATAGGTCGTGATGACTCGATCCACGTCTTCGGTGCCGCCGTCAGGGTGAAACTCGATCGAACGCACCTGGAGGCGCTCGACAAACTCTTCATCGGTACCCTCCCAGCGCTCGTTGATGTCATCGCGGTACCCGTCTTGAACGATCCATGGTTGTGACGTCTCGTCGGTGATCTCAGTGGCGATTGCCTGTCGAGACATCTCATCGATCGAGGCGAAGACCTCGAGCGCGCTATCGATCAGTTCGATGTAGCGGTCGGTGAAGGTATCAGGGTGGTGCAGAAAGATGGTGACGGGCAGCTCGCGCGACTCATAGTCCATGAGGGTTTCGAACACTGCGCCGTTGACGAGTTGCGTGAACGTCACCTCGCCGAGGAATCGGCTCGTGGCCATTGTTGGGACCTTTCTTTCCGGTGGGGCGCCCATTTGCGACGGGGCGCCCCACCGACGACTAGTTGTTTCCGGTGAGCGCTTCGTCGGCGATAAGAGCGTTGACCGTCGTTGTTGCGGCGGCGTCCGATGAGAAGAAGTCTTCAACGACGGCGTCGAACAGGTCTTGTCCGCGCGCGTACTCCTTCGCCGTGGCGTTGAGGTCATTGATGACGGCGTTGTGCACATCGACCGCGGAAACCATGGGCCCGGTCGCGCCCATACCGATGGACTCATGTCGTTGAACGGCATAGGTTGACGGAACCATGCTGAGGGTACTTTTTGCGGCCGCCAGTGCATCGGCAATGGTGCCCATGTTGCGCGACACGTGATTGGTGTCGTTCCGATCCATCGTCATGATTCCGTCTGCGCCGGGAAAAAGCCCCAACGAGAGTTTGTCCAGATTGAAGCTCGTCGGCTCTTGAGCAAACGCGTTCTGTGCCTTAACGAGCATTGTGTACATCTGGTACTCAACGTCGTAGATCGACTGGTTGAGCTTGCCGAGAGCGTCGAAGAACGAACCCCAAATCTCTTGGTAGCTGGAGCCGCTGACGGTTGCGCTTGCCGAAACGGCGGCGACTGCGGTCGTTGCGGCCGCGGCGGTACCCGCCAGCGCTGCCACTGCAGGCGCCGCGGCACCAGCGGTCACAATGCTGGCAAAAACGCCGACTACGGCGCCAACGAATGTGAGAGCAACGGTGGAGACGGCACTGAGCCATGCGTCTCGCTCTCGATCTGCGGCAAGTGCGAACGCGCTTTGGGCGTTGGCCATGATCTCCGCGACATCTCGACGAACGGGCTTCCACATGGCCGACTGGGCAGTGTAGACGGTCTGGAGAACGCCGCAAGCGGCTCCTGTGCCACCGATCACATTGGCGAAACCTTCATCGTATTTAGCCAGGAACGGGGAGGTGAATGCGCCCGAAATCTTGTTGAGCGTGACTTCTTTGACGGTGTCTTTCGAGTTCAGGATGGGGCTCGGCAAGACCGTTGTTCCCGCGGCCGAGGTTCCGAATGCGGCGGCAGCGCCGGCGCTTGCATCCCTCGCGCTGTCGCAGCTCGACCCATCGGGGAGACCTTCCCAAGGCCGGAAGGCGTCGTCGACAGCAGAGCGAACGGTGTCGAAATCGCCCGCGATCGACGGGTGATTGGCCTCGACCCAACCCAGGAACGTTCCTCCGCCCTCGCCGGAGGATGGGTCTGGTCGCTGATAAGAGTTTGCGGCGACTACGCCCCAAAGCGCATAGCAGTCGTCGTAGAGAAAATGCACGGGATAGTCAGTATCAGACATCCAGCAGTCGATGGCTGACAGGTACATCTTCTTTTTGATGTCTGGTAGCTCGTCATATGAAACCATTGTTTTCCCCCTTGATGAGTCCCGGCACGATGCCGATTTTACTTTACGAGGCGTGCGCGCGTTGGTGCGAGTTCGTGTGGAAACTCTCATGCACAGCTCACGGGTTGCCCCGTAGGCTCTGTGGAGAGCTTGAACCACGGGGGACACGATGAAGAAATTGATTCTCGCGCTTGGCCTTTTGGGGGCTGGGGCGCTGGCCGTTCTCTTGTGGATTTTCGTGCTCGCACCGGGGGAGCAAACCCCGCCGAGTCAGACAGTTGTGTTTGAGGCCGTGGCGACGACACAAGATCCGTTCGCGGTTCGCTACATCGTCGGGGCGGACGATGTGACGCAAACGGCAACCTCGCAGTTTGTTGCCGATGTCAGCACGAGTGAAAATCACGCCCAGTTCATTGTGAGCCTCGAGCCATCAACCCAAGGCGACCGCACGGTCACCTGTCGCGTATCGATTGGCAACGACGTCATTGTGGAGCAGACCAGCGAAACCGGGTTTGTTGACTGCACGACCGATCTGCCGCGAGCCAACGACGGTAACTAGCCGCACGCACTCCCACGCTGCGGGTCGGCCGGGCGAACCCACCCATCCGCGCATTGAACGAGCGGGGCGAGACGAAACGCAGTGAGCCGATCTCGGAAACTCTGCCGCACTCAGCCCCGCAAAAACGCGATGCCCGCCTCGCGGAAGGCCCGCGAACCCGGTGCGTTGATGTGGTGCCGGGCCGGAATCTCGAAGAACTCACTGTTCGGAACCGATGATTGCAGCAACCGTGAGTCTTCGAGAATCGCATCGTCGCTGCCGGTCGCGATGAGCGTCGGCTGGCTCGGCGGGTTGTTGACCGGTGGCACGTCGTCGGCGAGATTCATGCCCTCAGCGAGGGCCAAGAGCGCATCAAGATCGTTGCCCGGCAGACGCGACGCGAGCGAAACGTACCTCGCCGTCGTCTTGTCTTGCACCGTGGTTCCGTCGTCCAAAAACGCGCGTGCTTCGTCAACCTTGAGGCGGCGCAGCGGCTTGCCATCGGGGATTCCGCCGAGCACGCCGCGGCTGATGTGTTCGGGGTGGTCGGCCATGACCTGCCAGCCGACGCGGCCGCCGAGCGAATAGCCGAGATAGAAGGCGTCGGTGACGAGGTACGTGTCGAGCACGGCGATGACGTCATCGGTGAGCATGCGCATGCTGTACTGGTGCGCGTCGTGGGGTTTGTCGCTCGCGCCATGGCCGCGCTGGTCCATGCCGATCACGCGGAATCCGGCCTCTAACAGCTCTCGCACCCAGCCCGTATTGACCCAGTTGTCGCGCGTGCTCGACGCGAAGCCGTGCACGGCAATTACCGTAGGGTCAGCGTCGTCTCCCCACGAGTACGTCGCAATGCGGTGCCCCTCGGCTGACATCACAAACTGCGGGTCTGGCATTTCGGTGAGCTCACGAAGGTCCATGCTTACAGTCTGCCCCCGCTAAGCAGGAGTGGGCGGAACCATGGAGCTGGGTGGCAGGGGTGCCGACATGATCATTCAGACTCTTCGCTACTAACGTGGTGCGGAACGCCGACGGGTTTGGACTCGCTCGAGCCGCGTTGACGCAGATATATCGAGAACGCGATCATGGCGCCGACGGCGAGAAATTCGGACTGCCAGTTTTGTAGCGTTCGGTTCCAGAAATCGGGTGCCGCAATGTAATCCAGCCATGATTGTGACGCTTCGCCATGCATCGCGTTCTCTTCGTTGGCCACGACGAGCCCGGCGAGCGACTGCGCAAACCACGACAGCACAAAGATCGCGCCCATCACCAACAGAAGTGAATTCGAGTACAGCCAGCGGCGCCAACCGCGCACGCGCGCCCAACGCGGTGAGTTGGGTCGTGCGTGCTCACCGACAAGCTGTTCTTCGTCTGTTCCGACACCCTCGTCGCCCGGCTTTTTAGACTCGGGCGAGCCGCGCTGAACGAGCCACACCGTCGCGAGTATGAAGACGAAGAACTGCATGAATTCTGACTGCCAGTTTTCGGCCACATCGACCATGAAGTCGGACGAGCGGACGAACTGCCACCAGGTCACGGCGGGTTCACCATGGATGCTGTTCTGCTCGTTGGTGTCGGCAAGACCCGCAATGCTTTGCCCCAGCAGGGTGAGCAAGAAGATCACGAAGAAGAAGATTGACAACGCATTGTCGCGTATCGCTCTCATGTCTATTGCCCGACTAGGGGCACAGCGATCATGATCGCAAGGCCGACAACAATGATGCCCATCCACGACCAAAACACCACGAGACGGCCAGGCGGTAGCTGTTGCGCCGCATCGTCGCGTGACGAGTCGCTTGCAGAAGAACCCATCATGACTCCCTCGAAAATGAAGACGTTATTCAGAAAGAGGCGGTGGCTCGGCGCACACGCGCCGAGCCACCGTTCGACGTTAGGCCGACATTTCTTTGAGCTTGTTCAACAGCTCTTCACTGGTGTGAACTTCTTGATCGAGGTTGTCTTGCAAAAGCTGAGCAGCCTCGGGGTGCAGGCTCTTCGTCGCCACGATCAACCCCTGATACATCGACATCTCGTAATGCTCATTGCCCAGAGCACACGAGAGGGTGACCTGATCGAGCAGACCTGACGCCGACTTCTCGATCAGCGACGCTGCTTGTTTGGAGATGCCCTTCGTGCTGGGAGACGGAGCCGTTGACTCCGGTAGCTCAAGAAGCTCGAACACCTTGCTGAGATTCGCAATTTGCTCCTTCGTCTCATCGGCATGGTGACGAAACAGCTTCTTCACCTCAGATGATTGGGCTGCTGACGCAAGTTCGCCGAGCGCAGCGAGTGAATCATCTTCCATGGTGCGCGCGGACCGAAGCTGGTAGCGGAGAAGATCTTCAGGCGTTTCCAGTTGCAGCTGGGACATGGCTTTTTAGCCTTTCTCTAAGCGGATTGGCCACGCATTCATCGCGCGAACACGCAACCAGGTGCCGCGAGCATAAGACGTCCCATCGCCTCGAGTAACGGGGGTTGACCGGAACCATGCGGCCGACTAATGGTGGAGAAGAGACGCCGAAAGGAGACCGATGAGTGACAGCGAAGCGCTTGCCGCCGAGGCGCAGTCCCGCGGCTTGCGGATCGGGGTGGTTGAGTCGTTAACCTCCGGCAAGCTTGCGCAAACAGTGGGCGCCGGAGAGAACGCTGGAGACTGGTTCGCAGGCGGTATCGTCGCGTACTTGCGAGATGTCAAAGAGCGCTTGCTCGGCGTCGATGAGGGCATTGATCTGTGCTCGGCCCGCTGCGCTGAACAGCTTGCTGTCGGTGCTGCCGAGGTTTTGCGCGCTGACGTGTGCGTCTCTACGACGGGAGTAGGCGGCCCCGACGCCGAAGATGGGCACGAACCCGGAACCGTTTTCATTGGCTGGTACGCCAACGGCAATGTCGGTAGCGCTGAGTTCCATTTCGATGGCGAACCCACCGCGGTGTTGCAACAGACTGTCGTGGCCGCGATGCGCGAATTGGCAGAACGCGCGGCTACGAACTGTGATGGCTGACTACAGAAGGAGCAACGATGTCTCGCAATGTCAGGGTGATGAAGGGTACGCCCGAAAATGTGTTTGCTGTACTGGCCGACGGGAGGGGGTGGAGCTTAAATCAGTCCGGTCTCCTGAGCCACGTGAATCGCGCGCGAACGGGTCTCGACGCCGAGCTTGGTGAAGATGTGCGCGAGGTGGCTCTTTACGGTCGCTTCGCTCACGAACAGCGTCTTCGCGATCTCCCTATTCGTGACGCCAGTCGCGAGCAGGCGCAGCACTTCGATCTCACGATCGGTGAGTTTCGGCATCGGCTGGCGCATGCTCCGCAGCACGCGCGACGCCAGATGCGGAGCCAACACCATGTCACCCGCCGCCGCCCGCACGATGCCATCGGCGATCGTTTCGGGCGCGACATCCTTCAACAGGTAGCCCGCGGCCCCCGCCTCAATCGCGCCCAGAATCTCGGCGTCACGGTCATACGTCGTCAGAATCAGCACGGCTGGCGCCGGGTCAAGCGCCCGTAGCGCCGACGTCGTTTCAACACCATCAATCCCCTCGCCGAGCCGCAGATCGCACAGCACCACATCGGGTTTGAGGTGGGTCGCGAGCGCAATCGCCTCTTCGCCTGTCGCCGCCTCACCAATCACCTCGACCTGATCCAGCCCGATCGTCGTGCCAAACAGGCCGGTCATCATGATGCCCAGCACCGCGACACCCGCGATGAGGCTCGGCACTGGCTTGCCGACAACAGCCGTCGCCACCTTGCGCCAGACGCCCGTCTTCTCAGATTTCACCGTGGTTCCGGAACCAACTGCCGCGGTCTCAGAAGCCGGGCGGGGGATGAAGGGCCAGAAGATGCGGCGACCGCAGACGGCGAGGAACGGTGGGAGTACGAGGAGTACGGCGGCGAGGGCGATGAGCAGGCCGATGGTCGACGAGACGCCGAGGCCGTGCGTGCCGGGGATGACCGCGAGCAGGAGGGTCAGCACGGAGAGCACGACAGTGACGCTCGACGCGATGATCGCGGGTGCCGTCTTGCGCCATGCGGTGCTGAGGGCGGCGCGGTGGTCGGCGTTGAGGAGGAGCTCGTCGCGGTAGCGCGAGATGAGCAGGAGCGCGTAGTTGGTGCCGGCGCCGAAGACGAGAACGCTGATGATTCCGGAGTCGATCTGCAGGTCAAACGCCGAGCCAGCGGCGGCCGTGACGCGGCCCGCGAGGCCGTCGGCGAGGGCGACAACCGTGAGCGGAATCAGCCACAGCACGGGCGAGCGATACGTGATGATGAGCAGCACCGCGACGATCAGAATCGTCACGAGCAGCAGGATCGCGGCTTCGCCGTCATCGCTGAGCAGCGGGCCGCTGGCGTCGGCGGGGGCGCTCTCGTTGAGCACCGGGAGGAGGGCCTTGAGTGCATCGGTGTTGGCGTTGGAGAGCGCGGAACCATCGGTGCGGGTTGCGAGCACGATTACCGACTGCCGGTCAGCATTTGGGAACTTCGTCATGAGTTCGGCGGCCTGTGCCGACTCCGAGGTCGTGGGGGCTTGGGCGTTGCCGACGGGAGCCTTGGCAGAACCAAAAGCGCCAAAGAGCAGCACCATCACGAGGAGACCGAGAACGAGGGAGATCCACGCACCCCGACGCGAAGTCAGGGCGTTCGCGAACCGGGGGCGAATGTCAGAGCGAGCCATGGTTCCAGCCCACCAAGAATTCGCGCGTCAATCATCGGGAATGCGGGCGAAACAAAGATCGT